>NZ_QHLP01000012.1:0-77471 GCF_003185985.1 Auritidibacter sp. NML100628
CAACAAAAATGAAGTCACGCCCCAGAAAGAACGATCAAAAGGCAGGCCGGAAAAACCCACCACTGGCCAAACCACAACCCCAAAACCAACGAGGCAAAAAAGAGGCCATGGCAACCAAACAAAAAAATTTGGCATCAACAAACTTGGCACACTATCGAGTTATCAAACAACCGTTCGTAGAAACAGAAGAAGAGGTTTTCAACTTCCCATTTCTCAGGATTTCCACGATAGTCACTCGATGTTCACCTCGTCAAATCAGATCTTCACCTGATTTTCAGAAGCGAATTCGAACCCAACGTGGAAGAGAACCGGATTCGTAGCTTAGCAGATGATCTCTCTGCGTTGCAAATTCTGTTCTCGATGCTGTCTCTTCTTGGCCGCTCGTTCAGCGGGCTTGGTCTCTGACAGCAATGAATACTTTACACACACCTCGTGCAAAAAACAAAATCGGCGGAACCGTCGGGTTCTACCGCATGATTCCGCCGATTTTAGGCTGATAGCGACGGTGTGCGCGAAAACTATTTTCTGTGACCCCGCTCTCGCGTTGGGGCTAGTCAGCTGGTTCTTTCGCCCTAGAGCGCGCTGAGGTCCACGAAGGCTAGATTCTTCTTGCCTCGACGCACGAAGAGGTACTTCCCATGCAGGGCCTTTTCGGCCCCAAACTGCTCTTCGGGGTCGGGAATTTTCTCGTTATTGACGGAGGCGCCACCATCGCTGACGGTTCGCCGTGCCGAGGACCTGGATTTTTCCAGGCCTGTAGCAACGAGCAAGTCAACTATGGTGAGCGCGGAAGAGTCCAGGGCTCCTGGCTCCGGCTGTGGTAGTTCGGCACCTGCCGCAGCTAAGGTCTGCTCGTCAATTTGAGCCAATTCGCCGCGGCCGAAGAGCGCAGCCGAAGCGTCAATGACCTGTCGGGTTTGTTCTTCGCCGTGCACCAGACTAGTCACCAACCATGCCAAAATTTTCTGGGCCTCACGCAAATGTGGTTGCTCTTTGACCTTCGTCTCATAGTCTGCAATCTGATCCCGGGTGAGGAACGTGAAGACTTTCAACCGGTCGATCACGTCTGCATCGGCGGTATTGAGCCAGAACTGGTAGAAGGTGTAGGGCGAACACATCTCAGGATCGAGCCAGATCGCATTGCCTTCAGATTTACCGAATTTGGTGCCGTCCGCGTTGGTGATCAACGGAGTCCCGAAGGCGTGGACATGTTGACCTTCAACTTTGCGGACCAACTCGGTTCCGGAGGTGAGGTTTCCCCACTGGTCAGAACCACCGGTTTGTAGCACGCAACCGTAACGACGGTAGAGCTCCAGAAAGTCGTAGCCCTGCAAGATCTGGTAGGAGAACTCGGTGTAGGAGATGCCTTCTTCAGATTCGAGTCTGTTGGCTACGATCTCTTTTTTGATCATGGTTCCCACGCGGAAGAACTTACCAATATCGCGTAAGAAATCCAGGGCCGAAAGCTGCCCGGTCCAGTCCAGGTTGTTCACCATGGTGGCGGCATTGTCTCCGGCGTCGAACTCCAGATAGTTCGACACCTGGTCTTGCAGAGAATTGACCCACTCGGCCACGAGGGTCTTATCGTTCAGAGTCCGTTCTGTGGTTTGTCGCGGGTCTCCGATCAGGCCGGTGAATCCTCCGACCAGCGCCAGGGGTTTGTGTCCCGCCAGCTGCAGTCGGCGCATCACCAGCAGTTGAACCAGGTGCCCAAGATGAAGCGACGCTGCTGTCGGGTCGAAGCCACAATAGTAGGTGATGGGTTCTCCAGCAAGCACCTTTTCCAGCGCTTGTTCATCGGTACTGACATGTGCCAGTCCTCGCCACTTCAGCTCCTGCCAAATATTGTCAAAGGACGGATCATTGGCTTGTGGCACGGAAATTTCACCTGGAGTAGTCACACACCACAACATACCAGTTTCTATCTGGACTCTGGTGCATCTTCCCCACAGTCAGTGCTTGGAGTAGTTAGGCTCAGGCTGTTTCAACGGCGTGACAGTGTTGTTCCAATGGTGCGGGAAGCTCCTCGGGATCGTCGGTGGTGATCATCCGTAGAATTTGGGTGGCTCGGGTCATGGCCACGTAGAGGTCACCGATCGAGCCCTCGGCTTCGGCCACAATCTGTTGGGGCTCGACGATCACCACGGCGTCGTATTCGAGTCCCTTGGATTCATAGGCTGTCACCAGGACCAGATCCCGGTCGTGACGGAGTCCTTGTCCCCACCAGATGCGCTCAGGAAAGGCCGACGACAAGTTCTGACCGGTCGTGTCAATGAGTGCGTCGGGCACCACGACGGCGATCAGTGCCGCGGGCAGGTCGGTGGCCAACCGATTAATCACCTCATGCAGATGCCTGTCTCGATCACCGACACCAACAACATCAATACGTGGACGGTCCTCACCGGCGCGAAGCGCTTTCGGAGTGGAGATGTTCGCCCCGTGACGGGTGGCAACTTCGGCGGCCAAGTCGGCAATGGTGGCCGGTGTTCGGTAGTTCACGCTCAGTTCCATCTCGCGGGTCACCTGATCCGCGAAGGGCTCCAGACGTTGCCGCCACGTGGTGGTGTCGGCGTTGGAGGACTGCGCAATATCGCCAACGATGGTGAAAGACTTGATCGGGCATCGGCGGAACAGCACCCGCCACTGCATCGGGGTCAATTCTTGACCTTCATCCACAATGACGTGCCCGTAGGTCCAGCCCCGATCGGTGATAGCGTGCTCAGCAGCGCTACGCCGGACGTGCTGAGGTCCTTGTGACCGGGCCAGGGCCTCGGCAGTCACGACACCATCGACTCCGAGGTCTTCCAGGCTCTGGTGCACATTCTCCAACGTTGCTTCAGCATTGGCGAGGTCACGTTCGTACTGACGTTGCTCGGCGCGCTGTACCGCGCGGGTAGTGGCGTCCACCGCCCCGAGCAGTTCAGCCAGTTCATCCAAGAGTGGCACATCAGAGACCGTAAAAGGCGCGTGGGGCTCACGGAGCAACGCCAGTAGCTCGTGGTTGTCGAGCATATAAGCCGCATCGACGAGTAGGCGCGGGGTGGACAGTAACTCGTCGAGAACTTTTTCTGGGCTCAACGGCATCCAACACATGTTCAGGATGCGCCGCACATCCACAGACTGGCGGATTTCGGTGGGCACATAGGACCGGTCGGCCTCGTTCTTGCCTGCGGACCCGGCGGCAAGTTCGGCGATCATCTGATCGCTCAGAGCGTCGACGACCTCGTTGACGAAGACTTCTCGGGCTTGGTTGTGGGCCAGTCCGGAATGGCGTGCTTTCTTCAGCGCAGCGTCGACGACCTGGGGTGTCAGGGTCAGCGTAATGGTTTCAACCTTCAACTCACGCGGGGTAGTGATCCGGCGTTGCCGGGCCTGGACCGCGTGGCGCATCACGTCAGCCATCACCGCACGTCCTTTGATGCGAGCCACGTCCCGAGAGGTTTCGGCAACGGCTTTAAGCCCGGGATACAGCTCCGCCAGAGAACTCATCACCACACCGTTTTCGCCCAGGGAAGGTAACACCTGGTCAATGTAATTCATGAACGCTTCCGAGGGGCCCACCAATAGGACGCCGGAGGACTCCAAGCGTTGCCGGTGGGTGTACAGCAAATACGCAGCCCGGTGCAGAGCCACGGCCGTCTTGCCGGTCCCGGGGCCTCCCTGAACCACCAAGACGCCGGACAGTGGGGACCGGATGATCTCATCTTGTTCAGCTTGAATGGTCGCCACAATAACGCCCATGCGCCCGGTGCGCCGGGCGGTGACCGCACTCAGCAATGCCGAGGAACGATACTGGATATCTTCATCGACCAGATCTGCATCAAGCACGTCATCATCAAAGCCCACGACCCGTCGGCGTGACATCAACAGGTGACGGCGTCGTTGAACCGTCCCACGGTTCTGCGCGGTGGCCTGGTAGAACGCAGCTGATTCCGGGGCGCGCCAGTCGATCAGTAGCCTGGAGTGATCCGCCGAGCTCAGACCGATCCGTCCGATATAGCGTGGGTCCTCGTTCTCGGTGTCAAGCCGGCCGAATACCAGGCGATCTTCGACGGCGTCGAGTTGAGCGATCCGGTCCTCGTACTGGGTGGCAAAGGCATCACGCTCGGATTGGTTTTGCAAGGATCCTTGCGCGCCGGATTTACGCACCCGGGCTAGTTGTTCCCGCTTTTCAGCGCGTAGCTGGTCAAGCCGAGCGTAGAGCTGCTCAACATAGCGTTGTTCCCGGGCGAGTTCATCCCGGTAGGTTTCAGGAAGGTGATCGTGGGCGTCGGAGCAGGACTGATCAACGTGCATATGTCACCTGTTTCACCGGCACTGGACTACAGCAGGCCGGTGGGGTTGGAGTCGATGAAGTCACGGACACGATGTAATTGTGCTTTGAATTCTTCCAGCTGTTGAGCCACCGCCTCCGGGGCGGTTCCGCCCTGGGCGTTGCGGGCGCTGAGGGAACCGTGGGTCGTCAACACCTCCCGCACTGCGGGAGTGAGGTGTACGGAGACGGAGGCAAACTCCTCATCGGTGAGATCCCAGAGTTCCACTCCGCGTCGTTCGGCGATTTTGACGGCTTCGCCAGACAACTCGTGAGCAACCCGGAACGGTACGCCCCGTCGGACCAGCCATTCGGCGATATCGGTGGCCAGCGCGAAACCTTCCGGGGCCAGTTCGGCCATCTTCTCGGTATTGAATTCCAAGGTAGCAATCATGCCAGAGACCGCCGGCAACAAGATTTCCAGGTTGTCCACGGCGTCAAAGACGGGCTCTTTATCTTCCTGCAGGTCCCGGTTGTAGGCCAACGGCAGACCTTTGAGCGTGGTCAACAGGCCGGTGAGATCACCAATGAACCGTCCGGATTTACCCCGGGCGAGTTCAGCGACGTCGGGGTTCTTCTTCTGTGGCATGATGGACGAGCCGGTCGAGAAAGTATCAGCTAAGGTGGCGAAATTGGCTTCTTTCGTCGCCCAGAAGATCACTTCTTCGGAGATTCGGGAGAGGTCGATGCCGATCATGGCCACGATCCAGAGGAATTCAGCGAAAATATCCCGAGCAGCGGTACCATCAATGGAATTGAACACCGCGGAATCAAATCCCAACTCTGTGGCAACCCTATTGGGGTCCAATCCCAGGGTCGACCCGGCCAGTGCGCCGGAGCCATAGGGCGATACCGCGGCGCGAACATCCCAGTCTTGCAGACGTTGCAGATCGCGTAGCATCGCCCAGGCGTGGGCCAAAAGGTGGTGGGACAGCAACACCGGTTGGGCGTGCTGCAGGTGAGTACGCCCCGGCATGGGCGCGTAGGGGTGGGACTCTGCCTGATCAACCAATGCTTGCACGACCGTCTGTAACCGGCCACCGATGATGCGGGCATGATCACGTAGGTACATTCTGCCCATGGTCGCAATTTGGTCGTTGCGCGACCGACCGGCTCGCAGTTTTCCACCCAGTTCTTCGCCGGCGCGTTCTAACAGTCCACGTTCCAGGGCACCATGAACGTCTTCATCAGTCTCGGCTGGCTGAAATTTTTCAGAAAGCACATCGGCTTCCAGCGTGTCCAGGGCCTCGAGCATCCCGGCAAGTTCGTCCTCGGTGAGCAACCCGCTACGGTACAACACGCGGGCGTGGGCACGCGAACCGGCGATATCGTAGCGGGCCAGTCGCCAGTCGAAGTCGGTGGATTTACTCAGCGCTGCCACGGCTTGGTTGGGGCCACCGGAGAATCGCCCTCCCCACAGCGACCCTTGATTGGTGCCGTGGCGCGGTGCGGGTTGGCCTGGAGATGTGGAGGAACCGCTCATGCGTGTGTGTTGTCCCCTCAGAACTGTGTCGGATGAATCAAAAAGTTACCACCTCCACTTTAGCGACTTTGTGGTCTGAAAAAACACGCTGGGAGAGATCATCGGTCTACGGGCGACTTCAAGCCACCGGCAGGGTGTTCTAGAGTGGGACCATGGCTGATTCTGCAACACCGACCCCGGAACATTCCGGTCCCGAACCCCAGTTGAGTGACGAGCAGATCGAGTTTCTGCATACGCTGTTCGATGCGGCTCGCGAGGGGAAAGTCCAGATGCTGTCTTCGGCGATTGATCAAGGGATCCCGGTCAATCTCGCCAATGCCAATGGTGATACGTTCCTGATTCTGGCGACCTACCGCAACCAGCCCGAGGTGGTCAGCGCCCTGCTGGAACGCGGTGCGGATGTCAACGCCACGAATCAGCGGGGTCAGTCCGCACTGACCTGCGCGGTATTCCTGCAGGACAAAGGCCTGGTCCAACAACTACTCGAGGCCGGTGCGGACCCTGAGCTGGGTGCCCAGTCAGCACGAGCCACCGTAGAGTTCATGGACCTGCCCGCTATGAAGGACGTGCTGGACCAGCACCAACGCTAGCCCTCGGAGCGCCCGCTATTCGCCGAGCTGGCCACCGGCCATATTCAAGAACATCGTGGCAAGTCGATGACCGGTCGTAGTTTCACGGGCGATCACGAGAATCGCATCATCGCCGGCAATGGTACCTAGCACCTCGTCCAGACGCGCCTGGTCAATGCAGGAGGCCAAAAATTGTGCGGCTCCTGGCGGGGTGCGGACCACCACTAAGTTCCCGGAGGCCTCGGCGGAGACCAACAGTTCCCGACAGAGCCCAGCCAGCCGAGCCAGCGCTTTGGCCCGAGGGCCACTCAACGGTGTCTGCTCGAGATCACCGGTCTGCGCGTTCTGCGAACGCTGCTGCGCATCGGCGTGAGGCCCCAGGTCCGGAACCACATACACCAGTCCTCCCCCGGCGTCCCGGGCCCGGGAGGCGCCGAGTTCGACCAGATCACGGGAGAGCGTGCCCTGGGTGACCTCCACTCCCTGTTGGGCGAGCATGGCCCGCAATTGAGCCTGGGAACTGACCGGATAGTCGGCCAACAGAGACCGGATGTGGGCCTGCCGGGCCGTCTTAGTACCCGGCGTGTTGGGGTTACTGCGCGGTGTGCTAGCGCGTCTGTCCATGAGACTGACCTAAACGTTTCTGCCCAGTCGCTGAGCCGATCGGTGCGCTTCCGGAAGGGACACATCTGCAGGAATCTCAGCCCGCCCCGAGGCATAGAGTAACCAGGCCACCAGAGCTTTCTGAGCGTGTAGCCGATTTTCGGCTTCATCAAAGACCACCGACTGAGGCCCATCGATCACCTCGGCTGCTACTTCTACACCGCGGTAGGCCGGCAGACAGTGCAGGAAGATCGCATCGTGAGCGGCCTGAGCCATGGCTGCCTGATCGACCGTGTAGTCGCTGAAGACGCTCAGGCGCTGTGCTTTCTCTTCCTCGTGGCCCATGGAGATCCAGGTATCGGTAATTACCACGTCGGCACCGTGCAACGCCTCTGCAGGGTCGTGAGTGACAGTCACCGACCCGCCGGTGAGATTAGCTCGTTGCTGAGCTGCCTGCACGATCTCGGTGCGGGGAACATATCCTTTGGGACCGGCGACCCGAACGTGCATGCCTGCGGTCGCTGCGCCGAGCAGGTAGGAGTTCGCCATATTGTTGGCGGCATCCCCCAAGTAGGCCATAGTCAGCCCACGGGCACGACCTTTGTGCTCGATCACCGTTTGCAGGTCCGCCAGGATTTGGCAGGGGTGGTAATCATCGGTCAGAGCGTTGACGACCGGTATATGAGAGTACTCGGCCAGTTCCTCCAGCCCGGCCTGAGCATAGGTGCGCCAGATGACCACCGACACCATACGTTCAAACACGCGAGCAGAATCAGCGATGGTTTCTTTATGCCCCAACTGGGACTCGCCCGGGTTGATCACTAGCGGGTGACCGCCCAATTCGGCGATCCCGGCGGCAAAAGAGATCCGAGTACGGGTTGAGGTTTTATCAAACATCACAATCCCGGTCTGGGGGCCGGACAACGGGCGGTGACGATACGGTTCGGCCTTGATCTGCTGAGCGAGCTGGAGAACTTCGGCTTGTTCTTCGGGACTCAGATCGGTGTCGATCAGAAAGTGACGCACCCCGGCACCTGCTTCCTGCGTGGTGGCGGTGGTCGGTGTTGTACTCATCATGTCTCTTTTCTTGTCTCCTGCGGTAACGCCGTAGCGGTCTACCGGGTGTGATTCTGGCTGGCTGTCGCGACAAGCGCGGGGAGCCGCTGGTAGAACGAGTCCAGCTGCTCGTCAGTGACCACCAAGCTGGGAGCCAACCGCAACGTGGTTGGCGAGGTGGCGTTGATGAGAAAACCTGCCTCGGCGGCAGCCGTGACGACTCGAGCCGCCAGGTGCGGTGTGTTGAGGTCGTCCCGGGCGGGGCGTGGCTGGTCGGCTGGCTGGTCGGGTATCGACACATCGATCCCGGCCCAGGCGCCGTAGACTCGCACAGTCTCGATCCCCTCGATCTCGGTGAGATGTGTGGCCATGGAGCGCCCGATGGCCTGGGCCCGCTCCAGCAAGTTCTCCTCTTCCAGGGTGTGCAGGACCTCCAGGGCTACCGCACAAGCTAGCGGGTTGCCACCGAAGGTGGTGCCGTGTTGACCGGCGCTCAGTGCCATCGAGGTGGCCTTGTTCAGACACACCGTCGCCCCGATGGGGAATCCTCCGCCCAGAGATTTGGCCAAGGTCATCACATCGGGCACCACAGGACGTTTTTGCCCAGTCACGGCCGGATTTTGATAAGCGAACCAGGTTCCGGTGCGTCCAGACCCGGACTGCACCTCGTCGAAGATCAATAGCGCGCCATGCCGATCGCAGAGGTCGCGCACCGCAGCAAGGTATCCGGCCGGGTACCCGTGGACGCCGGATTCGCCTTGAACCGGTTCGATCAACACCGCAGCCACCGTCTCATCGACAGCGGCTACCATCTGGTCGAGATCGCCGGCAGGCACTCGGGTGATCGCCGGTAGTAGCGGCTCGAAAGGATCCCGGTAGGCCTGCCTAGCCGTGACACTCACCGCCCCTAGGGTACGACCGTGGAAGGCCTGCTCCACGCAGATGATGCGGGTCTTGTGCTCGCTGAGCTGTTTGCCGTAGGCGCGAGCAATTTTCAGGGCGGCTTCATTTGCTTCAGAACCGGAGTTCGAGAAGAACACGGACCCGTCGGGCGCCTGGGCTAACTCGAGGAGTTTTTCGGCCAGCTGAACCTGAGCCGGTGAGGTAAACAGGTTGGAGATGTGGCCCAAAGTTGCCGCTTGCGCCGACAGGGCGGCCAGGATCCGCGGATGGGCGTGACCGAGAATGTTCACGGCAATTCCGCCGAGCAGATCCAGGTATTCTGCACCGTCTGCATCCCAGACGGTTGCCCCACGACCACGCACCAGCACCCGTTGCGGGGTGCCAAAAACTCCGGTGACAGTCTGCTGATAACGCTGCAAGTAGTCCCGTTGCATGGAGTCGGGATGAGTGGAATCCAGGTCCGTCATCAGTGGCCTCCTGTGGTGTTGAGGGCAAGAACTTCTGGGTGGTCGTCGGGAAGTACCTGGGTGCCGACTCCAGCGGAGGTGAAGATCTCCAACAGCATCGAGTGTTCTTCCCGACCGTCTACGATGTGAGCCTGGGGAACTCCGGCTTCGACGGCTTCGACACAGGCGCTCATCTTCGGGATCATGCCCGATTCCAGCGTGGGGAGCAACTCCTTCAGAGCGCTGACTCCGATGGTGGACACCAGGGAGTCGCGATCTGGCCAGTTGCTATAAAGCCCTTCCACATCCGTGAGAATCAATAGCTTAGAGGCTCCCAAGGCTACCGCGACAGCGGTGGCTACGGTATCGGCATTGATGTTGAGGACCTGGCCGGTAGGCTCTCCGTTGTCGTCGAACTCGGGCGCGACCGAGGAGATCACTGGGATATGTCCGGAGTCAATGATGGTCTGGATCGCTTCCGGAGCAACGTGGTCGATCTCCCCGACCAGTCCCAGATCGGCTGATTCGCCCGCGATTTTTACCTTCCGACGGCGAGCCCGGAAGATCGCGGCGTCTTCACCGGACAAGCCCATGGCGTAGGGGCCACGAGAATTCAGCAAGCCCACCAGATCTCGGCCCACCTGACCGGTCAGCACCATACGCACGACCTGCATGGATTCCTCGGTGGTGACCCGCAATCCTCCTCGGAATTCGGAATCAATCTGCAGCCGGTCCAGCATCGCGTTGATTTGGGGGCCACCACCGTGGACCACCACTGGATGGATGCCGGCGTGGTGCAAGAAGGTAATGTCTTCAGCGAAAGCCTGCCGAAGGGATTCCGACACCATCGCATTGCCACCGTATTTGACCACCACAGTGGTTCCAGAAAAACCCCGAATCCAGGGTAAGGCTTCAATAAGCACCTGGGATTTTTGAGCAGCAATCCGGCGGTCGTGGCGATGGGCTTGCACATCTTCGGTCACGAGAAGGGACCTTTCGTCATCAGTCATGGGGCAGCAAAAAAATACATGAAGGCTGGAATGCTAACGGGATTCAGGACGAGTATTCGGCGTTGACCGCAACATAGTCGTAGGTCAGATCGTTAGTCCAGATAGTAGCGGTGTGTTCACCGGCGTGGAGGTCAATGATCACCTGTGCCTCCCGTGGGGAGAGATCGACCAAAGAGCGGTCCTCGCCCATGCCCCCGGCCCGGCAAACCTGGACGCCATTGATGGTGACATCAATCTGATCGGGATCGTAATCACCGTCGACGGTACCCACCGCCGAGATCACGCGACCCCAGTTCGGGTCCTGGCCGTAGATGGCAGTCTTGAATAGGTTGGAGCGAGTCACGGCCCGGGCGATTGTCTCAGCTTCGGCTTCGGTGCTGGAGTTGACGACGGTGACGGCAATATCGTGCTGGGCACCTTCGGCATCCGCGATAATCTGGCGAGCTAATAGGGCGCAGACCTCGTTGAGCCCGGCCTGGAACTCTGCTGGATCGGGTCTGACCCCGCTGGCGGAGTTGGCCAGCAATAACACGGTGTCGTTGGTCGACATACACCCGTCCGAATCGGCACGGTTAAAGCTGAGAGCCACTGCCTGTTGCAACATGCTCTGTAATTGGCCGGCCTCGAGCTGGGCATCGGTGGTAATCACCGCCAGCATCGTGGCCATCCCGGGCGCAATCATTCCAGCCCCTTTAGCCATGCCACCGATGTGGTATCCGGTGGTAGTCGTGGCCACCGCAGTCTTGGAGCGCGTATCGGTGGTCATGATGGCTTCGGCGGCATCATCGCCTCCCGCAACACTCGCGCTGTCCAGTGCCACGTCAAGACCGTCCACGAGTTCCCGGATCTTCAGCCGTTCGCCGATGAGCCCGGTCGAGCACACCTGAATTCGGTCGGCAACTGTGTCCAACAACTCAGCGGCTCGTTGCGCGGTGTCAGAGGCGTCTTGGTCGCCAATCTTTCCAGTGCAGGCATTAGCACCACCGGAGTTGAGCACCACCGCATCGGCCTGATACCCACTGGATTTCAGCGCCTCTAGGGACCACTTCACCGGAGCGGCTTTGACCTTATTGGAGGTAAAAACTCCAGCCGCCTGCTGATCGGGTCCGTCGTTGATGATAACGGCCAGGTCTTTTGCCCCGGATTCTTTAATACCGCTGGCAACACCGGCGGCCCGGAACCCTTTGGCTTGTGTTACGCTCACGGGGAAACTCCTGTCTGGGTCAGTCCACGGGACTCCTCAAGTCCCAGGGCAATATTCATCGATTGAATTGCACCACCGCCAGTGCCTTTGGTGAGGTTATCGATCGCACAACTGACAATCACGCGCTGGGCGTGCTCATCAACAGCCAGTTGCATCACCACATGATTCGAACCCACCACCATAGCGGTAGCTGGCCACTGTCCTTCGGGCAACACATGCACGAACGCTTCGTCAGCATAAGCCTGTTCCCACGCCTGCCGGACCGAGGTCGCCGAGACTCCGGGCCGGAGCCGAGCGGTAGCGGTGGTCAGGATCCCGCGGGCCATGGGCGCCAGGGTCGGGGTGAAGGACACCTGCACCGGTTCACCGGCTACCCAGGTCAATCCTTGCTCAATTTCTGGAGTATGCCGGTGCACGCCGCCCACTCCATAGGGGCTCATCGACCCCATCACTTCCGAACCCAGCAAATGAGGTTTCAGCGATTTCCCGGCCCCGGACGTGCCGGAGGCAGCCACGATGACCACATCGGTGGTTTCCAACAGTCCAGCACTGAACCCGGGGCTCAGGGCCAGCAAATTCGAGGTCGGATAGCAACCGGGTACGGCAATCCGCCGAGTTCCCCGTAGCATCTCGCGTTGACTCGGTAGTTCTGGCAGACCATAGGGCCAGTGTCCGGCGTAATCGGTTCCGTAGAATTTCTCCCAGCTTTGTTCAGATGTCAGGCGGTGATCAGCGCCGGCATCGATGACCAGGGTGTTCTCTGGTAGCTGGGCTGCAATCTCGCCCGAGGCGCCATGTGGCAGTGCCAGGAACACCACATCGTGACCAGATAAAACCTCGGCCGTGGTCTCTTCCAAGACCCGATCAGCTAAGGGAATCAAGTGGGGTTGGAGTTCGCCGAGTCGCTGTCCCGCGTTGGAATGGGCGGTGATGGCTCCAATGGTCACTTCGGGATGATTGACTAGCAGGCGCAACACTTCGCCACCGGCGTATCCGGAGGCACCCGAAACGGCTACAGAAATACTCATAGGGGCCAGCCTACGTCACCACCACCCGATTATGCACTCTGTGACATATTTATGCATTCAGTACGTGTCATGTCTTTTGTGACTGATTTCTCAGAAGCTGTGGATTAGCGTAGTGACTATGGAACATTTTGAGATCCCCACCACCCACCACGCCGCTATCGTCTCCGATGCCGGTGGCGTGGAAAACTTCTCATGGTCTGAAACCTCTGTCCCCGCCCCCGGCCCCGAAGAAGTCCTGATCACCACGGCCGCTGTGGGGCTCAACTTCATTGAGACCTATCAACGTTCCGGCGTGTACTCGGTGGACTACCCCTTTATCCCGGGCACCGAAGGCGCCGGGACCGTGGTGGCTCTCGGAGAGGACGTCACCGACGTGACCCTCGGGCAGCGGGTGGCTACCGCCGCAGGTCGGGGCACCTATGCCGAGCACTTTGTGGCCCCTGCTTCCCAGTTATTACCCGTGCCCGATGCGATGGATTTGGTCACCGCAGCTGCATTACCTCTGCAGGGCTTGACCGCTCATTATCTCGCTCGTTCGACATTCCCCGTTGCCCCCGGTGATGCGGTTCTCATCCATGCTGGCGCTGGTGGCGTGGGGTTGTTACTCACCCAGTTGTGTGTGCATTGGGGCGCTACCGTTTACACCACTGCCTCCACCGATGCAAAGAGGCAACTGTCCCGCCAAGCTGGAGCAGAGCACTGTTTCGACTACGAGAATTTCGCAGAAGAGATTGCTGAAGTTACCGGTGGTCGAGGTGTCGATGTCGTCTATGACGGTGTCGGAGCCTCCACCTTCGACGGCTCTTTGGAGGCGCTGAAGGTTCGTGGCATGATGGTGCTCTTCGGTGGAGCTTCGGGGCAAGTACCGCCCTTTGACCTGCAACGGCTGAACTCCGCCGGCGGGCTGTACATCACGCGTCCAGCCCTGAGCCACTACACCGCCACAGCCGAGGAAACTGCCTCACGAGCCCGCGAACTCTTCGATGGACTCGAGCAGGGCTGGTTGACCTTGCGAATCGACCAAACCGTGCCACTGTCCGAGGTGGGACGCGCACATACCGCTTTGGAGTCTCGTCAGACGACGGGCAAGACCGTGTTGACGGTGTAGTCTCTCATCACCGCGGGGCTCACCGCGTCCCGGGGGCGTCGGCCCGTGAGCCGATCTGGCTGATTTAGACGAACAGCCCCGAAATCGTGGCGTAGAGTAGCCCGGCGATGACGACCAGCGCGATCACGCCGACGGCAATCCGTTGGATCTGACCCCGTTTGCGGTCCTCGTCGCTGGGCGGTACCTCACGTTCGAGTTCCCACGGGTCTGGGTCGCTCATCGTAGGTGCGCTCCTAACTCTTGTTCCGCGCGAGCCACGGCAGCCAACCGCACTTCAGAGGCTTCATCATTGGTGAGTGTTTTGTGGTGGTCCCGGAAACGCAAATTGAAGGCCAGGGACTTCTTGCCGTGCTCCACTCCGGCGCCACGGTAGACGTCGAAGAGGGCGATCTCTTCCAAGAGCTCACCGGCGGCCTCCTCCAACACACGCTTCACCTGGGCAGCCGGCATGGCTTCATCCACCACCAACGCCACGTCTTGAGTGACCGCAGGATAGGGGCTGACTGCACGGGCTTCCACTACCTCGGGGACCTCATCGAGCAACCGATCCAGGTCCAGTTCCACTGCCGCGACACGTTCTGGCAGGTGTTGTTGCTGGACGTATTTGGGGAGCAACTCGCCGGCATAACCGAGCACGGATCCACTGGCGGTGACCAATTCAGCGCAACGGCCGGGATGGAAGGCCTGATGGGCGCCCTGACGAACCTCTAACGTCACACCGACGGCATCGGCGATGTTTAGGGCTGTACCGATGGCGTCTTCCCAGTCGTAGGGGGTCGGTTCGAAGCCCGGTCCGGGTGTTGCCGCGTGACCGGCGAACACCGCAGCCACGTAGTGAGGTTGGTGGGGCACGCTGTTGACGATGCGTTCCAATACCTCGGGTGCGGGATGGACACCGACGCCGGGAATCTCCGACACAGGGTCCGAGGAGGCCTCCGGGTGGAACACCAAGCCGGTTTCAAACAGCGCCACGTCTTTGAAACCGCGAGATATGTTGCGGTGCAGGGTGGTTACCAAACCGGGCAACATCGAAGTGCGTAACCATCCCAGCTCGGCAGATAGGGGATTGGCCAGATGTACCATCTGTTGTTGGGCACCGGCCTGCTCGTCGGTGGAACCAAAGAACCGGTTGTCCGACTCAGCCACGAAGGGATACGACAGGACTTCCACAAGTCCCGAGGCCGCCAGGGTCTCCGATACGTTGCGACGCAACCGCTGGCGCGGGGTGAAACCACGCCCGGCCGGTGCTACGGGCAACCGTGATGGGATCTTGTCGTAGCCAACTAGGCGAGCAATTTCTTCCGTCAGGTCTTCGGCAATGGTCAGATCAAACCGCCAGGATGGGACGGTGACCCGGTAGGTGGCGCCAGACTGATCATCGGTCTGCTGGGTAACCTGGCACCCAATCTGTTCCAACACCTCGTCAATCTGCTCGGTGGTGAACTCGTACCCGATGCGTTGGGTTGGGAAATCAGCTGCCATCTCAACGACGGTCGGTTCGGGACGTTCGCCGATATCGGTGACACCCTCATCAGCAACACCACCGGCCAGTTCCACGAGGAGCTGGACGGCGCGTTCGGCGGCTTCGTCGCAAATCTCCCAGTCCACACCGCGCTCGTTGCGACGCGAGGCTTCTGAGGGGAGCTTGTGGCGACGCTTGGTCCGGGCGACAGAAACCTGATCGAAATGGGCAGACTCGATCACAATGTCGGTGGTTTGTTCGGTCACTTCGGTGGCCAAACCACCCATCACGCCGGCCAGCCCGATCGGACCGGAGTCGTCAGCGATCAACAGGTCTTCGGGATCCAGTGTGCGGCTCTTGCCGTCGAGGGTTTCGAGCGTTTCTCCGGACGCGGCACGCCGGACGCGCAGAGCGCCGTTCAGCCGGTCACGATCGTAAAAGTGCAGGGGCTGTCCCATCTCCAGCATGACATAGTTGGAAATGTCCACCGGCAACGACAGCGAACGAATGCCAGCCAGTCGCAGTCGTTGTGCCATCCACACCGGAGTCGCACCGGTAGTATCCACGCCAGTTACGGTGCGGGTCACAAAACGGGTTGCTCCCGGGTTGCCGTGGATCGGTGCCTGATCATCCAGCACGGCCGGATACCCGGAATCGTTGGGCACAGGAGGGTGCACGGATTCTGCCGGGTCGATACTCGTGGTCCCGGTGGCGTGACCGTACTCGCGAGCGACACCACGCAGGGAAAGAACGTAGGACCGGTCAGCGGTGACGTTAATTTCGGCGGCTTCGTCGTCGAGGCCTAGTAGCTCGATCACATCGGTACCGGGCTCTGGGTCCAACCCCCAGTCCCCCAGCACGATGATTCCCTCATGGCCTTCGCCCAGACCGAGTTCTTTCTCGGAGGCGATCATGCCGGCTGAGATATGACCGTAGGTTTTCCGCGCGGAGATGCGGAAATCACCGGGAAGGACGGCTCCCGGCAGGGTGACGACAACTTTGTCTCCGGGCTCGAAATTGTGTGCTCCGCAGATCACGCCCTGGACGCCATCGGGTGCGATGCCCTCGCCTTCCAGAGTTTGGCTGGCTCCGTCAGGCACGACCTGGACGTGACACCAGTTGACGGTTTTGCCGTTGGAATGTTCTTCCGGGGTTTTGTCCAAGACCTTGCCGACCACAATCGGTCCGGACAGCTCATCGAGGGGACGGTGCACGTCTTCCTCTTCGAGTCCAACGCTGACCAGATCGGCCATGAGATCTTCGGCAGTAGCGCCAGCGGGAAGCTGGGTGAATTCACGAAGCCAAGACAGTGGAATCCGCATACCTTAGATCTCCAATCCAAACTGTTGAGAAAAGCGAATGTCGCCTTCAATCATGTCGTGCATGTCGGCAACATCATTCCGAAACATCAGGGTGCGTTCCACACCCATGCCGAAGGCGAATCCGGAATATTCATCAGGGTCGACACCAGCTGCCCGCAAGACGTTGGGGTGCACCATGCCACAACCACCCCACTCAATCCACTGTGGGCCTCCCTTGGCACCGGGGTGCCAGATGTCCATTTCCGCACTGGGCTCGGTGAAGGGGAAGTAGTTGGGGCGCAACCGGATGGCTGCCTCGTCACCAAACATGACGCGGGCGAAGTATTCCAGGGTGCCACGCAGGTCTGCCATGGTCAGCCCGCTGTCCACGGCCAGTCCTTCGAACTGATGGAAAACCGGCGTGTGCGTGGCGTCTAGCTCATCGGTGCGGAAGGTTTTGCCGGGGCACAGCACATAGGTGGGAGCTCCGCGTTCGATGAGTGCCCGGACCTGAACCGGAGAGGTATGAGTCCGCAACAGCAAGTGATCTTCGGGAGGATCAATAAAGAAAGTGTCTTGCATTTCCCGGGCTGGGTGGTCCGGTAAGAAGTTCAGCGCGTCAAAGTTGAACCACTCGGATTCCACTTCGGGACCTTCGGCGATTTCCCATCCCATCCCGACAAAGATGTCGCAGACTCGATCTTGGAGCACGTTGAGCGGGTGGCGGGCTCCCAGGCGACGACGACGCACCGCGGTGGTGACATCTACGGTTTCTTCCAGCAACACCTGCTGTTCATGGTCAGCTTCGAGCACTTCGGTACGTGCAGCCAACGCCTTATTAACCTGAGCTCGAGCTTGCCCCATGCGCTTGCCGGCGGCTGCTTTCTCAGATTTGTCCAAGCTACCGATCTGCTTATTGGCCAGCGTAAGCGGAGATTTTTCTCCGGTGTGAGCAAGACGAGCTACTTTGAGCTCGTCGAGTGATCCCGCTGCTTCGAAGGCTTCGAGAGCTTCAGCCACAGCACGGTCGACCGCATCTTGGTCGGCCGGCGAGATCAGCTGGTCATCGTTAGCTGATGAACGATCTGTCATGGGCACACGCCTTCACCTAGATTCGACTGTTACGGATGGGTCTTCGACCCTCATCTAGTTTAGGGGCTTTTGCTACTCCCTCGGCACACCGAGAAGGTCTCGGTCTCGGAATGGTCTGGTTAAACACTGATCCGGAGTCGAGGCGCCACGGCGAGTCGACTCCGGATCAGCCATGCAGGATATTGTCTAACTGCGGTTAGAAACTGCCGGGAGCTCCAGGGATATCGAGAATTTCATCCGCATCAGGAGCAGTGATCTCCTCCACTTCGCCATAGGCGGAGAAGTCCATGGTGGTTTCCCCGCCCTCAGCCTGAGATTCACCACGAATCACTTGGTTATCGGTGTTGAAGTACAGGTCGATCGGTTCCCCCTCGGTATCTTCACCGGAGTACTTATAGGCCTCTTCCCCATCAAGTTCGGCCTCTTCGACGGCCACGTCCTCGTCAGGCATACTTTCCAAAGTCTCCCGGAAGTCCTCGGTAAAGGCAGAGAAATCTTGTTCATCAACCGTTCCGGTATCGATCCACTTCGAGGTATCCAGAGTGGAGGCGACCATGCCGGTGCTATCGAAGTAGTTCCAGAAGTTATCGTCACCCTTGATGTAGGTCGAGTTGTCGACGACCAGCATCTCAACGGTGAAGCCATGTTCCTCGGACTTCAGCTCACCTCGCATGTCACCGGTTTCCGAGAAACCTTCAAAGTACCCGGTTACGTCTCCAAAGCCGAAGTCGAGCTCTTCTGAGCTTGTCCCCTCAACGTCAACACGCGCGGATTCGGCATTTTGGAAATGCTCCACCGCATCCGCTTTAACCTCGGACACCGATGGCGGTCCGCCACAAGCGGTCAACGACAAACTGGCAACAGCGATCAGGCCCAGGCTCAAGCTGGCGCGTTTCTTTGCGAGTGTGTTCATACTTGAAATAGTACAGTGAACCATCCAGCTTTCCAACAGTTAAGGACCGTTGCTCTCAGGAATAGGATTTATCAGGAAATAATATCGGCAAAGATTTGCTGCCACAATGGAGCATTGTGTGTTTTAAAAATCCCCATATGATCGATGCGCTCTTGTCCTAAATCCTGTGGATGATAATGGTGATGTTCCAGGTCAGCCCGGGAATACCAGCTCATCAACGACAGGCTGGCCGGTAAGGGCATCGTGCGGTCATCGGCGAAGGTGATAAAGGTAAGTGGTCCGGTATAGCCCGCAAATTTTTTGGCCAGTTCCGGATATTCGGTCAGCATGTAGCGAGGCATAGTGCACCACCTCCCCCACTGTCTCATCACCTGCGGTGGGATATCACCGAGGATGCCCAACTTCTTTCCCGGGAAGTAGCCGACAGTTCGCACGGCGACCGGAGCCAAGAGATACCACATCACCGGCGGCAACAGTACTCCGGCACCATAGTGCTGCCAGTATTTCCAATATCCGGTTCCGGCCGAGACGATGGTGGCAGCTTCTAGATGCTCGTGTCGGGCAAAGGCGAGCATTTGTCCACCAAGGCTGTGGCCAAGCCATCGCACCGGAACTGTCTCGTGCTCGGCGACGTAATCAACAACTGCTCCGGGGTCCTGGGCCCAGGTGAGAAAATCCGCGGTGACATCTTTCAACGGCCCACGGGAAGAGCCTCCATACCCCTGGTGATCGTACAAGTAGGCCACAAGCCCGTGGGTCGTCAGCCACCGGGCGAAGCGCCGATAGAACCTGGCCTGGACCGCGATGGCCGGGGAAATGATCACTGCGGCACGAGGCTGCGACCCATCCGGGTTGCTGAAACGAGTCACCACCAACGGTTCGCCGTTATCTTTGGTAATGGTGACTTCTTCTTCGATGGCGTGTTCGGGAATAACGTTCGTCATGGGGTGTCCTCCCCCGAGTACTCTTTCGATGGTCTGCGCTCAGTGGATTGAGTACGACGTGGTCTATGACATGGACTACACCGCTATCCTAGAGCTCCCGAGGAAGATGATCAGGGGGAGTCACAGATAAATCTTCTCGGGTAGATTACAGATCATGTTTCGCGCGACGTTCAATCTGCTTAACCTCTCGACGGTGCTGGGCTTGATTGTGGCGGTTATTGCCGGGACCACACTTCTGCCCGGTCCCGATCGGTTAATGCTGGCGATGAACTATCGGTGGCCATGGCCTTCCGGCGGGTGTATCACCCTGGGCAACCTGGTGCTGGTCCGTCCCGGAGTGCGGCTCTCATCCGCACTTCTGACCCATGAATCACGCCATGCGACGCAGTGGGCGTTATGCCTAGGTTTGCCCTTCCTACCGCTCTACGGGCTGGCGGTGTTGTGGTCACTGTACCGTTATGGGGACACAGCTAATGGCAATATTTTTGAACGCGCCGCCGGCCTTACCGATGGCGGTTACCGACGACGCGCTCCGGTGCGGCCCTGAGCCTCGAGCCCTGGCTCAATCCTGTGCCGGCTTAGGCGCTGACGCGCAGAATCAGGGCGTCGCCCTGACCACCGCCACCACACAAACCGGCCGCACCCACGCCACCGCCACGGCGGCCCAGTTCCAAAGCCAGGGTGAGCACCAGGCGTGCGCCGGACATTCCGACCGGGTGCCCCAAGGCGATGGCCCCACCGTTGACGTTGACGATCTTCTCGCTGACGCCGAGTTGTCGCGCAGAGACGAGCCCCACCGCGGCGAAAGCCTCATTAATTTCCACCAGGTCAAGGTTTTCGGTTGTCAGACCTTCCTTGGCACATGCTTTCGAGATGGCGTTGGCGGGTTGTGCCTGCAACGATGAATCGGGGCCGGCCACCATACCGTGAGCGCCAACTTCAGCAATCCACTGCAGACCGAGACTTTCGGCCTTCTGCTGAGACATCACCACCAAGGCGGCGGCCCCGTCAGAGATCTGTGAGGCAGTGCCGGCGGTAATGGAGCCGTCCTTGCCGAATGCCGGGGGTAGCTTGCTCAGCGACTCCGGGGTAGTCTCGGGGCGAATGCCCTCGTCCTGGGAAACCACCATTGGCTCCCCCTTTCGCTGGGGTACCTGAACGCTGATGATTTCGTCATCGAAGATCCCGTTCTGCTGGGCGGCGGCAGCCCGTTGGTGCGAGGTAGCGGCGAAACGGTCTTGATCCTGACGGGACACTTCGAATTCTCCGAGGTTGCAGGAGTCAGTCAGTGCTCCCATGGCCTGTTCGGTGGCCTGGTCATACAGCGCATCGTAAGCCATCGAATCCACCAGTGCTGTATCGCCGAATTTGACTCCGGTCCGGGACTTGGGCAACAGATGCGGGGCCAAGGACATCGACTCCATGCCACCGGCCACGACGACCTCTGCTTCACCGGCGCGGATCAGCTGATCAGCGGTTGCCACAGCATTGAGCCCCGACAAGCAGACCTTGTTGATGGTGATCGAAGGAACGGATGGGGGAATCCCAGCAGCGATGGCAGCTCCGCGGGCCGGGTTCTGTCCGGCGCCTGCCTGAATGACCTGTCCCATGATGACGTAGTCGACGCTAGTGGGGTCTACGCCACCCTTTTCTAGTGCGCCACGGATAGCCACGGCGCCCAGCTGATGAGCCGGAATGCTGGACAACGAGCCCAGCAGACGCCCCATCGGGGTGCGGGCACCTGAAATAATCACCGAACTAGTCATGCGGGATCTTCTCCTCAGATTCGTGCAGTCTGCGTGTTGAACGTCCGTCTAACAGTTCGTATCTTAGCGAACCTGAGACCCTGCTCACAGCACGGCACGAGAATCATCAACCTGGTGATCAGCCAGGAGTTGTTTGGCTTGTTCCCGCATCTCGATCTTGCGCACTTTCCCCGTCACCGTGGTGGGGAATTCCTTCACCAGGTGAACGTACCGGGGGATTTTGTAGCTGGAGAGATGAGGGACACAGAATTCGCGCAATTGCGTGGCGGTCAACGGTTCGGCATCTTCGCGAAGTTGAACCCAGGCCATCAATTCTTCACCATATTTCTCATCGGGCACACCAATGACTTGAGCGTCCAAAATATCGGGGTGCGTGTAAAGAAATTCTTCAATCTCCCGTGGATAAATGTTCTCACCGCCACGAATCACCATGTCTTTGAGCCGACCGGTTACTTTGACGTAGCCGTGTTCATCCATTCGCCCCAGGTCACCGGTCCGCATCCATCCTTGGTCATCCAGCACCTCAGCGGTTTTTTCAGGCTGATTCCAGTACCCCTGCATCACCAAGTAACCTTTGGTGCAGACTTCGCCATCCTGGTTAACCGGCAACGTTTTTCCGGTGGCCGGGTCGATAATCTTGGTTTCGACGTGAGGGCCGGGGCGACCGACAGTAGACACGCGCCGGTCCACCGTATCGTCAGGCCGGGTTTGGGTCGAGACCGGGGATGTCTCGGTCATGCCGTAGCAAATGGAGATTTCTTCCATATGCATCTGTCCCATGATTTTGCGCATTACTTCTTCGGGACAGGGCGATCCGGCAATGAGTCCGGTCCGCAGGCTGGAGAGATCAAATTCTGAGAACCCCGCCAGCGCCAGCTCGGCGATGAACATGGTCGGCACCCCGTAGAGGGCAGTGCACCGTTCTTGTTCAACCGCTCGCAACACGGCTACAGGATCAAAAGACATGCCTGGGATAACCATTGTCGCCCCGTGGGTGGTGCAGTTGAGATTGCCCATCACCATTCCGAAACAGTGATAGAACGGCACCGGAATGCACACCCGGTCGTGCTCGGTGTAGTTGATGGTTTCGCCCACAAAGTAGCCGTTATTGAGGATATTACGGTGCGTGAGGGTGGCCCCTTTCGGAAAGCCAGTAGTTCCCGAGGTGTATTGGATATTAATCGGGTCGTCGGGGCCGAGCCCAGACTGAACCGCGGCCAGCAGTTCCTCGTCGGCCACGGTGTCGTAGACCTGAGCCCAGGACTCAGTGGTCATGATGATCTTGACCTGGAAGTCTCCCAGCTCTTCTTCGGCCCGGTTCAGCATCGCGGGGTAGTTGCTCTTCGGCAACGCTTCGGAGGAAATCACCGAGGTGATGCCGGCTTGCTGGACGACGTAGTTGAGTTCGTGCTGGCGATAGGAGGGATTAATGTTGACCAGAATCGCCCCGATCTCTGCGGTGGCGTACTGGGTCATGGTCCATTCCCAGCGGTTAGTTCCCCAAATCCCGACTCGTTCTCCGGGACGAATTCCCGCACGGTACAACCCGGTGGCGAGACCACGGACGGCGGTGTGGAATTCTGCGTAGGTCCAGCGTTTACCCTGCACTACATCGACGAGAGCTTCACGATCGGGAAATCTTTCGACGGTGTCCTTCAGGTTGTCAAAAATAGTGGTTTCCAACTGCGCGACATCGCGGGGGCCAATAGCATGAGACAGCGTCAGCAACTCGGTCATCGGGGGCTCCTGATCATCCTGGATCTGGCGACCAGATCGGTGTTCTAATGACGCCAAGGTACCAGCATGTGTCATAAATCACAATAACAGCTCCTTGGGAGAGGCGACTGCCCCACATGAGCCGATTCATGCGCCATCACGGCCAACAGGTGCGCCAGTCGCTGGTCAGCTCGCTGAGCCCGGTAGCCGCCAGTGAGCGAGTGCGCCGTGGAGTTAATCAGCCCAAAAATCCCGTAGACCCGCGTGCGAATCTCCTTGGTCGTATCAGCGGGGTGTAACTGAGCCAGAGCCTGCGACCAGATGCGAACATACTCTCGCTGTGTCCGACGAACCTGTTGTCGATCCTCATTGGCCAACTGCGCCATTTCTTGGTCTTGAATCCGAATCACCTCCGGCGCATCCAAAGCGAAGCGCACATGAAAACTAATGAGCTCATCCAGCTGGGGCGTCGGATCCGGATAATGACTTTGAATCCACCGGCCACCTTCCAACAGGGTTCGACTCACATCGACCAACACTTGGCCCAACAGATGTTGCTTGGAATCGAAGTGACGATAGATCGCCTGAGCTGTCACACCGACTTCGGCCCCCACGTCAGCCAGGGACACTTGCGCATACCCATGAGCTGCGAATAATCGCGCCGCGGCATCTAGCAGCGACTGTCGCCGGCGGGCTTTATCTTGGGCTCGACGGGTTCGTTGCCCCTGAATTTCAGTGGTCATCGTGACTCCTATACGGGACTTTCTCACTGCAGAGATCCGCCATCTAGACAAATGTGAATCATATCACTATCCTAAGATTCAGTGAATGGCGATTAACCCAATTTGTCGCAGGAGGTCCCATGGCGGAGGTCAGTAGCCCGGTCGATACTCGATCTGAACAGTTTCAGGCCAACGCTGCGTTTCACCACGGACTTTGGGACGAATTGCGCCAGAGACTGGCAACCGTGCGCCGAGGCGGGTCAGAGAAGGCCCGGCAACGCCATCTGGATCGTGGTCGCATGCTCCCACGGGACCGCGTAACCCGCGTGCTCGACGATGGCAGCCCCTTTTTGGAAATTGGTGCGCTGGCGGCCTGGGATGTCTACGATAATCAAGCTCCGTCAGCAGGAATTATTATCGGCATCGGACTGGTTCACGCACGACCGGTGATGGTGGTCTGCAATGATTCTACGGTCAAGGGGGGAACCTATTTCCCGCTGACGGTCAAAAAGCACCTGCGTGCCCAAACCATCGCATTAGAGAACGAATTGCCCTGTATTTACTTGGTGGACTCCGGCGGTGCCTATCTGCCGATGCAGGATGAGGTCTTCCCCGACCGCGAGCATTTCGGCCGGATCTTTTTCAACCAAGCCACGATGTCGGCGAAGAAGATCCCACAATTAGCTGCGGTGCTGGGCTCATGTACGGCAGGTGGGGCCTACGTGCCGGCCATGAGTGATGAGTCGGTGATTGTCCGCAACCAGGGCACGATCTTCTTGGGTGGTCCGCCCCTGGTGAAAGCAGCTACGGGTGAACAAGTCAGTGCCGAGGAGCTGGGCGGCGCCGAGGTCCATACGAAGACCTCCGGAGTAGCCGATCACATCGCCGAATCCGACGACCACGCGTTACAAATCATTCGCAATATTGTCGCGACGCTACCTCCTCCGCATCCCCGGGCCTGGCAGAAAATCACCGCGAGCGCCCCTGCGGCGGACCCCGACGAGTTAGCCGGGATCATCCCGCAGGATCTGAATCAGGCCTTTGATGCCTACCAGGTCATCGACCGCGTCATTGATCGGGATTCGTTCCACGAGTTCAAACCCGATTACGGGACATCGCTGGTCACCGGCTTCGCTCGACTCGAAGGTCACCCGGTGGGGATTGTAGCCAATAACGGGATTCTCTTCTCTGAATCCTCGCTCAAGGGAGCCCACTTCATCGAATTATGCGACCAACGTGGCATCCCACTGATCTTTCTGCAAAATATTTCCGGATTCATGGTCGGTAAGGATTATGAACACGGAGGCATCGCCAAAAACGGGGCCAAAATGGTCACGGCGGTCTCCACCGTACGGGTTCCTAAAATCACCGTGGTCATCGGTGGGTCTTTTGGCGCCGGGAACTATTCGATGTGTGGACGGGCATATTCGCCACGGTTTTTGTTCATGTGGCCCAATGCCCGGATCTCGGTGATGGGCGCCGACCAGGCTGCCGGTGTGCTTGCTACGGTCAAGCGGGACCAGCACGAGGCCGCCGGCACCGAATGGTCGGCCGAAGAAGAGGCTGAGTTCACCGCACCCATCAAGGCCAGCTACGAAGCCCAGGGCCAACCGTATTATTCCAGTGCGCGACTGTGGGATGACGGAATCATTGACCCGCGCGATACACGTCGGGTTCTGGCGATGGCGCTGGACGTGTGCCGTCAGCCCGATCTGCCACCCACTGGTTTCGGAGTCTTCCGCATGTAGTCGTGACCTGGACTCTGTCTGTTCAGCGCCCTGCCCTGACCTACCGCCAGCCATATTGCACCGCACAGTGAAAGATGACTCATGGATCAACCCACCGCTTCAGTCTTCCGCACCGTCCTGATCGCTAACCGAGGCGAAATTGCGTGCCGGGTCATCCGGACCGTTCACCAGATGGGCATGACCGCTGTGGCGGTGTATACCACGCCGGATGCCCAGGCATTGCATGTCCGACTCGCCGACCGAGCCGTGCATTTACCCGACCACCAGGCCACCACCGGCTACTTGGACATCGACGCGGTCGTGGCCGCTGCGGTGGAGACGGGGTCTGACGCTATCCATCCCGGCTACGGCTTCCTGTCAGAGAATGCGGACTTTGCCAGAGCCTGTGCTCGAGCAGGGATCACGTTCATCGGTCCCGATGCACAGGCCCTGGAGATCATGGGCGATAAGATCACCTCAAAAAAGCACGTCGGTGCCGCCGGGGTCCCACTCATTCAAGGGATTTCTGAACCCGGCCTCAGTGATGAGGAGCTGGTCGACAAAGCCTGTTCGATGACTTTTCCAGTGCTGATCAAGCCGTCTGCCGGCGGTGGCGGGAAGGGCATGTACGTTGCCGAGTCCTTGGACCAGTTGCCGGAAATGTTGGCCACCGCTCGACGTATCGCCCACGCTTCGTTTGGCGATGACACGCTTTTTATTGAACAGCTCATCGGCTCCCCACGCCACGTTGAGGTCCAGATTCTCGCCGACCAGCACGGCAATGTCATCCACCTGGGCGAACGAGAATGCTCCTTGCAGCGCCGGCACCAAAAGGTCATTGAAGAAGCCCCCTCGGTGGTCTTGACCGACCAGACGCGTGCCAGAATTGGTCAGGCCGCCTGCGATACCGCTCTCTCTGTAAATTATCGCGGTGCCGGAACCGTGGAGTTCTTAGTCTCCGATCACGACCCGGACACCTTCTACTTCATGGAGATGAATACTCGCCTGCAGGTCGAGCACCCGGTCACCGAAGAAATCACGGGCATCGATCTGGTGGAACAGCAGCTCCGCATCGCCGCCGGCGAGTCACTAGCCTACACCCAGGACGAGATTCAGTTGCGCGGTCATTCGGTCGAGGCTCGGGTGTATGCCGAGGTTCCTGCCGCCGGCTTCCTGCCCTCCACCGGGACCATCCTCGAACTGGCCGAACCGGCCGGCACCGGGGTGCGGGTTGATTCCGGGTTGCGTCGTGGCAGTGTCATCGGCACGAATTTCGATCCGATGCTTGCCAAGGTCATCGCGACCGGCAAACACCGTGACCAGGCGCTAGACCGTCTCGATCGGGCGTTGAAGAACATGGTGGTGCTCGGGGTCCAGACCAATATCAGCTATTTACGACAGTTGATCAATGATAGCCGGGTCCGAGCCGGGGCGTTAGATACCACCATGATCGAACGGATCCTGCCGGAGATGGATTTCCCGGGGCCCGGAGCCGACGACGCACAGATTGTAGCCACATTGGCTTACCACTTTGAACCGGCTCCGACCACCAGCCTGTCCTCCGGATGGCGTTGCGATGGGTGGCGCAGCATGGCCGCGCCGACAAGCGTCCGCCGGCACGTCAGCTATCGTACGGCTTCCGGGGACACCGAAGACTTCGACGTCACCTTGGACCCCTCCACGGTCGTCGAGCAGGTGGGAGACCATGAGTACCTATTATCCACACCAGAGTCAATGACCACCAGGGTGCACGCGGTCGTCGCCACACAACGCGCCGGGCAAAGTCAGCTGTGGTGTTTCACCCCGAACTTTGCCGGACTGCTGACCATCAGTGACCGACAGGCCATCACCAGAAACGAGGTCCAAGCCCAGCAGGCTGGCACTGCCGGGCTTATCTCCAACCCGGACGTGAGCTCCCCGCTACCCGGCACTGTGATGTCGGTGCCGGTGACCTCCGGAGACCAGGTATCAGCCGGCGACACGCTGGTGATCGTGGAAGCTATGAAGATGGAGCACCGGCTGGTCGCTCCCTTCGATGGTGTCGTCACGATCCACACAGCAGAAACCGAACAGGTCAAGCTCGGCCAAGTGCTGGCCAGCATCACCCCTGACGATGACAAGAATCCAGAAAACGAGCCCGCAAATTAGCTGGTGATGACCACCACGAAAGGACCTTGGCGATGTCCCTCGATCTCACCGATGAACAACAGGAATTGATTGCTACCGTCCGCGACTTCGCACAGAACGTCGTCGCTGCTGTGTCCTCACAGCATGACCGCGAGCACAGCTTCCCTTACGACGTCATTGCTCAGATGGGAGAACTCGGCCTCTTCGGTCTCCCCTTCCCCGAGGATTATGAGGGCATGGGCGGGGATTTCTTCGCCCTGTGCTTGGCATTGGAAGAATTGGCCAAAGTCGATCAATCCGTTGCCATTACGCTGGAGGCGGGAGTTTCCCTGGGCGCGATGCCGATCTACCGTTTCGGGACGGAGGAGCAAAAGCAACGCTGGCTCCCCGACCTGGTTGCCGGCCGAAAGCTGGCCGGTTTCGGTCTTACTGAGCCGGGCGCCGGGTCCGACGCCGGTGGCACCCGCACCACTGCTCGTGCAGACGGCGACCACTGGGTGATTAATGGAAATAAGGAATTCATCACCAACTCCGGAACCGACATCACCTCGGTGGTCACCGTGACTGCGGTGACTGGGGACCATGAAATCTCCACGATCATCGTGCCGACCGACACCCCGGGCTTCACCGCCGAACCGGCCTATGACAAGGTGGGCTGGAATGCTTCCGACACCCACCCGTTGACGCTGAATGATGTGAGAGTGCCACAAGAAAACCTGTTGGGTCAACGGGGCCGTGGCTTTGCTAATTTCCTCCACACCCTGGATGAGGGCCGGGTGGCCATTGCCGCGTTATCGGCCGGTGTTGCCCAAGGATGCGTGGATGAAGCGGTCCGGTACGCCAATACGCGCATCACCTTCGGCTCTCCCATTTCCCGCAATCAGGCCATTAGCTTCAAGATCGCCCGGATGCAGGCTCGCGCCCACACCGCACGGCTGGCCTACTATGATGCAGCACAGAAATTGGTCGCGGGCCGACCGTTCAAAACCGAAGCCTCGATCGCCAAGTTGGTGGCCTCCGAGGCGGCCATGGACAACGCTCGAGATGCCACTCAGGTCTTCGGCGGCTACGGATTCATGAACGAGTCTCTGGTCGCTCGCCACTACCGCGATTCGAAGATCCTGGAGATCGGCGAAGGCACCACCGAGGTCCAGTTGATGCTGATCGCTCGGTCCTTGGGCATGTAATCCCCTTGAGCATCGACAAACCGAATGCTATGTGAAAAAGGAGCCTGCTTGTGAGTACCGCAGATCAGACACCGCCGGTGGTGGTGCAACGGGGCCTCTACGCCGATGAGATGGAGGTCGGCACAATCTATCAGCATGCCCCGGGTCGAACCATCACCGAGGCCGACAACGTGCTGTTCACGACTCTGTCCATGAACACCCAATCGCTGCACTTGGACGCACACTGGTCGTCCCAACAGTCCTTCGGCCAACCCCTGGTGAATTCTATGCTGACCTTGGCAACCATCGTCGGCGCCTCAGTGGCCCAACTGACTCAAGGGACCATTGTGGCTAATCTGGGCTTCGACACTGTCGCATTCCCTCACCCGATGTATCACGGTGACACGCTGTATACCCGCACCGAAATCCTGGACAAACGGGATTCTGCTTCCCGCCCGCATCAGAGCATCGTGAAGTTCCAGCACGTAGGTGTTAATCAGGATGGCACGGTGGTCGCCGAGTGTGTGCGCTCCACGCTGCTGTGGAAGAACGAAGCTGAACATCGGCGAGAGCAGTCAGGACAGCGTCCATGAACCAACCACGCGATATCTTCACGCTGGGGCCAGCGATCTTGTTCTGCCCTGCCGACCGTCCGCAGCGATACATCAAAGCGGCCGAACGGGCTGATGCGGTGATCCTCGACCTGGAGGATGCGGTTGCCCCTGATGCCAAAGACCGGGCCCGTCACGCTCTGCAAGAACATCTGGCCACGACCGTGGCGCAGGATGCGACGCTGGCAGCCCGCACGATAGTGCGGATCAATTCTGTCGGTACCGAGATGAGTCGGGCCGACCTGGCGACGTTGGCCGGTAGTTCGGTGACCACGGTGATGGTCCCGAAGGTCGAATCGGTCCATCAGCTCGATGCCGTAGCGTCTCGTCTGGACGACCATGTGGGGATGGTGGCCCTGGTGGAAACCGCCCGTGGTGTGGCCTACGCGACAGCGATCGCCGAGCATCCGCGGGTGGTGGCCATGATGTGGGGTGCTGAGGATCTCATCGCGTCCATGGGCGGTTCCTCCTCACGTCATGCTGACGGAACCTACCGGGATGTCCCCCGTTTTGCCCGGTCCCAGGTGATGGTGGCCGCCGCAAGTGCCGGGGTAGCCTGTGTGGATTCGATCTGGGCCGATATCCAGGATCTGCAGGGTCTGCGAGTGGAAGTCGAAGACGCTGTAGCGACCGGCTTTAGCGCCAAAGCCTGTATCCACCCCTCGCATGTGGCAACGATCCGGGAGGGTTTCACCCCCAGCGCAGCAGATCAAGAATATGCTCGTGCTTTGCTGGCAGCTGTCGAGGATCACCCCCAGGGAGTGTTCTCCTTCCGGGGCACCATGGTCGACGGTCCGCTCATCGCTCACGCGCGCAGGATTATCGCCCGGGCCGGCTGATCGGGGTTTCCGATCATCGCATCGGAGATTTCTATTGGACCGCCTGTGACGCGCTCCATAGGGTAAGGATTAGAGGCACAGCCCATAGATCAATAACAACAAGGAGGTTATTGTGGCGAAAATTCTCATGGTCCTCTACCCCGATCCTGCTGATGGATACCCTCCCCAGTACGCCCGCGAGAGCATCCCCGAGCTCAGCGAATACCCAGATGGCCAGTCCCTACCAACCCCTGACAATATCGATTTCACCCCGGGTGAGTTGCTGGGGTGCGTCTCCGGTGGGCTGGGTATCGTCGACTGGTTGAAGTCTGAAGGCCACGATGTGGTGGTGACCTCTGATAAAGAGGGGGAAGACTCCGAATTTGACCGTGAGCTACCCGACGCCGATGTTGTGATCTCCCAGCCGTTCTGGCCGGCCTACCTGACCAAGGAGCGCCTGGAGAAAGCCAAGAATCTCAAACTGGCTCTTACCGCCGGCATTGGCTCTGACCACGTTGATTTGGATGAGGCCGCCAAGCGCGGAATCACCGTGGCAGAGGAGACCTACTCCAACTCAATTTCGGTCGCCGAACACACCGTGTTGATGGTGCTGGCCCTGGTGCGTGATTATCTGCACCAGCACGACATCTCCCGCAACGGTCGTTGGGACATTGCTGAAGCTGTGTCTCGGTCCTACGATCTGGAGGGAATGGATGTTGGTGTGCTGGCGGCCGGGCGCATCGGTCGGGCTGTCATCGAGCGCCTGGCACCCTTCGATGTCAAACTGCACTACTTCGATCAGCATCGTCTGCCCGAAGACTACGAGAAGAAGTACAATCTGACCTTCCACGAGTCTGCCGAAGCGCTGGTACCGAACATTGATGTGCTGTGCATTCACACTCCGCTGACACCGTCAACGGAGGGCAAGTTCGATGAAAAACTGCTGAACACGATGCGACATGGCGCCTACATCGTGAACCCCGCCCGCGGTGCCATCATGGATCGCGATGCCGTCGTCCGCGCTCTGGAATCGGGGCAATTGGCCGGCTACGCCGGAGACGTGTGGTACCCGCAGCCGGCACCGGAAGATCACCCATGGCGCACCATGCCACATAATGGCATGACTCCGCATACCTCGGGTTCGTCGCTGTCGGCTCAGGCTCGTTATGCTGCCGGTACTCGTGAGATCTTGGAAGACTTCCTTGCCAACCGTCAGATCCGCGACGAATACCTCATTGTTGACGGCGGAGACTACGCCGGAACCGGTGCCTCCTCGTACCGCCAGTCGAAGTAACCGGGCCCTGACAAGCCCCATCGATTAAACTCGGTCATATCCTGGGCCGGTAGCCATACTGGCTACCGGCCCGCGGTCGTTAAACGTCCGAGGAGTGACCGGCAATGCACCTGAACCAGCTGGCCTATTTTGTGGCCTTGGCACGAGAACAACATTTTGCACGTGCTGCAGAAGCCTGTTTCATTTCGCAGTCAACGTTGTCTGCCTCGATCAAGAAGCTGGAGTCCGGGCTGGGTGTGGAACTCATCCGCCGCGGTCACGCCATGGAGGGGATCACTGAGCAGGGGCACGTGGTGCTGAAGTGGGCCGAGCGCATCCTGGCCGATCATCGCTCGATGGTCGCTGAGCTCGAGTACTTCCAGCAACACCTCACGATTCCGCTTCGCCTCAGTACCGTTCCTACCGGGCTGGCCATCGCTTCACAGCTGGTGACCACCCTGAGAAAAACACATCCGACGGTCACCGTCAGTGTCGATTCCGGGCCCAATGATCATATCCTCCACGGATTGCGCCACCGCGAGCTCGATGCAGGGATCATCCTTGATCTGGGCGCAGCAGATGACCTTTATACCCATCGTGTGGCAGAGGACCGATATCAGCTCCTGGCCAGCCGGGAGTTGCTGGACCAATACCCGCACGTGGTAGACCTGGCACAGTCTCCCTCACCTTCCATCTGCTTATCCGATCTTGCCCACATTCCGCTTGCCGTGTTGTCTCCTGCCATGCAGGCACGAAACATGCTCGATCGAGCCATGGCGCGTGTGGGGGTCGAGCTGCAGCCGGCGTTGGAAACGACCACTCTCCCAGCACTGCTTGCTGTGGCGACCTCCCCCCAGTTCGCTTCACTCGTGCCTCGCTCGACCTTGCAGGAGCCCAGCGTCACAGGACCCGACGCGGTGATTTTGGAGCTTGATCCGCCGGTCGAGCTACCTCTGGCGCTTGCCTATCCAGCGACCTCTCCGGCACCCTCTGTTGCGGCTCTGCTAGCCAGTATCAACCGCGATGAGTTAGACTGAGCTCCATGACGCGGGGTGCTTCACGTCACCACACGGAAGCTGAGAAGATACCCGTTGAACCTGATCCAGCTCGTACTGGCGAAGGGACGTCTCACCGGTTGCACCGGGTCACTGTGGTCACTGTGCGTACCCTGTGCTCTTCCCGGATGGTTCTTTCTTGTCTGCCCGAGCTGTCTGCGGGTTTCTTTCGGCACGGTGCCACCGCGTTAACGCCCACCGTATTGGCCGTTGTGGTTCATCCCCTTGCTGGAAAGGAATAGTCACTGTGGCAGATAAATTGACCCCTCAGGCGATTCACGACGACGTGCGCGCCATCCTGACCCAGGTGAAAACCGGCCATCCGCTGGTGCATTGTTTGACCAATAACGTGGTCAAACAGGTTACCGCCAATGCCTTGTTGGCGGCCGGGGCAGCACCGGCGATGGTGGAAGACGCTGTGGAGGCCGGCGAGTTCGCCCACGTCGCTTCCGGGGTTCTGGTCAATGTCGGCACACTGACCCCCAATATCCGCCAGGCCATGACCTCAGCGGTCAGCGCCGCGCAGTCAGCCAACACCCCGTGGGTGCTCGATCCTGTTGCGGTCGGCGGGTTGAGCGTCCGCACCCAGTTTGCCCGTTCTATCCTGGACTCCCGCCCCGCTGCGATCCGTGGCAACCCCTCAGAAATCGCGGCTCTAGCGGGAACCGGTTCCGGCGGGCGTGGAGTTGACTCCACCGACTCCGTGGAGTCGGTTACCACTACTGCAGCAGAACTGAGCCACCGTAGTGGAGCAGTCGTGGCCGCCTCGGGGCCCACCGACCTGGTCGTCTCCACAGCAGCGCGTACCCACATCACCGGCGGGCACCCGATGTTGCAACAGGTCATCGGCACCGGATGCGCTTTGGGCGCCCTGACTGCCGCAACTCTGGGCGTCGCGCAGTTGCCTGCCCAACACCACGCTGCCGTGGTGGCGTCTCATGCCTTGGTCTCGGCGGCTGGGACCGTTGCGGGACAGACCGCGAGCGCACCGGGACATTTTGCCGTGGCTTGGTTGGATGCCCTCCACACCCTGAGCGCCGACGACGTGCTCGAGCTGATCACCCTCGACTCCGAACAGGCCTAAAGTATGTCACGGCATTCCACCCATCTCGCTGACACCACCGACTGGCGGCTCTACTACATCACCGATACCGAATACTCCGGTGGTCTCACTGCGGTTCCCGACGTCGTGGTCGAGGCGGTGAAAGGCGGGGCCGGTGTCGTCCAGGTCAGAGATAAGACGCTTTCCGACGAGGAGTTCGCCGAACTGACCGTGGCCTGCCAGCACGCCGTGCGCAACCAGCTGGGGCAGCAACGGTTCGAGCAGGTCAGGTTCTTCGTCAACGACCGGCTGGACGTGGCCCGCCAGCTCGGTTGTCACCTACACCTGGGACAAACCGATACCCCAATCTCTGAAGCTCGTGCCGTCCTCGGGGAGGAGGTGATGATTGGGTTATCTACGTCAACCCCCCGACAGGTACGAGAGGCCGTAAACCACCAGCTGGCTGATGTGTTAGGCATCGGCCCGTTTGCTCTAACCCCCACGAAACCCGATGCTGCCACGCCCTTAGGTCTCACCGGGATCAGCCAGTGCGTTCAGGCAACAGCCGGCTCCAAGGTGAAATGTGTTGCCATTGGTGGCATCAACACCACCAATGCGGCTGACATCTATCGCAGAACCGGCGTGGACGGGATCTGTGTGGTCTCTGCTATCGCTGCAGCCAGCGATCCCGCCCAGGTGGCTGCGCAGTTATTCTCGGCGTTGCACCGTGAATAACTGTCCCAGCACAACGCTTCACCCTCCACTACTCGCCCTCGAATCATCAAGACACAGCAAAACACGGAAGGAACGAAAGGAAGGCAAGGACCGATGACATCTCGACCAGCCACCGCCTTAACCATCGCCGGAACAGATCCCTCGGGAGGAGCCGGCATTCAGGCCGATCTGAAAACCTTCACCACCCTCGGGGTGTACGGAACCTCCGCTATTACCTCGCTGATCGCACAGAACACCCAGGGCGTTCAACAGGTGATCCCCATTGGTATCGATGATCTGCGGGCTCAAATCAGCTCGGTGCTGGATGATCTGCCCATTGACGCCACGAAAATTGGGATGCTCGGCTCGGCCGAGATGGTCAAAGCCGTCGCAAAGATCATTGCCGATCGGCGTGAAGAATTCGGTGTTCTCGTCGTCGACCCGGTACTGGTAGCCACCAGCGGAGATAGCTTGTCCGATGACGATGCCGCTCTGGCGATGGTCGAGCACCTGCTTCCGTTAGCGGATGTGGTGACCCCCAACCTTCCCGAAGCTGCGTGGCTCTCCGATGCCGATGCTGAGGCCGAAAGTCTCGAACAGATGACTGAACAGGCCCACGTTCTGGCTCAGCATGGAACTGGAGCGGTGATGGTCAAAGGTGGTCACCTCTACCACGACACCCAGGAGATGACCGATGTGGTCGTCATCAACGGTGAAGCTTATTCGCTACCGATCCCCCGTGTTAGCACCCGCAATACGCACGGCACCGGCTGCACGTTGTCGTCAGCAATCGCAGCCCGGGCGGCCCTGAACGTATCCGCTCAGACCCCGCCAAGCTCCGAGGATCTGTTGGCGTGGATCAAGAAGGGCCAAACTGATCTGGCCCGCGCCCTGGCCGCTGGAGCACAGTGGGAACTCTCCTATGCTCCGCAGACCGGGCACGGGCCCGTCAATCACCTCGCCCTACGGGCCTAACCACTTAGAGTGCTTGTTGCCAGAACTCGGCTTCCAAGCGTGAGGCGGTGGCAAAGATGTGTGACAACTCGGCGAATCGCTGGTCAGACAACGGCCCCTCGCCAGCCAGCGCGTCGAGGTTGTCAACCTCTTGTTCCGAGGCTTTGACAAACTGTGGATCAATGTAGGTTTCGATCCACTCTTTATACCGGTGGTCGGGATTTTTTTCCAGGGCCGGTGCAATCTCGGCACCGATTTCGGCGTAGCCGATCAGACACGGTGCCAGGGAGACGTACAGGTCCAGCAGGGTACCGGTCAGCGCGGTGTCGAGCACGTAGCGGGTGTAGGCCACCGTGCCAAGGTCCTCAGGGGTCGCGTTCAGTTCCTCGGGGCTGATCCCCCACTCGGCGGTCATCGAGGTGTGTAATCCGGTTTCCCAGACAATGTTCTTCAGCCCATCCATCGAATGTTGGATGCCCTCGAGCGTGAGTTGCTTATACACGGCCAGCCCATAGGCGCGGGCAAAGTGAATCAGGAAGTGGTAGTCCTGAATCAGGTAGCGCTGGAAGGCTTCGAGTTCTAGGGATTCATCGGCCAACTTTTGGATCAATTCGTGACGAGTATAGGACTGCCACACCTCCAGGTTGGCCTGCTTCAGATCGTTGAACAACGTCATGCGTGGATTCCTTTCAGCGGGTACTTATAGGTGTCGTTGAAGAAGCCGAGCTCAAGCTCCACCGCCCGGCGGAAAAAGTCGTGGGCGGTCTCGGCATCTTGCGCCCCGGAACGGTCGGCCTCCTGTTCGAGGAAGGTCGCGAAACTCAAGAAGTCCGGGTTGTCGTGCAAGGTGATCCATTCGTGATGAACAAAACTCTCCGAATGGTTTTCGGGAGCTCGGGCCGCCCAGTCTCGGTACAAGCACTCGGTGACCATCAGCACCGCGACCACCGCACTGTAGTTTTGTGAGGATGCCGCTTCCCGCATCAGATCGACGAAACCGCCGGCACTCGGGGTGTCTGGAGTCGATGCGCGGAGTTCATCGGTAACGCCCAGTGCGTCAAAGGCTCGCTGGAAGTAGGTGTCTTCACTATTGACCATTTCTCCGGCGAAGCTGGCGTATCGTAACCGTGCATCGAGCCGGTCCGCGGTGGTGATGGCGGCGCCGAGTAACTGTAAGAAGGCTTCAAAGAAGCGGTAGTCCTGGTCGAGATATCCGGCCATCACGGCGTCATCGATTGTTCCCTCGAAAAGCTCGGTCACGAACCGGTGATTAATCGCTTCATCCCAGGTGTCGCGATTGGCTTCAAGGAGTTCTTGACTAAAGCGTTGGCTCATTTCGTCCTGTTGTCCTTTCCGTTCTTGCACAGAAAAACTCAGGACACGATCGCGCACTCAGAATAAGGCCTGACGTTGACTCGCTTCACAGGTACCAAGATTCGGTACCAGCACCGCAATGACATCCCTCCGCGAAGATTAATTCGATCAGGTTCTCGGGTGTATTCTCAGCCCATTCTCAGGCACCCCGTGTCGTTCAACACTGTATCGAATGGCCTCATTTTGCGTCTAGGGTGTTGCTCGTTCATCGAGTGCACAGCCGGGCACTCTAGGGCTCTTTAAACAAGGTTAGTCCAGCCCCCTCTGTGTGGCTGGACTGACCCTGTCGCCGTCTGAGCGTTTTTGGGACCCGAAGGCCCGGAAGGCTCTATCCGAACATTACTGCTTTTCGATCACGGCACGGTGAATCATCCGGGCCGCAGTTCTCGCGGTGCGCCCACCAATATCGTGCTTTGGGCTCAACTCGGCGACATCGAAATGTAGTAGTTTCCCACTGCGGGCCACCCGACCGATCACGTGCTCAATCACATGGGGTGAGACACCAACAGCTGCCGGAGCGCTGACGCCCGGAGCAACATCGGCCGAAAGCACATCCAAGTCCAGGGTCAGGTAGACCGCATCCAGATCGGCCAGGAACGACTCCACAAACTCTGTCACAGCGCTCTTGTGATCGATGGTGGCCTCCCGGTCAAGGAGGACGGCCACATTCTCAGATTTCGCGCGGTCGAACAGAATTTTGGTGTTGGCTTGCTCAGCAATGCCCAGGGCGGCGTAGTGCAGGTCACGGCCGGCAAGATGCTCATGCTCAGCGATTTGAAAGAATCCGGTTCCGGAGGTCGCAAAGCCGGCGTCCCGGTTGTCAAAGTGAGCATCCAGATTCACGATGCCTAATTTTGCCGAGCCTGACAGCGAACGGTCTGAGGCGTCACCGGCACGCAGGAAGTGGGAAACACCCAGAAAACTGGCCCAGGTAATTTCATGGCCACCGCCTAATCCGACGGTGAAGTGGCCTTGGTCCAGCAGTGTGCTCAGATTGTCACCGAATTCTTTCTGACCTTCTTCGAGCTCAGCCCCGGTGTCAATGTCTCCGGCATCGTAGACGCTGATCGGTTCCGGCAGCGCGAATCCACCTAATGCCTGGCGTAAGGACTGAGGTCCTTCCACGGCTCCAGGACGACCCATATTGCGTTTCACGCCTTCATCGGAGCGGAACCCTAGCAGTGCGGTTCCTGATTCGGCTGTAGCCGAGAAGGGACGGACGGCTTGGTGCCACCGCAGGTGCTCTGGCCCGTCCCCGTCGACACGGCCACTCCAGTTCTCTTTGTTCATGGTGTCAATAAGAGCCATACAATCTACCCCTGTTCTCAAATCACGAAGCTCACGGACGGTTTACACTGCACGAACGCCGCGACGCCAGACCGAATGCGTCATGGGCATTCCAGGGCGGTAGGCCAAGTGGATGGCAGCGGGGGCGTTCAGCAGGTGAAGATCGGCTCGTTTTCCGACTTCCAGGGAGCCGACTTCATCGTCAGCCCCCACGGCGATGGCGCCACCCAGTGTGGCAGCCCGGATAGCTTCGTGCAAGCTCAACCCCATCTGGAGCACAGCGGTACCCACGCAGAAGTTCATCGACGAGGTATAGCTGGTGCCCGGGTTGCAGTTGGAGGCCAACGCAATCACGGCACCCGCATCAAGCAGGCGACGGCCCGGAGCCAGCTGTTCGCGGGTGGACAGGTCGCAGGCCGGCAAGCAGGTTGCCACAGTGCCACGTTGTCCGGTGCCATTGTCCCGATCATAATCGCTCCAGGATCCTGCCAGGGCCTCGACGTCCGAATCGCTCAAGTAGTTGACGTGGTCCACACTGGTGGCTCCCATCTCCACGGCGAGTCTCACACCGGGGCCTTCTCCCAACTGGTTTCCGTGTACCCGTAAACCCAGACCAGCATCTTTGGCGTGTTGCAATACGCTCCGGGATTGGTCTTCGTTGAAGGCGCCCCGTTCACAGAATACGTCGGCCCAATCCACGTATGGCGTCACACCTTCCAGCATCGGGCCGTTGACGTCGGCCAGGTACTCATCGGCGTCCACGCCCGCCGGGACCAGGTGGGCACCGAGGAAGGTGACGGTATCGAGCTCCCCGTCTTCTTTCAGCTGGTGTGCTAACTTGGCGTGCCGAATTTCTTCGGCAACCTGCAACCCGTACCCGGTCTTGGTCTCCAGATAGGTCGTGCCACCGTCAACGGCCTGACGAATCCGATCACGCACCAGCCCGCTCAGTCGCTCATCGCTGGCAGCCCGAGTCGCTTCGGTGGTGACGTTAATGCCACCAGCCGAGTAGGATTCTCCTGCCATTCGAGCCTCAAATTCGGCGCTACGGTCGCCATCGAAAATAATATGAGTGTGGGAATCAACCCAGCCGGGAAGAGCGGCTTTGCCGTCGGCGTCAACACTCACGTCAGCGGCGGGCACATCCTTAGAGGGGCCTACCCAGGCGATCTTTCCGTCTTCGAAAACAATCCCGGCATCCTTGATGACGCGTGACTCTGCATCCTGAGTATGTAATTCGGAGATATTGAAGATTGCGGTCGACTCGTTATTCTTCGAGCTCATCGAAACACTCATTCCTCTCAACGATAAAAATAATACGGGGCCTTTGCAGATCTGCCGGATGTTTTTGACTGTCGGTGAGGGTGTAGCGCCCATGGCCACGGCCGATGGCTCGCCCACGTTGTAACCCATCAGACCGGGGCGCGTCCGTGTCGTCCAGAAGGACCGACACAGACGCGTCCAGGCAGCTCACATGGCCATTACTCAACGGCGATTAGTCGCGGATCTTCGGCTCCATCGGAACCTTGACACCACGTTCCTGAGCAACCTCGGCTGCGCGACTGTAACCGGCGTCCACGTGACGGATGACACCCATTGCCGGGTCGTTGGTCAGCAGTGCTTCCAGCTTGGCCCGGCCTAGCTCGGTACCGTCAGCCAAACCGACCTGGCCGGCGTGGATAGAGCGGCCCATGCCCACACCACCTCCGTGGTGCAGCGAGACCCAGGTGGCACCCGAGCTGGTAGCGGTCAGCGCGTTCAACAGAGGCCAGTCGGCAATGGCGTCGGAGCCATCGAGCATGGACTCGGTTTCGCGGTACGGAGAGGCCACCGAACCGGAGTCCAGGTGGTCACGACCAATAGCGATCGGAGCCTTGACCTTGCCTGAGGCCACCAGCTCGTTGAACAGCAGGCCGGCCTTGTGCCGCTCACCGTAGCCTAACCAGCAAATACGTGCCGGTAGCCCCTCAAATTCGACGTATTCTTCAGCAGCATCCAACCAGGTGTGCAGGTGCTCGTTGTCCGGGAACAGCTCCTTCAAGGCCTGGTCGGTGACCTTGATGTCTTCCGGATCGCCGGAGAGAGCAACCCAGCGGAACGGGCCAAGACCCTCGCAGAACAGCGGACGGATATAGGCCGGGACGAAGCCGGGGAATTCGAAGGCACGCTCGTAGCCGGCCTTGCGAGCCTCGTCGCGAATGGAGTTGCCGTAGTCGAAGACCTCAGCACCTTCGTCCTGGAACTCCACCATGGCCTGCACATGGGCGGCCATGGACTCGCGGGACTTCTTGGTGAAGCCCTCCGGATCAGCCTGTGCTTCCCGATCCCAATCATCAATCGTGTACTCGACGGGCAGGTAGGACAGCGGGTCGTGTGCCGAGGTCTGATCGGTCACAATGTCGATACTGATTTCACCAGCACGGTGACGACGCAATAGCTCGGGGAACACTTCAGCGGCGTTGCCCACGTATCCCACAGACAGGGCTTTCTTCTGCTCCTTGGCTTCCAGGACCTTTTTCAGCGCGGTTTCCAGATCGGTTTCGACCTCGTCGAGGTAGCGCTTGCCCTGACGGCGACGTAGCCGTTCCTCGGAAACGTCCACGATCAGCACGGCACCGCCATTAAGGGTCACGGCTAGTGGCTGTGCTCCACCCATACCACCGCAACCGGCGGTCAGGGTCAGGGTTCCGGCCAAGCTGCCCTCGAAACGGTTCTTCGCGATCGCACCGAAGGTTTCGTAGGTACCCTGCAGAATCCCCTGGGTCGCGATGTAGATCCACGATCCAGCGGTCATCTGTCCGTACATCATCAGCTCAGCGTCATCGAGCTTGCGGAATTCTTCCCAGTTGGCCCAGTCGCCGACCAGGTTCGAGTTGGCAATCAGCACGCGCGGTGCCCACTCGTTGGTCTTGAGCACCCCAACGGGCTTACCGGACTGCACCAGCAGCGTCTCGTTGTTTTCGAGTTCTTTGAGGCTTTCGATGATGGCATCGTAGGCTTCCCAGCTACGAGCTGCCCGGCCGGTTCCGCCGTAGACGACCAGGTCTTCAGGACGTTCAGCCACCTCGGGGTCGAGGTTGTTCATCAGCATGCGCATCGGAGCTTCAGTCTGCCAGGACTTCGCGGAGATCTCGGTGCCTCGAGGCGCATGAATTTCACGGGACGGGTCATGACGGGTAAAGGACATCGTATTTTTCCTTTCTCGGGTAGCACACTGGTAGTCACCCGGAGGACTACATCAGCCGTTTTTCTAATATGTTCGCGTAACGGCGCAGAGCCGTCACAAGCTTGTCGTGTTGTTCTGGTGTGGTCTTGGCCGGGATATAGGTCAGCGTCATCGCAGCAACCGGCCAGGCATTGCGGTCACAGATCGCCACTGATACTGAGGAAAAACCTTCGGTGACTTCTGAATGCTCGCTGGCGTAGCCTCTCTGACGGATCTCGCCTAACTCCTCCTGCAATTTCTGTAGCGTCGTGATTCTCAGCAGGTCAATATTGCGGACGGGAAACTCCAGCGATTCGTCATCGAGCTTATGTTCTCCCTCCGACTGGCCGTGCTCCCCCGTGGCAAACGCGCTCTTGAGTGAATACATGGCGGCCACTTGATCTTCGGGTAGCTGTGCCAGCATGGCCCGTCCCGAGGCGGTCGCGTGAGCTAACAGGCGCACGCCGACGTGGTTGACCAGCACCGGCCGGCCCTCGGCACGTTCATTCAACAAGTAGACAACGTTACGCCCGTAGAGCGTCGACAGATGTCCGTTGGCCCGTGTCTCGTCAACCAGCTTGGCCAGCAGTGGCGAGGCCAGACGTGAAACCGGCTCGTAACGCACATAGGAGTGAGACAATTCGACCGCGGAAGGCCCCAGACCGTATTTCTTCTCTTCTGGGTAGTGGATGACAAACCCCTGCGCTATGGCCGTGTTCAACAGGTGATAGACGGTCGAACGCGGAATGTGCAATTGATCCGAGACCAGTTGTGCACTCACGGGACCACGTTGTCTAGACAGCATCAGCAAGATCTCCAGAACGTGCTGAGCTGCCGGCACGCGAGATGACGAGTACTGCTCCGGCTTCCGTTGCGAAAGGACACTGCCTGTTTTCACTATTGCAACATCACCACCACGTGGCACAAGGGGCCAGCGATCAGAATGGTCAGCACGACGCGTTCAAACCACACCACGAGCATTTGCCAGAGGCTGATTGGAATCGACGTCGACATCACGGTCGGAATCAGTGCGGAGAGGAACACGATCACCGAAACTGAGACGACGGCAATCAGCAGTCGTAACGCAAGATCTTCATCGCCACTCAGGAAGGTCGCAGGCAAAAAGATTTCAGCGACACTGAGGAACGATGCTTTGGCGGCCAGAAGCGGTTCGCTCATGCCCACGATCCACGTAAACGGCAAGAGCAGGTATCCTAGCCAGTCGAAGATCGGTGTGAAGTGCACCAGGATCAAAGCCACCGTTCCCACACCCATGATGGATGGGACGATATTCGTGGCCATACGAAGCCCGGTCAGGAAGTTGGTGCCGAGGTTCACAAAGATATTGGGTGCAGCATCAGCGATCGCCAGCGCTTCAGACCAGGCCACTTTGGTCTTATTCTTCTTGACAATGCTTTCGGTTTCCAATTCCACGTTGGGATACGCTGTATTCGGAATGGTGCCCAGCGGAGGAATGCGGACGACAATGGCGGTCACCAGGAAGGTTACGATCAGCGACAAGAAGAAGTACCACAGCCACATGTCCATCAGGTCCAGGGTGCGTGCAATCACGACCATGAAAGTCACCGACACGGTGGAAAAGCCCACCGCGATAATGGCTGCTTCCCGGCCGGTGTAGCGTCCTTTCTTGTACATCCGATCGGTGATCAGCATCGAGACCGAGTAGCTGGCCACGAACGATGCGACCGCATCCACGGCGGAGCGACCAGGCGTGCGCCACACTGGGCGCATGATCGGCTGGGCATAAACACCGATGAATTCCATCAGCCCGTAATTGGTCAGTAGCACCAAGAAGATCGCACCAATCGGCACCAGGATTCCGACCTGTGATGCCACCGGGTTAAAAATCGACGGTGCAATGTCCTCGCCGATGATCCAGTTCGGTCCGAAGTCAAAGACCACCATGGCTGAAAAAAGAGCGCCCAAGACGGCAAACACGGCGAAGACCGCATCCACGACGTTCGTCATCCACTTGCCCTGAATCACGGTGAGCACCGCTCCGGCCACAGCGAGTGCCAGAATGATGTATGGCACCGCCTGACCGAGCCAGTCGGTGAACCACGAGACGATGTGTTCAATAAGGATCGAGTTTTCTCCGTTGATAGTCAAGGGAACGAAGAAAATGAAAATACCCAACGCGCTGTAAAAAATGACGCGGAAAGCGTTACCCGCCGTGTGGGTATGTTGTGTTTCTGACGTTTCACTGTGCACAGTCATGTCAGCTCCTGTCTGGGCCGGATCGATGGTCCAACCGCTTTCTCGTCTCCGATCTTCCGAGACGTGGTGATCAGTAGTTTTCCAAAATTCTTGTTATATCCCCCCGCGCCGAGGAGGACGTCGCGGAGCAGCTAACAGTTGGATTCCATCGTCTTCAGGTGCCACGACTTGACGTTTCCAGGCGGATTCACCGGCGACAATACCGCCTCCGGTTGGACTACCCTCGTGAGTACGCCACACCCAGTTGAGGTCCTAGCCGGGTCATCTTCAGTATATTCTCCGAAAATCGTGCCCAGCGGCTTACGCATTTCTCGGCAATGGTCCTGCCGCGTCTTGTAGCAAGCGACGTGATAGCTACTCACGCGGTCTGCTAGCCACAGCAGTTTTCTCTGTTGCCCAACAAACCAACCACTGGAGACAGAAATCACGGTCTCAATCTCCACAGTGTGGGAAACGCGTACCAAAACCGTCGTGGCATGTGTGTTTCACATCGAGGTAATCTCCTTCATGCTTTCGCGCGAGTCGAGAGGGCCTCAGCCCACCTCACCTTCTGGTCGTCCCTCCATCACCGTTCGACGAGGTGCATACGACAGTGGTGAATCGGGTACACACACCAGTACAGCACCTCTTGGAGATCAGTAATAAGCTCAGCCCCAGATAACCGTCTGAGATACCAGACACTCGAGTGATCCAGCTAACTCACGCCGACACGAAGCTATCGCCGCCTCTTCCTGCGCGTACACCCCCTATCGTTCATTTGTCCGAAGAGAGTATGCGCTTTCGATCAATTTGTTCTATAATGTTCTATATGCGATGGGAAGCGCAGACCCTCCAGGTCGACCACGAGCAGCTGGATATTGCCGACGGAGATACCCCGTCAGGTGGTGTCCAACACCCGATGGTCGACCTGGAGTTATCCTCCCCAACCCCCGAGTTTGCTCATACCGAATTCCACGAGGTCATCACCAAGTCAGCGCTCAACAAGGTGCCCGAAGCATCCAACATGCCGTTCCGTTGGTCGATCAATCCGTATCGTGGTTGCACTCACGCTTGCGTTTACTGCTACGCTCGGGGCACACACGAGTATCTCGATTTCAACTACGGCGAAGACTTCGACCGACAGATCGTGGTCAAGGTCAATATTGTCGACGCGCTACGTCAAGAACTCAAAAGGGGCAAGTGGGATGGACAGACCGTTGCCCTCGGCACCAATACTGACCCTTACCAGCGCGCAGAGGGCCGATATCAACTCATGCCGGGGCTACTGGCTGAACTTGGCAAAGCCGGCGCTCCGGTTTCCCTCCTGACCAAAGGCACTCTACTCTCCCGAGACATTCCACTCTTGCGATCCTTAGCCCCAGAGATCCCCCTAGATATTGGGGTCTCCCTGGCAATGATTGATCCACAGTTGACCGAGATTTTTGAGCCCGGAACGCCATCTCCGAGCGCACGATTGAAACTGATTGAGAAGCTCTCATCAGCAGGAGCCAATGTCTCAATCATGGCCATGCCGATCATCCCGTGGCTGACCGACTCAATCAACGCCATGGAGCAGCTCTTTAGCTCAGTGGCCTCCGCCGGTGCCACCAGCATCCAAACCACTCCCCTCTTCCTGCGACCAGGCTCTCGCGAGTGGTTCATGTCGTTTATCCAGTCACAGTACCCGCATCTGCTGGCCGGTTTTCAATCCATGTACAGTGGCCGGATTTATGCTCCGGCACGTTATGCCAACAAATTACGAGCCAAGACACGACAACTGGCCCACCAGCACGGGCTCGGTATCGGCGCAGTGCACGAATCGGAAAAGGACCCGGACGTGCACTTTCGCACGCATTTACCAATCCGCCCGGTCAACTCGAGGCCCACAACCACACAGACTCCCGGCACGAATCAACAGGCGCTGTTTTAGAAACGTCGGGGCCGTAGCCAGCGCTCTATCACGATCGAAACAGCACTCATCGGCTGAGCTGCTCGAGGAGCGCGTCGACGATAGGACGGTCCGCGGGAATCCATTCGAACGCGTGCAACGCAGTAGAGTCGAGTTGTTCCCAGACCAATTGATCATGTTCGACCAGCGCCGTGGCCTTACCGGAAATAATCACTGCGGTATAGACCTGCATCCGCATCCCGTTGCCCAACAGCCACCCCTGCGGCTCTGGAGATTCGATGCGATCCAATATTTCAGCCTCAACATCGAGTTCTTCCTGAAGCTCACGGCGTAGTGCCTGTTCGAGATCCTCACCGGCCTCAACCTTGCCACCAGGGAACTCCCAATAGCCGGCCAAGGACTTTGGTGCTTTGCGACGTGCCAGCATCATCTGTCCAGGTTCATGCTTGTCATCGAGGATGGCAGCTCCCACAACAACACGCCGACTGTTGCTGTCGGTGAGCGATGATGAGGCCGAGGACTGATGGGGATGATGGCCCACGGGTAACACTCCGTTACGACTCGATAGGTGATGGTCCGATAGCAACTCTACTTCACGGTCATGGGTACCCTACGAGGGGATCACCCTTCTGGCAGCGACCACAGATCATCTCGTTCTTTCCACCGCTACACCCCTGATCACCACGATGGATCCGGTGCGCTTGGCCGAAGATTACGCCTACCTCCAGCACTTAGCTGATGGTCGAGTTGACCTGACGATGGGACGGGGTAATACCGGTCCGGTAGACCCGTGGTTTGGCCGAGACATCCGGCAGGGCATCCCTCTAGCTTTAGAGCACTACCGGTTACTCCACCAGCTGTGGCGAGAAGAGAATGTCGACTGGTCTGGGCGTTTTCGGGCCCCGTTGCACAAGTTCACCTCCACCCCGCGTCCGCTCGACGGGGTTGCCCCATTCGTTTGGCACGGTTCGATTCGTTCCGTCGACATAGCTGAACAGGCCGCCTACTACGGTGACGGATTCTTCCACAACAACATCTTCTGGAATAAAGAACACGTCATCCGAATGGTCGAAATCTAACGGCAACGCTATGCGTACTACGGACATGGCCAGGCCCACCAGGTCTACGTGGTGCTGGGTAGCCAGGCCTTGATGCGGAAGAACTCACAGGATGCTTGGCGTGAGGTCCGTCCTTATTTTGCTAACGCGCCAGTCTATGGCCACGGCCCGTCGATGGAAGAGTTCACCTCTATGACCACTCTCACCGTCGGCTCGCCCCAGCAGGTCATTGAACGTACCCTCAGCTTCCGCGACTGGGTTGGCGACTACCAGCGTCAAATGTTCCTGATGCACCAACGCATGAGTTCTTGGTTGGTCGCCAACATGCCGGCAACGACCCCATCGTTAGTGGTGGACCCGTTTCGCAGGCTACTCCTGATCCTGCCTCTGGCTAGATGCCTCCACCACGTCAACAGCTTTACACCCTCTCATCAGAGCGGGTACCTGCAACGTCCATCTGAGCCTCATCGGCCACGGGGTACCGGTTGAAAGACTTCCACGGTCTAACTGTGTCGGAATACAACGTGTTGTTGGCCTTCGCCGAGGCGCAGGAGCAAAAGCTGACAAGGAGTGAATTAGTTCGTGAAACGGTCGTCTCACCCTCTTGGCTCACCTATTCGGTCACGGTCTTGCCCCAGCGGGGGGTTGGTCGCCCGGCAACAGTCCCTGCCCACCGACGAGCGGTCTAAGGGAAACCGTGCTGACCGACCAAAGGCGCAATGTGTTCCGGAAGGCCTCAATGATCCATCTCGACACTGTCTGAGAGATGCGTACCGATCTGCTTGATGAGGCTGACCAGCGGTCGCTGTTTCGGAACTTTTCTCGAGTCCAACACCGCCCAGAGGACCTTGACGACTAGTGGTGGTGCCCCATGAGTCGCAGCTCTACACTATCGGCACGTTCTGCCAGCATCGGGTCATCGGCAATCAGCGTTTCGAACGTGGTGAGCATCAGTTTCTGCCCGATAGAGTCCACCGACTGCTCTGCCACGAGCCGGAGTTCAAGTTCCGGGCCTGCCCCGCCACCGGCCACCGGCGTGCCCGAGCGGGTGAGGCTGCCAACACCGGGGCCCGGGAGCATTTCGATTCGTGCTAGCCCCGGTACGAGACCCACAAAATCAGCCAGGTGTTCGCTGAGCTGTTCGTCTAGATAGGACGGCACCCAGTCTCGCTGTTGGGCTAGCGCCCACACGGCCGGACGTCGCACCACAAAGGTCAGGTCTTCTCCTGGGTCCACCACCACCAATTGATCGCCTTCATCCACAGCCGCCAGGCACGCCCGGGGCATCCATACCGCCACCGGTCTCGCCTGCGGATTCCACGAGGTCAGCGCCGGTACCGAGGTGAACACCGGGAGGGCTTGTCTGCCATCTTTGGCCTGCAGGCTCACCAGCGCGACGTCGGCTACTTTATCCCCGTAGGTGGCGTGGTCGTGCTGAGATACCTCGGTCGCTCTCGGCACCACGGCCGCAAAAACCCTCATCTTAGCTAGGGCTTTAATGGCGTCAATCTCTGTGGCTTCACGGGCCAGGAGTTGTTCGGCGATGGTCGTCCACGCCTGATCGGTGGTGCCGTCATCGGTGTCGAAGGCGTGTAGCGGATTCTGGGATCCATCGATCCCGGCGCCGCTGAGGTCCCGGCCCTTCCAAGCGGTTCCTGCCGAATCTGCCGGTCGTCCCTGAGCGTCACGATGTTGATGGGCCAGGTTCCGCTGAATGGCTGCCTGGATGTGGGCGGGCAACTGCCGGGAGGTGGACCGTTGGTGGCGGTCACCGGGTCCTGTCACGTTGTCTCGGCCAGCGGTGGTCACGAGGGGGAATTCTCCTGCACCTGGGCCGGGTCGGCCCCGCCTGCGACGGCCAAAGCCTGTTGGAAGGTGAACTGTCCCGAATACAGTGCCTTGCCGATAATGGCACCGTCCACCCCGGAGCCACTCATCTGGTACAGCGTGGCGAGATCATCGAGGGTGGAAATGCCACCGGAGGCGACGACCGGCTTGTGGACCCGCTCGACAATGCTAGCCAACAACTCGGTATTCGGGCCGGTCAGGGTGCCGTCTTTGGTGATGTCGGTGACCACATACCGGTCGCAACCAGCCTGTTCCAGGGTGTCTAATACCTCCCAGAGGTTCCCCCCGGACTGCACCCAGCCTCGGGTGGCTAATTCTTCGCCGCGCACATCGAGTCCCACCGCGATTTTTTCACCGTAACGGGCAATGACCTCAGCGGTCCAGCCGGGGCGTTCCAGGGCAGCGGTGCCGAGGTTGACGCGAGCTGCGCCCATCGTGATGGCTTCGTCGAGGCTGGCGTCGTCACGCAGACCGCCGGAGACTTCGACGTTAATCTGCAACTCGGTCACGATATCACGAATGATCTGCCGGTTATCCCCGGTCCCGAAGGCCGCATCGAGATCCACCAGGTGGATCCATTCGGCACCCGCCTCAGCCCAACGGCGTGCTGCCTGGAGCGGGTTACCATAATCGGTGGCTTGATCGGCCTCGCCTTTGACGAGACGAACGGCTTGGCCGTTCTTAATGTCGACGGCCGGAAACAGGGTCAACGAGGTAGAGCGTTCAGACATGGGTGGTTTTCCTTGTTGTGGGGTGTTGGGCGCGAAGGTGCTGGGTTCGGGCGATCATTCAACAGCGGGAACAGTCAGGAATCCGGCGAGAATAGCCATGATGCCCACCACCACGAAACTGACCGTGACCCAGAGGGGAAATTTCTGCCGATACGATGACCACGATCCGCCCAGCAGAATCCCTCCCAGCGCGATCAACAATGTTGACCATACCGGCATTAAAGCGTTCCAATCCAGTTGTTGAGCAACTGCATTCCTGCATCACCAGATTTCTCCGGGTGAAACTGGGTACCGGATAGTGGGCCGTTCTCAATGGCAGCGATGAAATCACTCCCGTGGTGTGCCCAGGTGACTTGCGGTGGTCGCATGTGTTGGGAGTTCTGGTCGAACTCCCAGCGTCGTACGGCATAGGAATGCACAAAATAGAATCGTTCCCGATGCAGACCAGCGAAAAGCACCGAGTTCTCGGGAGCCCGAATTTCCGACCATCCCATGTGGGGCAACACCTCAGCAGGTAGCTTCTCAACGGTGCCGGGCCACTCCCCCATACCCTCGGTAGTAATTCCATGTTCAACACCGGTTTCGAACAGAATCTGGTGGCCCACACAGATCCCCAACACAGCTCGCCCGCCAGCGATCCGGCGCCCGATCCATCGCATCGCTTCGATGGCGCGCAGGCCGTTGGCGACGGCATCGAAGGATCCCACCCCGGGGACGACAAGGCCATCAGCGTTCAGGACCTGTTCGGCGTCAGCGGTGACCTCGACCTTGGCGCCAAGCCGACGCAAGGCATGAACGGCGGAGTGGATGTTCCCCGAGCCGTAGTCCAGCACGGCGACCGTTTTCTTCTGCACAGTTGTGGCGCGACCCTGCTGGCTCATAGGGCCCCTTTAGTGGAGGGAATCGTGCCCTGCATCCGAGGGTCGGGCTCGACGGCAGTCCGGAGCGCACGGGCGAACGCTTTGAACTGCGCTTCCACAATATGGTGAGGGTCACGGCCTCGAATGAGATCCATATGCAGGCACAGGGCACCGTGATGGGCAATGGATTCGAAAACGTGGCGAGTCATCGATCCGGTGAAGTGTCCACCAATCAGGTGATATTCCTGCCCTGCTGGCTCACCAGTGTGGACAACGTAGGGCCGTCCTGACAAATCCACTACTGCCCGGGCTAGAGACTCGTCGAGCGGAACCAGGGCATCGCCAAAACGACGAATTCCGGATTTATCCCCTAAAGCAGTTTTTAACACCTCGCCCAAGGTAATCGCAACATCCTCGACCACATGGTGGACGTCAATATGTGTATCGCCACTAGCGGTCACCGTCAGATCTATCAAGGAATGCTTCGAAACCGCAGTAAGCATGTGGTCATAGAAAGGCACCGACGTGGAAATCTGCGATTGACCGGTACCGTCTAGATCTGCTTCGACATACACGTTGGACTCAGAGGTCGTGCGTGTCATGCTGGCACGACGGCCCGAAAGTAGTTCTGCACCCAAGGGATCGTGGCCTTCCTGGATTTCCCGGTTGGACTAGTGGTTAACACTGCTCACTCTACAGCGGGAGCTCGTCCGTATGGGTGACGATGTCTCTGAGAGCTTTGAGGAATGCCGAGGTTTCTTCTTCCGTCCCCGCAGTGACGCGCAGATGGTGCGCGATCCCGACATCGCGCACCAAGACTCCACGATCAAGCAAGCTCTGCCACACCGCGCGAGCATTTTCGAGCCACCCAAAGAACACAAAATTCGAGTCAGAAGTATGCGGCTTCAGGCCCATCTCGGTCAAGTCCGCCACAATACGATCACGCTGAGTTCGAATGGCTTCCACGTTTTCCAGCAAGGCTTCCCGGTGGGCCAGGGCTGCTAATGCGGTGGCCTGTGTCGTTGCCGAGAGGTGGTACGGCAGACGCACCAGACGCAAAGCATCGGTGATTTCTGGCGCCGCGGCTAAGTAGCCCAGGCGAGCCCCGGCAAGGGCAAAGGCCTTCGACATGGTCCGGGTCACGATCAGCAACGGACGGGACGGAAGCAAACTCAGTGCGGATGCGGTGCCCTCCAGCGCAAATTCCGCGTAGGCCTCGTCAACGACCACCAGGGCATTAATCTCGGCCGCCACCTCATACACAGCCTTTACCACGTCAAGACCTAGCGCGGTGCCGGTGGGATTATTAGGCGAACACAACAAGACCAGGTTCGGTCGTGTTTCACGTACTTGTTGGGCAGCTGATTCAGGGCTGAGCGTGAAGTCCTCGGCTCTGACGCCAGAGACGTACGCTGTCTCAGTTCCCAACGCCAACAGAGGATACATCGAATACGTGGGCGGAAAACTTAGCACACTTCGCCCCGGCCCGCCGAAAGCTTGCAGTATTTGCTGAAGAATCTCGTTGGAGCCATTTGCAGCCCACAGATGTTCCCGGCTCAGACCGTGTCCGAGATACTGCGCCAGCTGTTCTCGAAGTTCCGTGAATTCCCGGTCCGGGTAACGATTCAGCGTTGTCGCAGCCTGAAGCGTTGCTTTCCCAATTGCATCCACTACCGCCGGCGGGACAGGGTGAGTGTTTTCGTTGGTGTTCAACGCGTAGGGAACCTCAATTTGAGGGGCTCCGTAGGGAGACTGACCGCGTAGCGCGTCTCGTAAAGGTAAGCGCTGCAGGGCTGTGGGGTCGAAGCTTTTCTGAGAATCCACCCCTCCAGCTTAGCCGGCCCTGAGCCTTACTGATAACGCGGGACAAACAGCTTATCTCCCACCGCGATATCGGAGGTTTCCAAGTCATTGAGTTCCGCAATACGGGTGACCACATCGGCACGGGGCTCTTCCGGAGCAATCTCACCGGCAATAGACCACAGCGTGTCGCCATACCCGACAGTCAGCGTCACCATACCGGCTTGATGGGACTGGTGGCTTGCCTCGGCTGAGGGGTTACCCCAACCAAACAGCACCATCGCGAAGAAACCCACAAGCAGTGTACCAACCACAGCCAGAGGGACAGCGCGGAAGACCAGACGCCCGCGACGAGTCAGCGACATGGCATTCACCGAGGTTGAAGCATGGTTAGCGATAGTCATGATCTTCCCTATCTCATCGTGCAAAATCAGTACGAATCCACGTGTTCTTGCCGAACACAATTGCTAGTACATCTTTTCTAACATGCTTGTTCGAACGATGCAATGAATCTCTCGAACACAACTATGAATCTGTTCGGTAATCCGATAGAATTTCAGCAACGGCCACCAGTTATCGGAAAAATCCGTTCGAGGCTCATGGTGCTAGTTCATCAGAGGGCACGGACATTTTTAGAACGGAGGACCTAGATGAGCGAGCAAATGGACTCTGCTGAGTCCACGACCCCAGCGGAGCACGTTCCAAAACTCAGTGGGCGCCAGCGCCAGGTACTGAACTTTTTGCGGGCATCCATCACCGAGAGGGGCTACCCGCCGTCAATGCGAGAGATTGGTACCGGGTGCCATCTACAGTCATTGTCCTCGGTGACTTATCAGCTGAAGAAGTTGACCGAGTATGGCTATATCCGACGCGATCCGCACATTCCACGCGGTATCGAAGTCCTCAGAGATGAGTACGGCTATCTGATAACTGACACCGACAATGAGCACGACATGGCTCCAGAAGTTCCGATGAATGCCGCGGAAATGATGGCCCTGCATACTCGCATGAATATGGGACCAGCCGAAGCCGTGGCGGTGCCACTAGTGGGCCGTATTGCTGCCGGTGGGCCGATTCTTGCCGACCAGCAGGTCGAAGACTACATGATGCTTCCGAAACAGCTCACGGGCGAGGGTGAATTGTTCATGCTCAAGGTGCGCGGTGACTCCATGATTGACGCTGCGATTTGTGACGGCGATTGGGTCGTGATCCGCCAACAGAATACCGCCGATAACGGCGAAATTGTCGCTGCCTTGCTCGACGACGAAGCCACTGTCAAGACTTTCCGGCAACGGGATGGTCACACCTGGTTGCTGCCTCAAAACACCAACTATGAACCCATCCTCGGTGATCACGCCACCATTATGGGCAAAGTCGTCTCGGTCTTGCGCTCGGTATAGCCTGTATCAGCCGAACCACCGCTTGACCATCGCAGGTGCGACAGGACCACCAACGGGTTCTGTCGCACCTGCGATGGTTTGTCCTTATTATCGGGGCGGCTGGCTCTAGCGGAAGACCTAAATCAGCCCGATCCACTGCCAATAGGTGGCCGAGAATAGCAGAATCAGCAGGTAGCCCACGATGGTCAACGGGATACCGGCCTTGATGAACTGTTTCGAGGTAAACGCGCCGGTACCGTAGGCCAACATGTTCTGTGGTGCCGAGATGGGCAGGATGAAGCCGAAGCTGATCACGAACTGCTGAATCAGCACAAAACCAAGACCTTCGTTCGGTAGCCCGGGGATCGAACCGGCCAGTGCAATGAAGACCGGGATCAGGGCCGAGGCCAGTGCAGTAGCCGAGGCGAACCCCAGATGAATCAAGATATTGAAGGCTGCTACGAGGGCGATCGTGGCCAACAATGGCATTTCTGCCAGTCCGATATTGGAGAAAATCGCATCCGACAGCCAGGCGGCTGCATTGGTCTGGAGCAACAGGTTCCCCAAGGAAATACCGATAGCAAAGACCACCAGGGTCCCCCAGTTGACCATTTTTTCCAGTGATTTCCAGGAGATCACGCCGACCCGCGGGATCAGCATGATCGCAATACCTAGGATGGTAATCGTCGAGGAGTCGAGGTCGTGAATGACTCCTTCAGTAGCCCATAGCGCCAACATCACCACGGCAATGATGGTCAGTCGAATCTCGCGACCGGTCATCTTGCCCATCTCGTTCAGACCGTCGGCAACGACTTTCTTCCCGCCGGAGAGTTCTTTGGTTTCGGGTTTGATGACCCAGCGCATCACAAAGTACAACGCCACGGACATCAGCACGGACCACGGGGCGGCGTAGGCGAACCATTCCGGCCATGAGATCGTTGCACCGTATTCTCCTTCGATGAATCCAACAGCTACCTGGTTCTGGGCGGCTGCGGTCTTGATGCCGACGTTCCAAATCGAGACCGCATTGGCGGCGGTGATGATCAGCAAAGCACCGAGTTTGGACTGCACCGGCAGTCCAAAGGCCACCACCATGCCGATCAGAATCGGTACGACCGCACCGGCACGAGCGGTCGCGGAGGGGACGAAGAATGCCAAGATGATCGAGATGACGATCGCCCCAACGAGGATGTGGCTGACTTTTTCACCAGCAAACTTCAGGATATAGAACGCCAGGCGTTTGTGTAGCCCGGTTGCTTGCATGGCGGCAGCCAGCGCGAGGGCGGCGGCCACCAGGGCCAAGGCGGAGGTAGAAAAGCCGTGAAGCCCAAAACTTAAGCCACCACCAGTGCCGTAGAGCTCCTCCAGCTCCGCCCCGGTCTCGGGGTCTAACTCTGGTGAGAAACCGATCAGTAAAGCGATCAGTCCGAGAATCATCACGGAGCTGACCGGGTAGGAGACGGCTTCGGTGACCCACATGATCACCGCGAACACCAAGATCGCCAGTGCTCGTTGCCCGGCGATGGAGAGCCCATCGGGAGTCGGCATGAACAACACTACGCCCATAGCCACGAAGGCGAGCACGAACCAGAGGGGTTTCATACTCAAGTGCGCCAGAATCGAGTCATCGTTGCGTGCTTGGAGCGCTTCGTAGAGATTGCTCCGAACGATTCTGGTTTCTTCGCGGGCTACTTCCTCGTCGCGTTGGCGCCGTTGGGATTTTTTGTCGGACTGTTCGACACCGGTATGTCCCGATTGCGGCGTACCAGATGACATGATGTGTCCCCCTTTCTACCCGGTAGTGATGTGATGAGGCCCCACCATCTGCGACTCCGGGATCGGTTCCGGCATGGCACATGGGCAGACCCTTACACACAACATCTCAGGTCTGACCGCTTTATGCCAGATTTGCCAGCCGATTCAGGGCATGTGTGACAAGTTCCTCGTCAACAGTTCGATAAAAATCAGGAAGGGATTTCAGCAGGAAGGAACCATATCGGGCGGTGACGATCCGAGGGTCGAGAATGGCTACCACACCTTTGTCCTGGGTGGAACGAATCAGCCGGCCGACGCCCTGAGCTAAACGTACGGCCGCGTGTGTAGCCGAGACCTTCATGAACCCGTTACCCCCGTGCTGGACGACCCACTGTGTCCTGGCCCGGGTCAGCGGGTCGTTAGGACGTGGGAAGGGGATGCGATCGATAGTGACCAAACGTAATGACCGCCCCGGAACGTCAATGCCCTGCCACAGCGACAGCGTGCCGAAGAGGCTCAGCTGCTCATCGGCAGCAAACTCGGTCACGAGACTGGACAGTGTGGCCTCGCCTTGGCATGAAATAGGGAACTTATCGCCGAGGCGTTGGCGCATTTCCGCAGCGGCGTCTTCGGCGGCCCGTCGGGAGGAGAACAAACACAGTGCGCCACCCTGTGAAGCCCGGAGCAATGATTCGAGACGGTCCGCGGTCCGCTCTGCCAGGCTGAACGACGGAGCGGGCAGATCTTTGGCCGCATACAGAATACCTTGGCTCGGGTAGTTGAACGGACTGCCGACATCCAACGTGGTGTAGGGGGGAGCCCCTGTCCCTGCTAGACCCAGGTCTCCGGCGACTTCGTCGAATCGTCCCCCGATGCTCAGCGTGGCTGAGGTCAGCACGCAAGTCTTCTCTTCTAGGAGGTGATGACGCAGTTTGCCAGCGACTGATAGCGGGGCCACATACAGGGTGGGTGCTGCGTGTTCGTCAATCGGGTGCCACCCGGTGCCCGGGGTAAATTGTTGAGGTCTGGTGGCCCAGACCACCCAGGGGGCAGAATCTTCCTCAGTCGGTTGGTCGAGGATGCGCTCACAGACGTCCAAGATCTCTTGGAGTCGCGCCCGGACGAGATGCGCCTGGGATGCGGTCTCGTCAGCGGATTGTGCCGAACTGGACGCGGTGTTAGAGTCTTTCAGCTCGCTGAGCAGAGTGCGCGTGGCACTCCGGACCGATTCGATGGCCAGTTCTTGAACCTGGTTGAGGCCAGGTGTGAGCAGACCGGACTCGGCGTTGATAAAGGCATCCTCAACGCTGGAGGCCGCAGCTTTCAGGTCGGTGACGCTCAATCCTGCATCCCGCTGAGCGCTGTTCGCCACCGAGGTAATCAGCGATGCCGAGAGTTGCCCGGTCACCGCCGATGTGACCCGGTCGACAAACTCGTGGCCCTCATCGATGATGATGGCTTCTGAGGAGGGAAGCACCTGAATCCCTTCGAAGGCGGCAATGGCCAGCATAGCGTGGTTGGTGACCACAATGTCGGCTTCTTCGGCTTCGTGACGAGCAAGCTCGGAAAAACACTCTTCAACGAACGGGCACGACGAGCCGATGCATTCACGTGCGGTGACAGATACTTGACGCCACGCGTCGTCGGAGACACCCGGGGTCAGTTCATCGCGATCACCGGTGTCGGTTGTCTCAGCCCATTCGCGCAGACGCATCACCTCGGTCCCGAGTCGAGAAGACGTCTCCGCCATGGCACCGGCGGCCGCGAATTGGGTCTCATCCACCAAAGGAGGCGTGCTCATTTCGCTGGCCAGCCCCCCGTGCAGACGGTTCTTGCACAGGTAGTTGGCCCGACCTTTCAACAAGGCCACTTTGGGTGTGCTCTCGGTGTGCTTGGCGAGTGCCTCGACGGCCCGAGGGCCATCTTTGGCTACAATCTGGGCCTGCAGAGCCAACGTCGCCGTGGCAATAATCACCGGCCGGTCACTGGTCTGGGCGCGTTGAAGAGCCGGGATCAGATATGCCAGTGATTTCCCGGTGCCGGTACCGGCCTGCACCAGCAGGTGGCGTTGGTTTTCCAGGGCTCGTGAGACGGCCAGAGCCATAGCTTCTTGACCGACCCGCCGCGTACCTCCCAGAGATTCAACGACATGGTGCAGCCAGTCAATGACCTGATGGTCGGCCTGCGTGACGGGCTGGGTATCGAGCCGGTTAGTCGTGGACATAGTCCCGCAAATCCTCCACATCTTCGGGGCGAACCAGCACCCGAAGCGCGGTGCCATCTTCCTGATAGGACTCGTGCAGAATTTCAGTATCGGGCGAATGTAGCCGGGAGACGACTGCGCCATCGGTGTAGGGAACGACCAGATTCAATTCGACGTTGGGACGCGGGATGCGTGCGGCGATGCGGTGTTGCAATTGATCAATCCCTTCGCCGGTGGCAGCTGAGACCACCATGGCGTCGGGATATTTGCGAGTCAACTCTGCTAAAACGAGAGGATCAGCCAGATCTGCTTTGTTGAACACGATCTGCTCGTCCACGCCGGCGACCTCGGTGTCGTTCAGAACCGTGCGGACTGCCTCAATCTGACCAAACGGGTCCGGGTGAGAAGCATCCACCACGTGTAGCATCAGGTCCGCGTCGGCGACTTCTTCCAGCGTCGATCGGAAGGCCTCCACCAGTTGGGTGGGTAATTGCCGGACAAACCCGACGGTGTCTGAGAGGGTGTAGCCGATGCCATCGGGAGTTTCGGCCTGCCGTACGGTGGGGTCTAGGGTTGCAAACAGGGCATTTTCGACCAGAACACCGGCGCGGGTGAGTCGGTTGAGCAAGGAGGATTTACCAGCATTGGTGTAGCCGGCGATGGCCACTGAGGGCACCCGGCGGGCTTGCCGGCGGGCACGCTTGGTGTCCCGGGCAGGTTTCATGGCTTTGATTTCACGCCGTAGTTTAGCCATCCGGTCGCGAATGCGGCGACGGTCCAACTCGATCTTGGTTTCACCGGGACCACGGGAGCCGATCCCTTCACCGGATGCGGCACGACCACCGGCCTGCCGGGACATCGACTCGCCCCAACCGCGAAGACGCGGGAGGAGGTATTCGAGTTGGGCAAGTTCGACCTGGGCTTTACCTTCCTTGGACTTGGCGTGTTGGGCGAAAATATCCAAAATCAGTGCGGTGCGGTCAATGACCTTAACCCCGACGACATCCTCGAGCGCCCGGCGCTGTGACGGGGCCAGCTCGGAGTCGATCACTACGGTATCGGCACCGGTTTCAGCCACGACTGTCGCCAGTTCTTGGGCCTTGCCTTTGCCGAGAAAGGTTGCTGGGTCCTGGGCGTGGCGGCGTTGGATCAGGCCATCAAGCACCGTGGAGCCAGCAGTCTCAGCTAGGGCGGCGAGTTCTCGTAGCGAATACTCCGCCTCAGCCGCGGTTCCCTCGGTCCACAGTCCGGCCAGCACCACTTGCTCGAGCCGAACTTGACGATATTCGACCTCGGTAATATCTTCCAGTTCGGTCGACAGCCCAGTCACACGCCGTAGTGCGCGACGTTCTTCGAGGTCAAATTGATCGCCATCAAAGTCCGTGTGAGTGGTCTCGCCCTGATGCAACGCTTGAGCGGTCCCGCCGTCCCAGCGCGCGTTGTCTGGCTGCGGGCCATGGCTGACTTCTGTCTGTTGATTTTCGTGCGCGAGAATGCGCTCGATCATCCGCTGGGCGGCATCCTTGCCGTGCTGAGCGGTGGTGGTGTTCCGATCGGAATCGGTCATGGTCTCCTTGGGGTTCTCGTCATCAAGCATCCCGGGGATGCGTAATTCTTCTATTCTGTCACATTTAGCCCCTACCGCTACACTGAGAGACCGTGGACTCAGCACATTATTTTTCCGCGACTCCGGCCGGTGACCAGCGTCGACACCGCATCACCGTGCCGTTGGCTGGGGCCGAGCGCGAGGTTTTTTCAGCTGCCGGCGTGTTCTCCCACGACGAATTGGACCGTGGCACGCGCGTTCTACTCGATACGGTGCCCGCTCCCCCGCCGACTGGACGTTTTCTCGATATCGGCAGCGGCTGGGGGCCACTAGCCTTGTCCATGGCGCTGTTGTCCCCCGAGGCCGAGGTTTGTGCAGTGGAGGTCAATGAGCGCGCCCGGGAGTTGACCGTGGAGAATGCCCGAGCATTGGGTCTGGAGCAGATCAGCGTCTGGGCCCCGGACGAGCTGGATCCCGAACCTGGATTTGATCTGATCTGGTCCAATCCTCCGATCCGCGTGGGTAAAGCAGTGTTGCACGAAATTTTGCAACGGTGGTTACCGCGTTTGCGTCCCGGCGGGCACGCGTGGCTGGTGGTGGCCAAGAAGCTCGGCGCGGATTCACTGTTGCCCTGGATTGCAACGATGCTTCAGAACCATGGGCCCGGAGAATTTACCGCACAGCGTCACGCCACGGTCAAGGGATTCCGGATTTTGCACATTCATCGCGCGCAGTAACCCTACAGCACCGCGTCAAAGAGCCAGGTGACCGGGGTGGCTACGTCCAGGCCGTTACTACCTTCGGGGGCTGTTGCGCAGTGCACGGAGTATTCGGTCCCGGCGGCTAGCACTCGCCAAGGCATCTCGTGGGGTAAATGGGCCCACGTTTTCACCGCGGTTGTGGCGGCTGCAGCCGCTGTGGCCCCGGTGTGCATATCTGAGGGTCGTTGCGAGAGTTTCAGTCGCAACTGGCCCTTCCCGTTGGAGACGACCGGGTCGGCCATCAGCACCAGCCCCACCACCGGATCTTCTTGGGTCGGTGGTTCAATGCCGGGCAGTGACTGGGTGGAGGCCGCCTCGAACTCTTCTTCTGATCCCAGGGCCACAATGACGAACCGTCTGTTGTGGGATTGGATGCTTAGCCCCGGTCGCGGATCCGGTAGGCCCGCGCATTTCACCAAGGCGTCAACCGCGTGGGATCTGGCTTGCTCGGGATCAGCGAAACTCCAGTCAGGGGTGCGCACCGACCACCAGCCTGGTTGGGGCGAGTCCAGCTGATATGATCCAGGCCGTGGTCCTTGGTGACAGGTCAGGGTGAGACCTCTCGGAGTGGATTGGCCACCATGAGCGGTGATCACCTCCGCTGCCACGCGCAAGGCCTCGGTGGGATCGTCGAGTTGCTGTCCATCGGCGGCATAACCGATGACCTCCCAGTGATCATCACGATCTGCAAGACCCACCACTCCGGCTGCTCCGATCCCCTTGGTGCGGTGGGTGAGCACACGGATGGTATCGGGGTCCATGGGGGCCAGCTCGGGCCCGATCGTGACTAACCAATCCAGAGATCCGCTCATGAGTTTCTGGAAACGAGTGGCCTTCAGGCCCAAAAGCTCTCCCAATGACGCCGGGGAGGTGTTCATGAGGATCAGGTCCTTTGCTGTGCGACGGCAATGAGTTTGTGGGCCTGCTGTAGCCGGTCCGGGGCGTCGGCGTTGATCCAGTGCACGCGTGGGTCGGCCGAAAACCACGTTTCTTGTCGTTTGGCGAATTGTCGGGTGGCAATCACGATTTTCTCGACAGCCTCGTCGAGAGGCAACCGTCCTTCCAACACCTCCAAAAGCTGGCGGTAGCCGATAGCTCGGGATGCTGTGGGTGAGTCGGTGATACCCTGTGCTACCAGCCGTTGGACTTCTTCCAGCCATCCTTGTTCAAGCATGGCGTGGACCCGGTCACGAATCCGTTGGTGCAACCGGACCCGGTTCAGCCTTAATCCAATCTGAACCACCGGCGGGATCCCCGCGGCATAGCGACGTTGGGGCATGTAGGAGCTAAAGGGTCTGCCGGTGAGCTCATGGACTTCCAGGGCGCGAATAATGCGCCGGTCATCGTCTAGTCGCGCGGCGGAGTCCGGGTCCACCGACCGCAGGCGTTCGGTCATCACCTGGATTCCGACCACCTCAGCTTCTTGGGTCAACCGTGCTCTGAGGTCAGGGTCTGTCGGCGGAAATTCCAAGTCGTCCAGCGCTGCTCGCACATACAGCCCGGATCCACCGACCACGATGGGCATGGCGGAGCCGTCGGGCTGTTCCGCCCGGATCGTCTCGATGGCTCGTCGCGCCCCGATCTGGAATTCGGCCACGGAGGCTTCTGCATGAAGCGGGAGGATATCGATCAGGTGATGCACAATGCCACGACGTGATGCCTCTGGAACCTTAGCCGTCCCGATATCCATGCCGGGGTAAAACTGCATCGAATCGGCATTGATAATCTCCGCCCCTGGCCCGGGACCCTCAGAGTATTCGACAGCAAGGTCTAAGGCCAGGTCCGATTTTCCAGTGGCCGTCGGACCGACAATCGCAACAACCGGTTCTGGCATAGCTACAGTGACCTTTAGCCACCCACGCGAATGGTTGGCATCCCCAGGTTTACTCCGGAACCTGTGGAGGAGCCACCGGCATTAGCGCCACAGCTATCGGCCTGCGCCAGATCCCATGCATCCCCGGCACGAGACCGCCGTAACTGGTAGTCCTCAGGCTGGGGGTCAGCAATCAGGAAGTAGGGGTGAGTTTCAGTGATTGGCACAGTCACAAAGTCACCGGGACGTGGCGGGGTTGCCCCAGCCGGAACCGAGAAGTGAATCAGACGATTATCTGGAGCCCGCCCGCTGAGACGACCGGTCGTGGCGCCTTTGGAACCGGTGTCATTGGTGACCAAGACTTCTTGTGTGGTGCCTAGCAATGTGGCGGATTCTTCGGCAGAAATTTGATCTTGCAATGCCACGAGACGTTCGAACCGTTCTTGGACCACATCGGCAGGAATTTGATCTGGCATCTCACCGGCAGGCGTTCCGGGCCGGATGGAGTACTGAAAAGTAAAGGCCGAGGAAAACCGTGAGGATCTCACAACATCTAAGGTGTCCTGGAAATCCTGTTCGGTCTCGCCGGGGAAGCCAACAATGATGTCAGTGGTGATCGCCGCGTGAGGAATTCGCGTGCGTACCTTGTCCAAAATGCCCAGAAACTTCTTCGTGCGGTAGGACCGTCGCATCGATTTCAGGATCCGGTCGGAACCGGATTGCAGTGGCATGTGCAACTGTGGCATCACGTTCGGGGTTTCCGCCATGGCATCGATGACATCATCGGTGAACGATGCCGGATGTGGGCTCGTAAAGCGCACTCGTTCCAGCCCATCAATTTCTCCGCAGGCGCGCAAGAGTTTTGCGAATGCTCCCCGATCCCGGAACTCTACACCGTAGGTGTTGACGTTCTGGCCCAGCAGGGTCACCTCAACGGCACCGGCATCGACAAGGGCCTGGACTTCGGCCAGAATATCACCGGGGCGGCGGTCTTTTTCTTTGCCTCGAAGCTGGGGAACAATGCAGAAGGTGCAGGTGTTGTTGCATCCCACCGAAATGGAAACCCAACCTGAATAGGTGGAGTCGCGTTTGGTCGGCAAGGTGGAGGGGAAGACTTCCAAGGACTCAAGTAACTCGACCTCGGCTTCTTGGTTATGACGCGACCGCTCCAGTAGTGTCGGCAACGAGCCGATGTTATGGGTACCGAACACCACATCGACCCAGGGAGCTTTCTCCACAATCGTGTTCTGATCCTTTTGGGCAAGACAACCACCGACGGCAATCTGCATGCCGGGGTGCGCTTCTTTGACGGCGCGGAGGTTCCCAAGGTTTCCGTAGAGTTTATTATCGGCGTTTTCCCGCACCGCGCACGTGTTGAATACCACCAGGTCAGCTTGTTCGTCCCTGCTGGCGGGAACGTAGCCGTGGTCTTCCAGAAGCCCGGAGATACGTTCAGAATCGTGAACGTTCATTTGGCATCCGAAAGTCCGCACTTCGTACGAGCGCGTGGTCGAATCAGCCTGATCGGCGATGAGCTGGGAAGTCAGAGTCACAGTAATACTCGCTCATGAGGCTAGGAGTCAGTTTCTTTCTCCTCTAGCACCCGTTTAACAATGCTAAAGGCCATGGAGGGTGCATAGCCTTTGCGACCGAGCATCCCCACCATGCGTCGAACTAGTTTATCGCGTTCGCGACGGTCCTCAGCAATTGTTGTCCCGGGGACAGACTTGCGCGCCAGTTTACGCTCTACGAGCTCAACGCCACGTTGGTATTGCTGGTCATCGTCGATGAGTTCGAGCGCCTGTTCAGCTGTTTCCCCGACAATGCCTTTGTCGTGTAGCTCACGTGCCAGGGCTGTTTTGGCCAATCCCTTTGAACGTTGCCGTGATTCGACCCAGGACCGGGCGAAGGCAGCATCGTCGATGAGTTGAACTTCTTCGAACCGGTCCAAAACCTTTTCGGCAACGTCAGCGGGGATCTCCTGGGACGCGAGCTTATCTGCCAGTTGTTTCCTGGTTTTCGGAGTCGCCGACAGGGTGCGCAAGAGGATCTGACGGGCTCGTTGTGCCTGGTCCTCGCCAACGGGCGCCCAGGGAGCTACACCGTCGGTAGCCGAGTATTGTGACGGATCGTCGTGCATTCCGCGCCGAGGTTCATCGCTCGACTCGAGTTGTTCGATCTGCTCCCTTAAGCGCGCGAGGACCTCGGAACGGTCGTGAGGTTGACTCATCAGGCTCCAGTATCTTCGACCACGCTCAGACCGGAGTCTTCAATCTCCTCGTCCTCGGCAATGATGCCCATGGCCTTCTTGATCCGTTCTTCGAGTTCATTGGCCAAATCTGGGTTGTCCTTGAGGAATCGGCGCGCATTTTCCTTGCCTTGGCCCAGCTGGTCACCCTCGTAGGTAAACCATGCTCCGGATTTGCGAATGATGTTTTCTTGGACGCCCAGGTCCAGAATGTCTCCTTCGCGGGAGATACCTTGGCCGTAGAGAATGTCGAATTCCGCTTGTTTAAACGGCGGAGCCATCTTATTCTTCACGATTTTCGCCCGAGTACGGTTGCCGACCGGATTACCAGCTTCTTTCAACGTCTCGATGCGACGTACATCCACCCGCACGGAAGCGTAGAATTTCAGTGCCTTACCGCCGGTGGTGGTTTCCGGACTGCCAAAGAACACCCCAACTTTTTCGCGTAGCTGGTTGATGAAGATTGCTGTGGTTTTTGACTGAGCGAGGCGACCGGTGATCTTGCGCAGGGCCTGCGACATCAAGCGAGCCTGCAGGCCCACATGAGAGTCTCCCATTTCGCCTTCGATTTCTGCTCGAGGCACCAATGCCGCCACCGAGTCGACAACGACGATATCGAGTGCGCCGGATCCGACGAGCATGTCCATGATTTCCAGCGCTTGTTCACCGGTGTCGGGCTGAGACACCAGCAACGAATCAGTGTCAACGCCGAGTTTGGCAGCGTATTCAGGATCGAGTGCGTGCTCCGCGTCGATGAATGCAGCCACGCCACCGTTACGTTGCGCATTGGCCACAGCGTGTAATGCCACAGTGGTTTTACCGGAGGACTCTGGACCGTAGACCTCGACAACACGACCCCGCGGGAAACCACCAATACCAAGAGCAACGTCGAGAGCGACAGAACCGGTTTTTACGACTTCAATAGGAGCCCGGGCTTCGTCGCCCAGGCGCATAATGGAGCCCTTTCCGTAATTTTTGTCGATCTGTGCCAGGGCCGCTTCGAGCGCCTTGTCTCGATCTGTTTCTTTATTGCCTTTGCTGGAGGTTGCTGCCATGGTTGTACTCCTTGTCACGAGGGAAGGTAGACCGCAACGTTGAACCGCTTAGCACGGTCCCGATGCACCCAAAAGTCTAGGGATCCGTCACGGACGCGATAAGCCTCAAGGACAACGTGTGGAAAACTATCGCACCGACGAATACTCCCTTGTTCTAGCTCCACTGTACGGGAATTAGAACACTATTTCGAACATTGGCAGGCGTGTTGTACAAAGTGGGCTGTTTGTCCGCGATTTTATAGAACGTCTGAACCACTCGCGGTGCCAGTGACTCGTCACTAGATGACGTCGGGATTGTCTTTCGTCGGGATGTCTCGGCCCAGTCGACGAGATTCAGGGATCTGATGTAAGTCGCAGAGGTCGTGCCAAACGCGTTTTGGCTCCACACCTCGATCCAGGGCCTGCTGGGCAGTGACATGAAGACTAGGGAGTATGAGGGAATCTACGATGACGCGTGCGGTGGTGTCACCGAATTCTTCGGTGGCTAAACGCCAGAACTCTGAGACTCTCACCAGCTGTGACTCTCCTTGACAACATCGCAGCCACCGACTCGTGGAGAGAATCGGCGGCTGCTCCTTTAATTTACGGTGTATTCAGGCAACCCTGGAGTGTGTATTAGTGGGTTCCAGCCATGTAACCGCGAGGTCCCGTAGCCGACTGGTTCGGCTGCGCGACTCCCCGCTGGAAGCGGTGGGTCATTTCTTCTGGAACGGTATCGGGTACGTGTCCCACTTCGGCCACGGCGATACGATCGGCAACTTCCCGCAACATAGCCGAGAACGGGACGTCGAGGGCTTCACAGATTGCGGCGAGCAATTCACTGGAGGCCTCCTTTTGTCCGCGTTCCACTTCGGACAAATAGCCAAGTGAGACTCGTGCATCGTGGGAGACTTCGCGGAGAGTGCGTCCTTGCCGCTGACGAATATCGCGGAGCACCTCTCCGATTTCCTCACGAAGAACCGGTACTGCGTACTCGGTAGCGTCTTGTTCTTCTCGGCCTGGATCGCCTGCGTTAACCCAACGGGTAATTCCGTTGACTACGACTGGTTCTTTCATCATCTGTGGCGTTTCTCCTCTGCCGCTTAGGAATTCTGCTAGTTCTGAGGACAACAAGGACTAGCGACCTGTGTTCTATTATGAACAACTCATGATGCGTGGATTTTGTTCCCGATCGCTCGGAACGATTTCTCCCGCATCCTCTGGCGCCGTGATGTAGTCTACGGGAGCAACCTGAAGTAAAGCTGGGAAGAGTTGAGTCTAGATCACTCAACTGTTCGCCCGCTCACTGCTTAGTCAACGACTGCGCAGAGCTGTGTGATGGCGGCCTCGACGGTTTGGTGCCGGATCTGTGCGCGATCTCCTTGCAGATGCAGTTCAACGTGTTGGGAAACGTGATCGGCAATGCACAGGCCGATGTATACGGTGCCGACGTCTTTGCCCTGGTGCGGCTCCGGGCCAGCTACTCCGGTCGTGGATATACCAATGTCGCTGTCGCAGACTCTCTGGGCGCCCCGAGCCATCTGTTCTGCGGTAACCGGGTCCACGGCTCCCCGGGTACTGAGTAGGTGGGCGTCAACCCCGAGCACGCGCTGTTTAATCTTATTCTGGTAGGAGACCACTCCCCCGTTGAGTATCGCTGAGGCGCCGGGAACGTCGGCGATACGGGCAGCAAGCAAACCGGCAGTCAGAGACTCTGCGGTAGCCACCGTTAGGCCACGGTCAGTCAGGGTGTGAACCAGCGCGTGCAGGGGTGTTTGGTGCATTAGGAGCTCGCCTGATCTTTTTCGGGGGTCGTACCACGTAGCTGAATGGCTTTGATCACGTAGTCGATGCCGGTGATCACGGTGATGGCCATGGCGATCAGGACGAGACCCCAGCCAAGGTAGAGCCACCACAGTCCGACCAGATCAACCAGCGGGGCCAACAGGACGATGAGGCCCGCGGTTTGGAACACGGTCTTGATTTTGCCACCGCGTGAGGCGGGCATGACTTGGACTCGGACTAGGGCCAGACGCATCAGCGTGATGCCCCACTCCCGCACCAGGATAACGATGGTAACCCACCACCACAGCTCCCCGAGCGCGGACAAGACGATAAAAGCCACTCCGGTCAGAAGCTTGTCTGCGATCGGGTCGGCGATCTTGCCGAAGTCGGTGACGATCCCGCGGGCTCGAGCGATATCGCCGTCGAGTTTATCGGTGTACATCGCCACGGCAAAGACCACCAAGGCCAACCAGCGGTACATTCCCGATTCGACACCATACGCTCCGCCGGCGATCAGGAACCACATCAACAGTGGCACCATCACGATGCGAACCATGGTGAGGATATTCGGCAGGTTCCAGACCTGCTTGGTGTTTAGCGCCCCGTCAGTTGCCATGCGTCCTCATTCGTTGTGTCAGCCTCACCCAGATCGTCGTAGTCCGCATAGTCGGTATGCACGGGCGAATCATAGGCGGTGCTGGTTGTCCTCGAGTCAGTATCGAGGGCGGTGTCCGTCTCGGCGTGTTCCGTGGTCTCAGTCTGGGCCGAAGGCGGGGTCTCGCCCTTGATGGTGGCGATCACATCGGCCAGATCATCGGGTTTGACCAGCACATCACGGGCCTTAGATCCTTCCGAGGGCCCTACCACCCCGCGGGACTCCATCAAGTCCATCAGCCGCCCGGCCCGAGCGAAGCCCACCCGGAGCTTACGTTGCAACATGGAGGTGGATCCGAACTGGGAGGTGACGACCAGCTCGACGGCTTGCAGCAGGTCTTCCAGATCGTCTCCAATATCCTCGTCGATCTGTTTCTGCGGCTTGTCCGGGATGACATCGTCTCGGTATTGGGCGGTCATTTGCGACTTGACGTGGTCCACCACGGCGTGAATTTCGGATTCGTTGACCCAGGCGCCCTGGACACGCATCGGTTTGGACTTGCCCATCGGCAAGAACAACGCGTCACCTTGGCCGAGCAGTTTCTCTGCGCCGGGCTGGTCGAGCACCACTCGGGAGTCGGTGACCGAGGAGGTCGCAAACGCCAACCGGGAGGGGATATTGGCTTTGATCAGACCGGTGACCACGTCCACCGAGGGCCGCTGGGTGGCCAGCACCAGGTGAATACCGGCAGCGCGAGCCAACTGGGTGATGCGCACAATCGCGTCTTCGACATCGCGCGGGGCGACCATCATCAAATCAGCAAGCTCGTCAACGATCACCAGCAGGTAAGGGTAGGGCTTGAGCTTGCGCTTCGAATCCGGTGGCAGGGTCACTTTTCCGGCGCGCACAGCGTTATTGAAGTCGTCGATGTGCTTGTACCCGAAGGCGGCTAGGTCGTCGTAGCGGGTGTCCATTTCTTGCACGACCCACTGCAGAGCTTCGGCAGCTTTCTTCGGGGAGGTAATAATCGGTGTCACCAGGTGGGGTACGCCCTCGTAGGCGGTTAGCTCCACACGCTTGGGGTCGACCATGATCATCCGGACCTCGTCCGGGGTCGAATGCATCAGGATTGAGGTGATCATCGAGTTAACGAAGGAGGACTTACCGGCGCCGGTGGCACCGGCAACAAGCATATGGGGCATCTTGGCCAGGTTGGCCATCACGAACCCACCTTCAACGTCCTTCCCCACGCCCATGATCATCGGGTGATCGGATTTGCGCGCTACATTAGAACGTAACACATCCCCCAGGGCGACAACTTCTTTGTCCCGGTTAGGAATTTCCACACCGATCGCCGATTTGCCCGGGATCGGGCTGAGCATGCGTACCTCGGGCGAGGCCACCGCGTAGGCGATATTTTTCTCCAGACCGGTGACTTTCTCGACCTTGGTCCCCGGTGCCACTTCAATCTCGTAGCGGGTCACCGTCGGGCCACGAGAGAAACCGGTGACCTCGGCGTCGACTTTGAACTGTTCGAAGGTCGAGTTCAGTGCTGCCACGATGTGGTCGTTGGCTTCGGTGCGATCTTTGGCCGGAGGTCCGGGTGGTAGCAACTCGAGCGAGGGCAACGTGTAGGTGACATCGCCGTCCAGGTGGAGTTGTTCTGACCGGGCAGGAAGTGGTGGCAGTTGCGGTGCTTGAGAGACCTTGGTTGAGGGCACCGAGTGCTGGGACGGCTGGTCGCTGTCGTCCGCAACGAGTCCTGCTGCTCGACGGGCTTGCTGCAACTTCTGTTCATCGGCGGTGGGGCGTTTCACCCCGGCCGGAATCGTCGTGTCGATCGGCTGGGTGGCGTCCTGGTCCACGGCCTGATCGGCTGAGGGGTCATCGTCCAGTGCGTCGTTGTCGCCGGTTTCGTCCGGCTCGGTGGATGCCTCGTCGAAGAGATCACCGAAGTCGATCACTTCGGTGGCTTGGTCTTTCGTGCGCTTTGCGGACTTCTTCGACTCGCGGCCGGCCCCATCTGCTCCGAGAGATTCCGTCGTATCGGGATGATTTGGGTGATCGTCGAGCACCGCGGTGGCGTAGGCCTGCTGACCGGCGGACTGACGGTCGAGGTGGTCCGCGTCGTTATCGGTGGTCCCCCCGTCGTCAGCCCGGTTGTTGGTAGACCGTCGCAAGAAGCGCAACAGCCCACCTGAGGCCCGGCGTGGCTTCTTCGGCTCGCCGGGTTGCCCGACAGCGTCGTGTTGGTACAGGTAAGACTGATCGTGTCCAGATTCGCGACGATAGTCCTGTGGTTCCTCGCTGTGTTCAGACGGGTCCTGTCCGGTCAGCCACTGATACATGCCCACGATGCGGGCGGGAATCTTCCCGACTGGGGTGGCGGTCAACACCAGCAGGCCAAAGACCAACAGCACGATCATCAGCACCCACACGGGGACCGGGGTGATCAGTGAGACCAGTGGGTCGGTAACAATAAAGCCCAGTACTCCTCCGGAACTGAGCATTTCCTGAAGCGAGCCGGCAACCGGCGGGTTGGAAAACGCCAACTGTGCGATGCCGGCACCGCAGATCATCATGATCACCAGTCCGATCGCGATCCGTCCGTTGGCCCGGTCAGCTTCCGGGTAACGGAAGAGTCGCACGGCGAGGATGACCAGGGCCACTGGGAGAAACAAAGCCATCCATCCGAAGGTTCCGGCGGCCACGCCGTGGACGATGTGACCGTACCCGGGCACATCGCGTAGGCCCCACCATTCCACCGAGGCAATGATCGTGGCCACGAGTACTAAGAAGAAGCCGGTGCCGTCGCGACGATCTTGGGGCGGGATGTGGCGGTCGGGCCCGATTTTGCGCACACCGGCGCCGATTGGGGTGGCAAACATCATCCAGAACCCGCGTAGCACCCGGACAACCCACGGACTGGTCGGGTCGGTGGTTTCGTACGCTAAATGCACGGTCTCATCGGCACCTGCGTTCTTCTTCGACGAAGAGCTGGAGGTCTTCGACGACCGTGCTGGGGAAGTTTCAGTCGCCATAAGGCCTTATTCTACCGCGCTCTAGCGACTGAGACAGGATGAACGCGATTCGGGCACGTCATCGTGCTCTTGGTACCGCAGACAAGCAAGGGGTCTGCTACTCACATGACCAGCAGACCCCTTGGCTCACTGACAGTCGATGACGTATCAGTGAGCGGTTTAGTAGGAGGAGTAACCGTCCTCGGTCAGCTCGTGCTTCTCGTTACCGGTGATGGCCGGGTTGAAGATCGACACCAGGATCAAGTCCTCGTTGTCGCCGCCCTTCAGGGTGTGGGCATCGTGCTCGTCGAGCACGTAGATGGTCCCTTCAGTGATCTTGTGCTCGGTACCGTCAGGTTCCACCACGGAACCGGAACCGCCGATGCAGTAGCAGGCCTCCAGGTGGTTGCGGTACTGCAGTTTGGAGGAACTGCCGGCCCGCACAACGGTATGGGCCACAGCAAATCCCATGTTGTCTTTGTCCACAAGCAGACGCTCGGAGGTTCCGCCACCCCATTCAACTTTTTCGACGTCGTCACGGCTACGAGTAAACATTATTCTCCTTCCGTTGTCGTCGCCCCGGGCGACAGGTCCGGCCTGGAGCGAACGCTTCTCTTTCTCACGTTAGGGGCCGGTTCACGTGGTGTCAGTATCTGAACGACGTGTTTCAGACACTGTTTAAAACCACACAGCCTGCATTCAGCACGTACCCGTTGAGGTGGGCAACGGGTACCTGGGGTCTGGTTAGGCCTCAATAATGATCGGCACGATCATTGGACGACGGCGTAGTTTGCGGTTCACCCACGATCCGATCGCTCGACGCATGACTTGCTGTAGCTGGTGATTGGTGTGCTTCTTATCGGAAGCGGCTGCCTCTTCCAGAGCTTTGATGATCTTGGGTTTGACCGATTCGAAGACGGTGTCATCTTCGGCCACACCTCGGGCGTGAATGTCGGGTCCGGAGACAATCTTTCCGGTTTGCCGGTTGATCACCGCAATCACCGAGATAAAGCCTTCTTCGCCCAACACCCGACGGTCCTTGAGATCTGCGTCGGTGATTTCGCCAATGGACTTACCGTCGACGTAGACATAACTGCAGTCGATTTCGCCCACAATCTCGGCATGACCGTCTTTGAGGTCGACCACAGAACCGTCTTCGGCCAGAATCACCTTCTCGGTGGGAACCCCGGTGGCTTCGGCGATCCGACCGTTGGCGATCAGGTGGCGGACTTCCCCGTGGATCGGCATCACGTTGCGGGGTCGAACAATGTTGTAGCTATAGAGTAGTTCCCCTTGTGAAGCGTGGCCAGAGACGTGCACCTGGGCGTTGCCCTTGTGCACCACTTCGGCACCGAGTTTCATCAGGCCGTTGATCACCCGGCATACGGAGTTTTCGTTACCAGGGATCAGCGAGGACGCCAGCACGACCAGGTCCTCGGGCTGGATTTGGACCTGGTGGTCGCCGTTCGCCATCCGGGATAGGGCAGCCATGGGCTCGCCCTGGGAGCCGGTCGACATCAACACAATGCGGTTGTCGGGGTAGTCATCGACCTTCTTCATGTCGATAACGGTGTTGTCTGGGATGTTGAGGTAACCCAATTGGGCAGCGATTCCCATATTCCGCACCATCGAGCGACCGACGAAGGCCACTTTGCGCTGGTGCATCGCCGCGGCATCAAGGACCTGTTGGACACGGTGGACGTGGGAGGAGAAGCTAGCGACAATAATGCGTCGTTGTGCGCGTCCGAACAGCGATTCTAGCACCGGGCCGATGTCTTTTTCGGTGGTGGTAAAGCCGGGAACTTCGGCGTTGGTGGAATCAGTCATGAACAAGTCCACGCCTTCTTCACCCAATCGAGCGAAAGCGCGCAGGTCGGTGATGCGACCGTCAAGGGGCAACTGGTCCATCTTAAAGTCACCGGTGTGCAACACGGTGCCCGCCTCCGAGCGGATAAACAGCGCCAAGGCATCGGGAATCGAGTGATTGACGGCGACGAATTCGAGTTCGAAGGGCCCGAGCTGTTCGAGCTGACCTTCCGTGACAGCCAGCGTGTAAGGAGTGATGCGGTGCTCTTCGAGTTTGGCTTCAATCAGGGCCAGGGTCAATTGCGAGCCCACCAGGGGGATATCGTCTTTCATCCGCAACAGGTAAGGTACCGCGCCGATGTGATCTTCGTGGCCGTGGGTGAGGACGATGCCGACCACATCGTCAAGACGATCGCGGATGTAGTCAAAATCTGGCAGGATCAGGTCAACACCGGGTTGTACTTCTTCAGGAAAGAGCACACCACAGTCAACGATGAGTAGTTTTCCGTTGAGCTCGAAGACGGTCATGTTGCGGCCAACATCGCCGAGCCCGCCCAATGGCACAATGCGCATGGTTCCGCCAGGCAGTTGAGGGGGATGAGACAGCACTACTTGCTGTTCGTGGGGCATGAAGGTCCTTTCGGAAAAATATCAGAATGAAATATTTGTTTCGGCCAGGTCTGTACGGATGGCCTTGAGGTCTTCTTCGGTGGCCTCGGTAAGAGGCAGGCGCACGGTCGCCGATGAAATCAAGCCCTGACCGGCCAGGATGGCCTTCGAGGCGACGGCGCCCTGGTGGTGGGACATCACCGCGCGCTGGACCGGGTCGAGTTGAAAATGCAGTGCTCGGGCAGTAAGCAGGTCGCCCTCATTCAGGGCGTCCACCATCGCACGGTAGGTCCCGGGGGCAATGTGAGCGCTGACCGAGATCACGCCAACGGCACCGGCAGCCATCAGCGGGAAAGTCATCAAATCGTCGCCGGAATAGACAAACAGGTCTGTTTCAGCCAGTACTGTGGTGGTCGATTGGTAGTCGCCCTTGGCATCTTTAAGCGCCAAAATATTGGGGTGATCGGCCAGGGCGACAATGGTCTCAACGCCAATGGGACGCACCGAACGTCCGGGAATGTCGTAGAGGATCACTGGCACGTCAGTCGCCGAGGCCACGGTTTCAAAGTGTGCTTTGATACCGGCCTGCACTGGCTTGTTGTAGTAGGGAGTCACCAGCAACAACCCGTCAACGTCGGTGGCCGCAGCACGTCGGGAGAGTTCGGCTGAATGAGCCGTGTCGTTCATCCCGGTTCCGGCGATAATTTTGCACCTGTCGCCGACAGCTTCTTTGACCACCTGGTACATCAGCACGTTTTCGTCATCCGTCAGCGTCGAAATCTCACCGGTGGTTCCGGTCACCACGAGTCCGTCGACTCCAGAATCCACCAAATGCGTGGCAAGTTTTTGAGCGGAGTCGGCATCCACCTGACCGTCGGCGGTGAATGGTGTCACCATGGCAACCAGGGTGGTACCGAAAACGTCTTCTGCTTGCTGACTCAAATCGCTCATGGACATAGCTTACCTGTGACGCACGCGGGGTACATCATTGCCGTACCGTCACTCTGTAAAGTTGTTCACGGCATCAGGTATTTCATCGTCACGGCATCCCAGCATCCAGGCGGGCCTTAAGAGGTGACGATCTAGACACAGGATGAGCACCCAACTATGGCTTCTTCTTCCTCAACCACGGGTTCGCCCTTTGGGCTCCGGCAACGACTGACCGGTATCGATGTCGCCCGCGCACTGGCGATTCTTGGCATGATTGCCGTTCACGTCTACCCGCTGAACGTCACGGATGCAGCCACCGGCCGTATCGTCCCCAGTTGGGCCGGGTGGATCGCGGCGGGGTCGTCTTCGGTGCTGTTCTGCGTTGTGGCGGGTGTTTCGGTGGTGTTGCTCAGTCGCAACGCGTCGACGGTGGGTTTCGGACAGATCGTGATTCGTTTGCTGTTACGAGCCACCGTGTTGGTATTGCTGGGTTTGACCCTGGGCCAGCTGGATTCCGGGGTTGCCGTGATCCTGGTGCACTACGGGGTGCTTTTCGTCATTGCCATCGCTTTCCTGAAGCTCTCGGCCAAGGTCTTGGGTGTGCTGGCGGTCAGCTGGTTGGTGCTGATGCCACTGCTGTTCGGAGTGCTCAACCGGTTCCTCCAGGCGGCTATGGGCCGAGTGGAGTACGTCAACAACTTTCGGCTATGGTCCAACCCGAATTTCATCTCGTTGTTGGAGCAACCGGGTGTCACGCTCTGGGACGTGCTGGTCTCGGGCTACTATCCGGTGCTCGTGTGGACCGGTTTCTTACTGCTGGGCATGTTTATCGCCAAGATGGACCTGCGGTCCTTTCCGGTGCATCTGTTCCTCTTCGGCGCGGGATTGCTGGTGGCTGGTCTGACACGTGCCTGGGGCTATGGGCTCGCATCGAATCCGGAGCGGCTCCGGCGGTGGAGCGAGCTGAGCTTCACCGACCCAGCCGAGGCCCCGGCTGCCGCACTGACCGGGTCGGGTATGGTCACTCAGTACCTTGTCGGTGATCCTTCCTGGTATGTGATGGTCGCTCCGCATTCCACGGCTCCCCTCGATGTGCTCTCCACGGCCGGGATTGCCGTGGCGGTGATCGGGTTGTGTCTCATCCTCACCCAGCACACAGCGGGTCTGGGCGATAAGGTCCTCTATCCGCTGATCGGCGCCGGAGCCATTCCCTTGACCCTGTACGTCGCTCACGTGCTGGTCATGGCGGTGTTGGGCGATGAGGCCGGCTCCGAATGGACCGTGTTGCTGATCCAATGGGGCGCGTGCTTGATTCTGGGCACTGCACTTCGGATCGTGGGCTGGCGTGGCCCGTTGGAATTCCTCATACACGCGGTGTCCACGCATTTAATTGTGCTCAACCCGCCGGCTAAAGACTCCCGCTAGGCACGTCTCAAACCACGTGACGGCCTGAATCAGTCTTGCCCGGCTTCCATCTTGATGGCCTTATTCAGTGCTTGTCGGGCACGACGTCGGTCACCGGCGGCATCGTAGGCCAGTCCCAGGCGGAACCAGCTACGCCAGTTCTCCGGATCGTTCTGGGTTTCTATTCGGTAGATCTCGAAATCCTCATCGGCAGCAGCCTGATCGATCTTGTTGTATTTTCCCCGGGGGAGGTCATCGACCGGCAAGCCACCTTCTTGGTCGAGGATTTTCGCCAACCGTTCGGTCCCGGCCCCAAAACGCCATTCTCTCATCAACGCCCAGATCCCGAACAGGAGCATGACGATCACGGCCCAGCCGATCAGGTTGGCCAGGGTGGACTGGGAACTGATGAACCCGATCGCAGACGTCAATCCCAGGAAAATGAAAAGCAAGGCCAACACAATCAGCGCGATGGCCGCAAACTTATTCTTCATCGAGACTACTTTTACCTCAACTGACTCAGGTTTTAGTGCAGGTCTAAATACGCATCCAACCCGTAGCTCAGCCCCGGGTTATCTGCTACCTGTCGCAAGCCGAGCAAAACACCGGGCATATAGGAGCTACGGTCGAAGGCATCGTGTCGCAAGACCAGCTGTTGCCCGGGACTACCCAGCAGCACCTCTTGGTGGGCTTCAAGCCCCGCCAGCCGGACCGCGTGGACGTGAATGTCGTCAATGGTGGCCCCGCGAGCACCGTGGGGATCCTGTTCGGTGGCATCGGGGCTGGGTGGAAGCTCGTGCTCGGCGCGGGCCTGGGCAATCATTGACGCCGTGCGGGTGGCAGTTCCGGAGGGAGCATCAACTTTATGAGGGTGATGCATTTCGATAATTTCAACCGAGTCGAAGTACCGTGCAGCTTGAGTGGCAAACTGGGTGGCCAGCACTGAGCCAATCGAAAAATTCGGAGCAATCAGCACTCCCACATCGGGGTGGTCACCCAACTGTTGTTGGAGACGGTCCCGCTTCTCATCGGACCACCCGGAGGTTCCCACGACGGTGTGCAGGTCGCGTTCGACAGCGAACTGAACCACTGATTCAGACACCGACGGGACCGTGAGGTCCAACACGTGGGTGGCCTCGGAGTCAAGAATTTCTTCCAGCTGAGACTTTGAGTTCAGTTGAGCCACCAGGCGCATGTCCGGGGCTGCCTCGATGGCAGCCCCGGCATGCTGGCCCATTTTTCCGGTCGCGCCCACCAGGGCCACGTGAATATCTGTCTGTGAGGTCATGTCCCCCACTCTAGTGGCCGGGACTGGATGGGCGCTGACAGACACTGTTTAGAAGCGGTCAGTCCCTCTGAAGTGTCCGCGGCCGTCAGACTGGCCTGCAGAATAAGAGTGGGTTGGGGATTCCTCAGCCCCGAGCTGGTAGAACGGCTCGGTGAGGTTGTCGTGACGCCATGCCTGCCACCACGACACATGGCTCATCTGCCGGTCGATGTCTTCGGCGGAGGAGTCCATGCGCGGGTCGATCTGCAGGTAGCGCTTGGTTTCTCGTGCAATCAGTCCCGACATCGCCAGCAGGCCGATGATGTTCGGCACAGCCATCAAACCGTTGGTCAGGTCCGAGAAATCCCACACGATTTCCAGTGGCAAAGTACACCCCAGATAAATCACGATACAGAACAGCACGCGGTAGGGCATCACCCAAGCGCGACCCAGCAGGCGTTCCACATTGCGCTCGCCGTAATAGGACCAGGCCAGCATGGTGGAATAGGCGAACAGGATCAGACCGATGGTGACGATCAGGTGGCCCCAGTTACCGGGAAGCCCTTCGGTGAAGGCGTTAGCGGTCATGATGGCGGCTTCTTGGCGTTCTCCGGCCTGCCAGGCTCCGGTGGTAATCAGCACCAGACCGGTGCAGGTCACCACAATGATGGTGTCGATAAAGGTCTGGGTCATCGAGACCAGGCCCTGGCGGACCGGGTGAGTGGTCTTGGCAGCTGCCGCGGCAATCGCGGCCGAGCCCATCCCCGACTCGTTCGAGAAAATACCGCGAGCCACACCGTACTGGATGGCAATAATCATCGCCGAGCCGGCGAAACCACCCACCGCAGAGGTTCCGGTGAAGGCATCGGTGAACACCATGCCAAGGGCCTCGGGAAGCTGACCGGCGTTAGCGATCAGCAGCCACAGTGAGCCCAGCACGTAGAAGACAATCATCACCGGCACCAGAGCGGAGGTGACATTCCCAATGGATTTAATACCGCCTAGCAAGACCACTAGCGTCAGCACCGTCAGGATCAGTCCGGTGATCCACGGTTCAACGTTGAACGAGTTCTCCACGTTGGAGGCAATGGAATTGCCCTGAGTCATATTGCCAATGCCGAAGGACGCGAAGAACGCAAAGATCGCGAACAGCAAGCCCAAGACTTTGCCGTACCAGCTTCCCAGTCCCCGTTCCAGGTAGTAGGCCGGGCCACCGGACTTTTCGCCCTTCGCATCATTGGTGCGGTAGAGCACACCCAAAAAGGCCTCAGAGTACTTAGTTGCCATACCCAATAGTGCGGTGACCCACATCCAAAACAAGGCACCGGGTCCACCGATTGATAACGCCGTGGCCACCCCGACGATATTTCCGGTCCCCACTGTCGCTGCTAGCGCTGTGGTGAGCGCCTGGAACTGGGAGATATCTCCGTCATCAGAGTCGTCTTTACGCTGGACGAATCCCAGCTTCAGGGCGCGTCCCAGCGTTCGGAATTGAAGACCGCCGTAACGTACGGTCAGGTAGAGACCCGAGAGCAAAAGTAAGGGCATCAGAAAAAATGGTCCCCAGACAAAGTCTCGAATCGCCACGATCACTTCATGGATGGAGTTGATCAGAGCGTCCATGCCGGTCCTTTAGTGTGAGTGTTTAACTGTTTATCGGTTGTCCGGCCCTACACTGATCTGTGTTCTGGGCGAGTCCGCCAGCAGCCGGGCCATCCCAACGACTTCGTCCGCTGAGACACCTGTGATTCTAGCCACAGAACCGTCTAAGTCAATGGGCAGGTTCAACCGGTGGTTGCAACACCGGCCTGTTTCAGGGATTGTAGTGCTTCGCCGAAGACTTCGGCGGGGGTCTTCCAGCCGAGGGTCTTGCGGGGTCTGTTGTTGAGGGTGTGGGCCACC
>NZ_QHLP01000013.1:0-76649 GCF_003185985.1 Auritidibacter sp. NML100628
GGGGTGACCGATGCGGCCGCGACGATCGATCCGTCAGCGGCTCCCCGGCCCGATAGCGAGCGGCCCACTTCGAGGCCGTGGCAGGTGAGACTTGCAAGCGTTCGGCCGCTCGACGAATCGTCCAGCCCTCCTCAACAATCAACACAGCAAGGCGACGACAGCCTTCAGGAGTCAACGGTGCATTAGGGTGGAACATGAAGACCTCCGGTTTTCAGATGCAGGTTGTGCTAACCCCATCTGTACCGGAGGTCTTCTTCCTACCGCGAGTGTTCACAACCTCCCGGGGAAGTACAGTTAGCTCTCTACCGCTTCGAGCAACTCCAGCCAACGGGATTCCTTGGTATCAATCTCTTCGCGGAGCTCGGAGGCTTGGGCTGTCAGGTCCGCAAGCCCTTCGAAATCTGTCTGGTCGTGAGTGGCCATTTTTTCTTCTAGCTCAGTGAGTTCGGTGTTGAGTTTCTCCAGTTTGCGCTCAATCGAGGACGCTTCTTTCCGCGCAGCGTGTTTCTCAGCCCCAGACAAGCCACGTGACTGCTCGTCACCGGCGACGTTGTCAGCGCCGGAGGAATTGTGTTGTTGCTGTTTCTGGTTCCTCGACGGTGTCGTCTTGGCTTGACTCTCAGCCTGTTCGGCCAGCTGGAGATACTGGTCGACGCCACCGGGCAAATGCCGAAAGGTCCCGTTGATGATGGCATATTGCTGATCGGTGACGCGCTCCAGCAGGTATCGGTCGTGGGAGACGACCAACAAAGTGCCAGGCCAGGAGTCCAGCACATCTTCCATAGCCGTCAGCATTTCGTGGTCCACGTCGTTGCTCGGTTCATCCAGGATCAACACGTTCGGTTCCGATAACAGCACCAACAAAAGTTGCAACCGTCGTTTCTGTCCTCCGGACAGGTCTCTGACCGGGGTGGACAGATGGTCACGACTGAACCCCAGCCGTTCCAATAATTGGGCCGGGGTGAAGTCTTTTCCGTCGATGGTGAATGAGGTTTTGGTACGTGCCAGGACGTCTCGGACCCGGTCGTTGCGAATCGTTTCGAGTTGCGAGAACTTCTGGTCGAGCACTCCCAATTTCACGGTTTTCCCACGTTTAATACGTCCGGAGTCCGGTTCGACGGTTCCGGCGATCAGCCCCAGCAGCGTGGACTTGCCGGCGCCGTTGGCGCCGAGAATTCCGGTGCGCTCCCCCGGTGCAATGCGCCAAGTGACATTGGTCAGCACGTGGGTCCCGTCATAGTCAACCGAAACATTCTCCAGATCCACCACATCTTTGCCCAATCGGGAGACGGCCAGCGCTTGAAGCTGAATCGAGTCACGAACTGGGGGCTCTTGAGAAATCAGCTCAGCGGCAGCGTCGAGCCGGAATTTGGGCTTCGAGGTCCGGGCCGGTGCCCCTCGACGAAGCCAAGCCAACTCCTTGCGCATCAAATTCTGACGTTTCGCCTCGGCGGCGGCAGCAATGCGTTGCCGTTCGACTTTCTGCAATACGTAGGCGGCGTAGCCGCCTTCAAAAGGCTCCACCATGCCGTCATGAACCTCCCACGTGTCCGTACACACCGCATCCAGAAACCACCGGTCGTGGGTGATGACCAACAGCCCGCCTTCATGAGCTGTCCAACGCTGATTGAGGTGATCGGCCAACCACCGAATCCCTTCCAAATCCAGGTGGTTGGTAGGCTCGTCCAGGCCAATCACGTCCCAGTCTTCGACCAACAACTGGGCCAGAGCCACGCGACGGCGTTGTCCACCCGAGAGCGTTGAGATCGCGGCGTTCCAGTTCAGATCGGCCACCAGCCCGGAAATGATCGAGCGGATGCGTGGGTGTGAGGCCCATTCGTACTCTGCCCGGCCTCCCACAATGCTGTAGCCCACCGTGTCCGCGCCACGCAACTCATCGGACTGGGTCAGCACACCGATTCGGAGCCCATTGCGGGTGGTGACCCGGCCGGTATCGGGACTCTGTTGTGAGGTAAGAATCGACAATAACGTTGATTTACCGTCGCCGTTTCGACCCACGATACCGATTCGTTGGCCTTCCGAGATACCCAGCGTCACCCCGTCCAACACGGTACGGGTTCCAAAAGTCATCGAGATATTTTCAGCACCAAGCAAGTGAGCCATCGACAGCGTCCCTCCTCTGTCCTGAACTACGTCAACATGACGAATCGGTCAGGTTAATACCGGTAAAACACTCTACAGAATGCGAGCGCCCGACCCCGGTGCGCTAATCGGGATGGAGGCGATCCCGCAACGTTCTTCTACCCGTGAGGCCAACTGCGTTGCGTCGTCGGCGTTACGGGCCAAGAACATCACGGTCGGTCCGGCCCCACAGATCATGGCAGCCAGAGCACCTTCTTGCATGCCTATATCCAGCACGTCGGAGAGCTCCGGCAACAGTGAGACGGCAGCGGCTTGCAGATCATTGTGCATGAGCAACGCGATCGTTTCCACGTCCCCACGAGTCAGAGCGTCCAGTAGTTCGGGATCAATTGCTGCGCACTCCCGTTGCGGTTGGATACCTTCCTCACGGAGGGAGGCGAGGTTGGCGTAGACCTCGCGCGGCGCGTAGACCGAAAAGGCTGGAACGATCACCAGGTTGAGGCTTGCCCGGGTCAGGATCGGCGACAATACATCACCGCGTTCCATCCCGACCGCTGCACCGCCCAGGATGGCAAACGGGACCTGGGTAGAGATTTCGGTTCCCAGCTGGGCCAGGTCCCGCCGTGACAGGTGCAGGTCCCACAGGGCAGCGCAGGCCATCAGTGCCGCCGCAGCGTCGGCCGCGCGACCACCCACTCCGCCTGCCAACGGCAAGTCTTTGGTCAAATACAGGTCAACCCCGTGAGTTTCCGGCTTAAGCTGCAACCGGCGTCGCAACAGGTCAGCTGCTTGAAAAACCACATTGGAATGGTCATCGGGGATATCAGCGGGATCGAGGATTCCGCGGGAGGAGTCGGAGATGGAGACGGTGATATGTTCGTCGTCACGGGCGACGGCGACGACCTCGTCACTGAGGGAGATCGCCAGTGAGATGGTGGCTAGCTGGTGGTAGAACGGGCTGAGCTGTTGCCCGACCTCGGTGGTGAGGTTAATCCTGCCCGGCGCGGTAACCGTGACGTGTCCGTAGAACTCTCCGGGACGTAGACTCATCCGCCGACTCCGAGGGTCTTGGACTGCTCAGCGATGGCGGCAAAATCTTCAATGCTGAGCACTTCCCCACGGGCCTGGGGGTTGAGGCCTGCTGCCCGCAGAATCCGTTCTGCTGAGGCACCAGAGCCGGCCCAGTTCGATAGTGCTGCCCGCAGGGTCTTGCGTCGCTGTGCGAACGCCTCGTCGATAACGGTGAAGACCTCGTTCCGAGATGCTGTGGTCTGGATTGGTTCGCGTTGGTGAAAATGCACAAGCCCGGATTTAATACGCGGTGCGGGCCAAAAAACGTGGGTTCCCACAGTTCCAGCGGAGCGTGCGGTAGCGTACCAGGCCAGTTTGGCAGAGGGAACTCCATAAATCTTGGTGCCCGGTGCCGCACAGAGCCGATCGGCGACTTCTTGTTGCACCATCACCAACCCGTGTCGGATGCTGGGCACTGACGCCAGAATGTGCAGGAGGACAGGGACCGCCACGTTATACGGCAGGTTTGCCACGAGCGCGGTCGGTGCTGAGTTGGTCGCAGTCGGGCGTACGTCATGGAGCTGGTCAGCATCAATCTGCAGAGCGTTTGCTTGCAGCACACTGGCACAACGCGACGCGCCAGGACGGAAGTGTTCTAGGGTCTCAAGCAACGCTGCGGCGGGGACCGGATCAATTTCGACCGCGGTCACCGCGGTGGCTTGGTCAAGCAGGCCCAGAGTCAACGAGCCCAGCCCGGGACCAATCTCTAAAACGTGCTCTGTGGGGTCAAGCTGTGCCTGATCAACAATTCGACGAATGGTGTTCGGATCGATGACGTAGTTCTGACCCCACGATTTCGTCGGGCGCAGCTGCAAATGCTCGGCAAGACGACGAATATCTGCGGCCGACAGCAGACGTTGGGCTTCAGCAGTCACAGTCATCATTTTAGTGGTATTTACCACCTCACTTGACCACACGAAAGAGCTCGAGCACCTCTTGAGAGATGCTCGAGCTCTTTCGTGGTCCTGACCGTTGCGGTCAGCCCAGAGTGTTATTAGCGCAGCCCCAGGGAACGCGAGCAAGCTGGCCACTGGCCCCAGCCAGACTGACGTTGCAACTTGCTAGCAATTTCAATCTGCTGGGCCGGAGTGGCTTTATCAGCAGTCGGCGCGTACTTGGTGCCACCCATGGCTTTCCAGGTGGGACCGGAGAACTGCAGGCCACCGTAGTAGCCGTTACCACTGTTGGTCGACCAATTGCCACCGGACTCGCACTGGGCCAGTTTCGCCCAGACACCAGAGCTGGGAGCCGCACCGCCGGAGCTGGAGGACTCTTCAGAATCATCCGAGGAGGAATCCTCTGAGTCATCATCGGAGGAGGTGGACGACGATGATGAGGAAGACGAGGAAGTAGACGATGAAGAGCTAGCCTGCTGCTCTTTCTCCTTGGTGCCGACCTTCACGACTTCGTCGGTCGGTTCTTTGGTGATTTGACGGTGGGTCTCTTCGCGGGACGATTCTTCGCCGTCGATCACGGTGACGGTGTAGGTGACTTCAGCGGTGCCGTTTTCACCTTTGGTCTCTACCTTGGTCTTTCCCTTTTCCAGGCTGTCGTCGTTTTCACGAACGGTTTCGTACTCAATCGTTTCTTCTTCGACAACCTCTTCGGTGGTGACAACCTGCACGGTGATTTTGTCACCGGTGGAGATCTTAGTGTCGGTGGAAGGGCTCACTTTGTCCTTCTCGCCGACCTCGATGCCGGACAAGCTCAGAGCCTCCCCGACAGTATCGGCGTACACCGCGTAGTTTTCGGTTTCACCGGCACGGGTCACCTCCACAACAGTGGGTGCTGCCGGGATGAAGTCGGTTAGTGGCTGAACGCTGGAGGCCAGATCGATATCGAGTGCTTCCCCTTGGCCAGAGTTCTGCTGATCCTGTGCCTGAGCGCTTCCGTTGTTCTGAGTCAGGATGAAAGCTGCTAGCCCGCCCAGAACCAGCGCAAGCGCTGCCAGCTGCGCGACGAGCTTGCTCACGCTACTACTAAATACTCGTGACATGAAAAGGTGTTCCAATGCTTCGGGTAGGTGATGGTTAGCGACCAACGAGAGATCTGAAAATTGGGGAAGCCCTCAACAAAGGGGGTGTCCCTCGTCGACATTCCAATACGATAACGGAAAGATAACGAAGGTCTCAACTCTATAACGATTTTTGTGAACAACACACCGTTGCCGAGGGTTGACTGACGGTATCCTCGCATCACCGTTGCCGAACCGAAATCTAGGAAAAATCCCCGTAAACACGCCGAGTATTGGCCATCACCTGTTCGCACATCTGCTGTTCACCAGTACCACGCACCTCAGCGATTTTTCGTAACGTCAGTGGCGTCATATACGGAGCATTAGGCCGTCCCCGACGCGGATGAGGAGTCAAGAACGGAGAATCTGTCTCGGTCAGGATCAGCTCTGGCCGTGCCAGGGCTGCAGCCTCTCGCAGGCGGTCATTCGCGTTAAAAGTCACCGGACCTGAAAAAGACATGTACCAACCGTGTTCGTTACAAATGTCGGCCAGCTCGGGCCCTGCTGAAAACGCATGAAAAACCACGTGTTCGGGGCGTTGCGGCATAGACAGCAGAATCTCGACAACATCCTCATGCGCCTCGCGGTCGTGGATTTGTACTGCTTTACCCAACTGAACTGCCAGCTCCACGTGTTTTCGGAAGGAATATTGTTGCGCTTCGTGGCCTTTTGCACCAGTACGGTAATAATCGAGCCCGGTCTCTCCCACCGCCCTGACGCGAGGATGCCGGGCCATCTCTGCAATAGCCTCAATGGCCCGCTCCAGCCCGGCCCGGCCTTGCTGATCCCAGATCTCGGCAGCTTCATTAGGGTGCAGGGCCACGGCCCCGAGTAAGCGCTGGTGAGTCTCGATGGACTCAAGAGTGAACCGCGCCGAGTCCAGATCACAGCCGACTTGGATTACCCCGGCTACACCAACGGACTCGGCAGTATCGAGTGCATCAGCAATGGAGACCTCGACGAGTCCATCACGAAAATCCAGGTGAGCGTGGTTGTCGATGATCGGCGAGACCAAAGGTTCCGGCGCTTTCGGGTAGACCAGCACCCGCTGCTTTCCGGTGTATTCATCCACGGTGTCACGACGTGGGCCATCCCCTTCGGACACAGTGTCTATGACTCCGGGACGGGCAGGATCAGGCCAGTGCACCCGATAGGCCTCGGGCACTCCGGTCTGATCGTACTTTTTCGACTTCTTCGAACTCATCATTTCCTTACCACGCGTGAGCACGGACAACGGTAGATCGGAGTCACCTCCCACTCCGATCATGACTCCGTTCCTGACGGTTTGACGGCTATGCAAGCACCAGATCTGTAGTGTACTCTCCGCCCATGACCACTCCCGTTCTACGGGGCACAGGGTCGCATTGACAGCGGTGTATTGAGGAAGAACTAGACTGAGAAGTGACCCTACAGATCAGGTCGTGACCGCGCGTCACGGCTGTGATTTAACGTGGCCCCGATCCTCAGGAGGAACCGTGACCGAATGGTCCAAACCCAAACCGGCTTCCCGCGTCGTGCTTCAGGCCGGTGCAGCCGTTCCCGCAGCCACACCCCACGCCCAGTCAGGTGTGAAATGGGTTGAAGAACCCACCGAGTTTGACGCGATCTTATTGGCTTCCTACGGCGGGCCCAATGGCCAGGACGACGTCATTCCGTTCTTGCGCAATGTGACTGCCGGTCGCGGCATCCCCGACGAGCGTTTAGAAGAAGTCGCCGTACACTACCGCGAGCGCGGTGGTGTCAGCCCGATCAACGAACAGAACTTGGCGCTGAAAGAAGCCCTGGAGAAGGAACTGGTTGCCCGCGGTATTGACCTGCCGATCTACTTCGGCAACCGCAACTGGGAGCCCTACTTCACCGAGGCCATCCACCAGGCTCACGCCGACGCGCAGGCTCGCAAGACCGACCACACCGAAGACGGTGCGAAACCAGAGCCGACCAAGATCTTTGCCCTGGTGACCTCGGCCTACTCGACGTACTCCTCCAATCGCCAATACCGCGAGGATTTCGCCGACGCGCTGGAGTACCTAGGCCTGTGGAATGAAGTCCAGATCGATAAGATCCGGGCATTCTTCGACCACCCCGGTTTCGTCACCCCCTTCATCGAAGACACCATCGCCAAGGTGCGCGAGCTGCAGACCGAGACCCCGGACTTGGACCTGCAACGCGATGTGGAGTTCATGTTCGCTGGCCACTCGATTCCGCTGACCCACAATGAGGTCTCAGACGAGTCCGATGAGCACGACCCCGAGGTGCGCGGTACCTACGAGCAACAGCACGTGGCCGTGGCTGAACTCATCGTTGACGCTGTCCTGAAGGAGTTCGGTGTTCCCGAGATCTCCTGGCAGTCGGTGTGGCAGTCGGAGTCGGGCCCGGCCTGGCAGAAGTGGCTGGAACCAGACATTGGAGATGCCATTAGCGAACTCGACGAGTCGAAGAAGGCCATCATCGTCGTTCCGGTCACCTTCTTGTCTGATCACATGGAAGTCTGGTGGGACCTGGATAACGAGGCGAAAGAGGAAGCCGAGGGGCGCGGACTGATCTTCAAACGCGTCGCCACTCCGGGCACCCACCCCGAATTCGTCTCGGCCCTCGTCGACCTGGTGGAAGAACGCCTGAAAGGTACCCCGGCAGATCAGCGCCCGGCATTGACCTCCTACGGTCCCGGTTATGACGTTGCACGGGCCCGGCGTGCCGCTGGTTCAGGTGGCTTCCGTGCCAGTGTGGGGGGCCTGCTCCCCTAGCGCCCTGCCCGACCGACGATGAATTCCTCGTCACAGCCCCGGAAGACACAGTCCACCCCAGACCGGTCACCAGCCGGCAGGTCACTGAGTGTCCGGGGCTGATCTGTCGGAGCTAACCCCTGGTCGCAGGAGATCACCGACGTTGTTGGTAGAGGTTGTACAGCGTCCGGGCCGAACCGCCGTATCCGTGTGCGATCTGTTTGGTGGCGTCTTTAGCGCGCATCCCGGTAGCAACCAATTCGTCCACGAGCCGTAGCTGTTGTTCGTCATCGAGTTCGACCCGTCGGTTGTCAGCTGGAGCCAGTAAGAGCACAAACTCTCCGCGAAGCGTCGCCGTCTGTGTCCAACCCAATAACTCACGCAAGGAGGCGGTCACCACTTCTTCGTGCCGTTTCGTCAATTCCCGGGCCACGCACCCGATCTGATCTTCGCCAAAGACCTCAGTCATCACCTGTAGCGTATCGACCACTCGGTGGGGGGACTCAAAGAAAATCAGCGTGCGCGGTTGATCCTGAAGATCCGTCAAGAACCGGGTTTTCTCGCCGTGTTTTTTCGGAACAAACCCTTCGAAGCTAAACCGATCGCTCGGCAATCCCGAGACTGCTAGCGCGGTCGTGACCGCGCTAGCCCCCGGGGCGCAGGTCACGGTCAACCCGTCTTGTACCGCCGCCTGCACCAGACGGAAACCAGGGTCTGACACCACCGGCATGCCAGCATCGGTCACCACCGCAACCGTGGCCCCTTGGCGTACTTTCTCCAGTAGCTCCGGGGTGGACCGTTGTTCATTATGATCGTGGTGGCTGATGAGTTGACCACGAATCTCCACTCCCAGGGCAGTAGCTAACCGTTGAGTGGTGCGGGTGTCTTCGGCGGCGATAATCTCGGCGCTAGCCAGCACGGTCCGTAGCCGGTCAGTGGCGTCCTGCAGGTTTCCGATCGGCGTCGCGACCAACACAATCTGGCCCTCGCCCGCCTGGTGCAAGTCATGAGCTTCGGTGTCTGGGCCACCCTTCATTGATCCCCTCTCAATACTTCTCCCGCAAATGCCGTACCGCCGGGTGTTCTCACGTACGATGTTCTGTGTGTCGTCGACAGAAACTCCCGCTCCCACAGCCAGGCAAGGTGCTCGCCCCACCTGGCTCGATTCTATCGACCATGCCTATACCGACACGGTGCTTCGTGCTCGATTACTGGGTGAGAAACTGCCCACCCAGCGGTGGGAATGGATTCTGATTTTGGCGGTCGCTGCCGTGGCCGCGCTGTTGCGATTCCACCGTCTCGACCACCCACACAAGTTGATCTTTGACGAAACCTACTACGTCAAAGACGCCTACTCCTTGTTGCACTTCGGTGTGGAGATGGAGTGGGAAGAAGACATCAACGACGCCTTTATCGCCGGTGAGGCCGAACCGCTCAATGAGCCCGCCTATGTGGTCCACCCACCCTTGGGCAAATGGCTGATCGGCCTGGGGATGCTGCTGTTTGGTAGCGATAACGGGTTCGGCTGGCGCTTTTCCTCGGCGATGGTCGGAACCTTGTCGGTGCTGATTTTGTCACTGATCGCCTGGAAAATCTTTCATTCTTCCTTTTTAGGCGCCACCGCGGGATTATTGATGGCTGTCGACGGCCACCACCTGGTCATGTCCCGGACCGGTCTGCTGGATATCTTCTTGTCCTTCTTCGTCCTGGCTGGTTTCGGCGCCCTGGTCTTAGACCGTGATCATGGACGACGGCAACTCGCCGACACAATCAGCTCCGCCTATCGCAGCGGAACCCTGTCCCAGGTACTGGGCTACGGACCGATGATCTGGTGGCGTCCGTGGCGCATTGTGGCCGGCATTTTGTTGGCAGCCGGGTGTTCGGTGAAGCTCTCCGGACTAGCATTCGTGGCAATCTTCGGGCTGATGACGGTGTTCTGGGACCTCAACGCCCGTCGCGTGGTCGGGATCAGGCGCTGGGCGCTGGGCGGAATTCTCCGCGATGGTCTGTGGGCATTCGTCTGCGTGGTCGGAGTTGGATTCCTGACCTATCTGGCCACCTGGACCGGCTGGTTTGTCTCCTCCCGGGGCTATCACCGTCACTGGGCCGAGGACAACCCTGCCGAATCGTGGCTGGGATCGCTCATCCCTGACACGTTGCGCTCTTGGTTCCACTACCATCGTGCCTCCACCGACTTCCATACCGGTCTGGATTCGGGACACAACTACGCTTCGTCGCCGTGGACCTGGCCCTTTATGGGCCGGCCGGTCTCCTTCCACTACGAATCCACCGACGACGGTTCGGGTGATTGCGGGGCAGCACACTGTTCGGAAGCTATCCTGGATCTGGCCAACCCCATCCTGTGGTGGTCGGGCACGGTGGCCATTATTATCCTCACGGTGGTGTGGTTTGCCAAGCGCGACTGGCGCGTCGGCGCCATCTTGGGTGCCTATGTGGCCGGACAACTGGTCTGGGTGCTCTGGCCGGAGCGGACGATGTTCTTCTTCTACACCATCGCTTACGAGCCCTTCCTGATTCTGGCCATCGTCTATTGCCTAGGCTGGTTGTTGCGGTGGGAAACCGGCCACAATCCCCGAGCCAAAACCCGAAATCTGGTCATTGTCCTAGGTTATATTCTGGTGATTATGCTGGTCTCAGCGTTCTTTATGCCGATCTGGACCGCCGAAGAGATTCCCTATGATCAATGGCGGTGGCGGATGTGGATTCAGTCCTGGATTTAATTCGGTGAGAACCGCTGATCAACGATGCGTCTTAACCGTTCAGCGAGAGTAGAGAAGGAACCCATGCGGTACGTAAACGCCCAGTTGAAAGTCTCCCTTCCCGAAGACTCCAATCTCACCGATTTGGTACTGAAAACCGCCCACCACAGCCCCGAGGCTCCCGCCTACGCGCTCTCCAACGGCATCGGAGGCTGGATCGATGTGAGCTATCGCGAATTTCTAGATCGCGTCCGGGCGGTCGCCAAAGGCCTCATTGCCCGTGGCATCAAACCCGGCGACCTCGTTGCTGTGTTAGCTCCGACGTCCTATCAGTGGGCCGTGATTGACCAGGCCCTATGGTTTGCCGGAGCGATCTCAGTGCCAATCTATGACACCTCCTCCCCGGCCCAGATTAGTCATATTCTCTCCGATTCCGGGACCACGGTGATCTTGCACCAGGGCACACTACAGGCCCAGGCGGCTGAGAAAGCGGTTGATGAGCTGAACCAGTCCGCCACCGATTCCACCCGCATCGAACGGCTGGCTCTCGACGAGGACCTCTTCGATGCACTGACGACCGACGGCGAGACCATCTCCGATGAGCAGCTCGAGCAGGCCCGTTCCGCCGCTACGCTCTCAGACCCGGCTACCATTGTCTATACGTCCGGGACCACCGGTAGCCCCAAGGGCACCATCATCACACACGGGAATCTTGCCTTGGGCGCAGCCAATCTGCTGGAGTACACCAGTGAGATCCTGGCCGCACCGGAAAATCGGACCCTGATGTTTCTACCGTTGGCCCATATTCTGGCACGTGCGGTGCAGTTTGGTTGTTTGGTGGGCAAGATTCAGATTGCCCATACCCCCAACCTGGGCTACCTGTTGCGGGATATCGGATCCTTCCGCCCAACCTGGTTGTTGCTGGTTCCGCGCATGTTGGAGAAGATCGAGGCCGGCATCATCAACAAGGCCCGAGAAGGGGGCCAGGAGAAGATCGTCCGCGCTGCCCGCCAGGTCGCTATTGAGTACTCTACTGCCTGCGACGCTCAACAACGCGGAGAAGGCTCCGGTCCGTCCATGGCATTGAAGCTCAAGCACAAGGTGTTTGACAAGCTCGTCTTTTCCAAGATCCGAGCGCTGATGGGTGGCAATGCCCGAGTGGCGATCTCCGGTGCCAGCCCGCTGCATCCCGAACTGGCGCACTTCTTTTCCGGTATGGGAATTCGCGTCAAAGAGGGCTATGGCCTGACCGAGTCCACCGCCCCGGCGACGGTGAATGTTCCCGGCGTTACCCGCATTGGTTCCGTGGGCCGACCCATGCACGGCATGGAAGTCCAGCTGGCCGACGACGATGAGATTCTATTGCGCGGTATTGCGGTCACTCCCGGCTACTACGGGGCACAGGCTTCCGGCGAATCCGCCGTCGATGAGCACGGCTGGTTCCACACCGGTGATATTGGTCGCCTGGATAACCAGGGCTACCTATATGTCACCGGCCGGAAGAAGGAACTGCTCGTGACCGCAGGCGGAAAGAACGTCGCACCTACTCCCCTGGAAGAAGCCATCCGCACCTGCGAGCTGGTCGACCAGGCTGTTGTGGTGGGCAATAACCGTCCGTTTGTGGGTGCGCTGATCGCACTAGATACCGATGCGCTAAAGCACTGGTGCGAACAGCACGACCGGCATCCGCTCAGCTTGACTGAGGCGGCCACCGATGAGCAGGTCCGCGAGGAGATCCAGCAGTATATCGATCAGGCCAACGAGTCGGTGTCTCGGGCAGAGTCGGTCCGGAAGTTTAAGATCATCTCCGCCGAGCTGACCCAGGAAGCCGGCTATGTCACTCCAGCGGCTAAGCTCCAGCGCAACCGGGTCATTGAGGACTTCCAGGACCAGATCGAGAGCCTGTACTCCTCCGGCTCTGCCAGGAATTTATAGCGTACTACTTAACGCCCAGGGCGAGATCCTTCTTCCAAACTGACCTCGGTGACCTTCCCGTCGGTCGTCGGCCACTGCTGGCGGGCTGCCAGCATCATCAGCTGGGTTTGGGCGGAGCGCTTTTTCCGGCGCTTCGTCGGCCAGGTTGCCACCAGCGTGATCACCGCGGTCAACACCGTCAGCGCTCCGACGGCGAGACCGGCGTCGATCCAGAACTGATTGGGGTACAACCGGATCAGGGTATCGGAAGCGTAGAAAGTCCACGTTCCGTCAGCGAAGAACAGCGCGTGGAAGCCGGCGAAGAAATCCTGCCAGGCGATGATGGCCAGCACGCCTAGAACCACGATCACGAGCAACAGCCAGATGCTGGCCGCAAACAGTGAACGGCGAACGGCGCCTTTCGAGATCCGAGAGAGCACCACCATGATGATCGCCGAAGCGATGACCAATACGGCTCCGATCAGCATCGAGGTTAGCATCACCGACTTGACGTCTGCCATGTGAGAGACCTCGTCCTGGGTGAACAGTGGTGACCCATCGGCGAAGGTCAATGACGCCAGGTAGTTGGGTGAGGCGAGGTTAAACAGGTAATCCAACCCATAGGAACCGTAGTCGAGCCGTTCAGTGGTCGTCAGGCCAAAGTCATCGGCGGGGAACCCGGGTCGGTGGTATTCAATCCAGAGAAATAAGGGTGAAGCCACGGCGCGAATGACCACGGTTAAGAAGGCAATGGGGGCAATGATTGCCAGCACAGTTTGCAGGATCCGGGAGAGAGTCTTGGGTCCTTCAAGTGCTTGGGCGCGGGCAGCAAGACGCGCCTGCGCGTCTGTGAGGAGGCGTTGTTGTTCGGCTACCCGATCTTCCCGGGTGTCTGCCGGTAGACCGTCGTGGTCTGCCAGCAGGTTGTGCTGCGTTCCGGTTGCTGTTGCTGGTTCAGCAACAGGGGTAGCACCAGCGACGGCGGCAACGTCAGGAGCCCCCGTAGCTTCGGGCTGAGGTAGCTCACCCTGCGCGTTGGGCCGTCGCCGGCTGGCCCGGGTTTCGTGCACCGTTTCAGACTCGGCCATCGTGGTGCTGTTGCTTACTCCATCGTCGAGAGCCTGAGTACGGTCGAGCGAGGACCTGTCGTCATGGTCTTTGAGGAAGTTCGGCATGGCAGTGGTGGCGGCGGTCGTGGCCGATCCGGAGTCGTGAGGGTCCGCCGGAGGGGTTGTCCGAGACGAGTCATCAGAGTCCCGGGGGGCGGATGAGGGCTCAGCGTCAGGCTGGAGGGTCTGGATTGGGTGGGTGGGTTGATCCACCGAGTCATGACTCACCGTGTCCTGTTCGGAGAGCTGGCTGTAGAGCGGGGTTGATTCCGAGGTGTCCCGGGTGGACTGTGGTGACGATGCTGTGGGAGAGGACTCGGTCGTGTTCTGCTCGTCCGCGCTCTCAGCGTCGTCGGGTTCCTGAAAACGGGCGTAGTCAATGCCAGATTCAAACTCTGGGGCCTCATCGGGGGTGGGTGATGTTTTGTCAGACATCGACAAGAAACCTCTTTCCGCGGCGCGGGTGAATAGCAACGGGTAGCACTCGTTGTCCCCCACAGTAGTCGTCGCTACCCCGGTCATTTCTAGGCCACACCGACACGTGGCGGAAATGGTGTGCTGAGAGAGCTCCAGCCAGCGTGAAAGTCCGAATTTAGGCGGTTAGTTCTACGGTTCCACCATCGTATTGCCCCACGTCGGCGTCCAAGTTCATCCGTGCCGCCCGAGCTCCCAGAATCCAGGTGTAGCACCAATAAGCGGCAAGAACCAGCAGGCCAATACCGTGACGCAAGACGTCGGGTATCTCGGCGGGGGTCACGAACCCTTCGACCAGGCCAGAAACAAAGAGCACGACCACCAAACCGATGGCCACGGTAATCAACATTCGCCCCGCTCTGGCTAAGGAAAACAACCTGGTGTGTCGGCCCGGCGCCACCCAGGACCAAAAGATGTACAGCCCGGCAGCGCCGGCAATAAAAATGGCGGTAAGTTCCATATAGCCGTGGGGCAGAATGTAATTGAAGAAGGTGTCAGTTTCACCGTGGCGGGCCATGATGCCACCAGCAACCCCGACATTCGCCGCGTTAAGGTAGAGCACTACAGGCACGAAGAACCCGGTAATCCCGAAGGCAACCTCTTGGGCGGCGATCCAGGCGTTATTGGTCCAGACTTGTCCAGCGAAGGAAGCGGCAGGGTTCTGCGAGTAATAACCCACAAACTCGTGTTCCACGTAGATTTCTTGTTGTTGTTCGGACATCAGAGCATTGGCGACTTCGGGGTGTTGATACACCCAAGCCCCATAAGCGGTGGCTACCGCACAAAAGAGCGCCCCGAGCACAAGAGTCAACCAGCGAATTGTGTAGAAAGCATACGGGAGCCGATAGATCACAAAGTCCGTAAACGCGCGGGTAAAATCTCCCGGGGTAGAGCTGAGCCGTTGTCGGGCGCCGGCGACAATGAGTGACAGTCCGCGAGCCTGGGGGCCATGTGGGTCTTGGGCTTGGATGACCGACAGGTGCGTGGATGCCACCCCATAGAGCTCGGTCAGCTCATCGATTTCGGCCGCACTGAGTCGGCGGGTTCTCGACAAGGTCTGAAGCCGCTCCCAGTCACCGCGATTCACTGCCGTGTATGCCTCTAAGTCCACGAGGCCAGGCTACCCGCTATGCTGAAGAAGTACCATCACTTCAGCGAGTCGAAAGTTTGGTGCCGTGAGCAACTCCACCTCGGTCGTGACCGGTCAGGCGGTTCTTCTGCATTTGAACCCAGCTACCGTCTTCGTGCGTGGCATGTCGACAATCATCGACATTTTGCTCAGTGCGGTCGGACTGTGGGCCACTTTTGTTGTCTTGGCCAGCGTCATCGAACAGTTAGATATGGCCGCGTTGGGAATGTTTAGCCTTCTCACCGTTGTCTTCTGGTTCGTGCTAATTCCCCTCACGGTGGAAACGGTCTCGGGCGGAAAATCGGTGGGCAAATTGGTTTTCGGCACCCGAGTAATCCGTGACGACGGCGGAGCCGTCGTTTTTCGGCACAGCCTCATCCGGACGCTGAGCGGGTTTTTCGAATTGTTGCTGACCTTGGGCTCCGTGGCACTCATCAGTGCCATTCTCAATGATCGCGGAAAACGTCTCGGCGACATGATGGCAGGAACCTATGTGATTCACGACCGGCAACCGCGACTACCTGAGCCGTTGCCAACCGTGCCAGCGGAACTACATCGTTGGGCTCAGATCGCCGATGTAGGACGCATACCCGATGAATTACTGGTAGAAATCAACCAGTACTTGCGAAACTTTTCGCGGATGACCCCACAGGCCCAGAACCTGCATACCCAACGGTTGCTTCAACTAGTGGATCCTTATGTCTCCCCGGCGCCACCTGCACAAACACCGCCGACGGTGTATCTCCACGCGGTCGTGGCCGAACGACGCAATCGTGACTATCAGCTATTGATCAGCCGTCAGCAGTCCCAGCGCCAGCTCTCAGCTGAGCTCAACCAACACTAAGCGCGACCACGGCCGGCACCGGAAAAGGAGTATCTATACCCGCTCCGGTACCGGCCGTCGCTACTCGTCAACAGGGGTCAGTAGCGGTAGTCCTCGGACTTATACGGCCCCGCGACGTCGACGCCCAGGTACTCGGCCTGTGTCTTTGTCAATTCGGTCAGTTGCGCCCCAAGGGCCCCAAGATGCAACCGTGCGACCTTTTCGTCAAGAATGCGCGGTAGCGTGTAGACCCCTACCGGATACGTCTGGCCGGTAATCGAACCGGTACCACCTTGAGAGTGGAAGAGCTCGATCTGAGCCATCACCTGGTTTGTGAACGATGCTGACATCACGAAAGAAGGGTGGCCGGTGGCGTTGCCCAGGTTCAGCAGTCGCCCCTCAGAGAGCACAATCACCGAGTGCTCGTTCTCAGTACCGGGTTCGAAAACCCATTCGTGGACCTGCGGTTTGATTTCCACCTTCTTAATTCCAGGAATCCGGGCCAGACCGGCCATATCGATCTCATTATCGAAGTGCCCGACGTTTCCGACGATGGCTTTATCCTTCATTTGTTGCATGTGCTCGGCCATGATAATGTCCCGGCCACCGGTAGCAGTGATGAAGATATCGGCGGTAGAGACCACGTCTTCCAACCGAGCCACTTGGTAGCCATCCATGGCCGCCTGCAGGGCGGTAATCGGGTCGATCTCGGTGACGATCACTCGAGAGCCTTGACCGGAGAGGGCCTCGGCTGCTCCCTTGCCCACGTCACCATACCCGGCCACCACGACCGTCTTGCCTCCCAGCAACACGTCGGTGCCACGGTTAATGCCGTCGGGTAACGAGTGGCGAATGCCGTACTTGTTATCGAACTTAGACTTGGTGACCGAGTCGTTGACGTTCATAGCAGGGAATAACAACTCACCGGATTCAGCCAACTGGTTCAACCGCAGTACACCGGTGGTGGTCTCTTCGGTCACGCCGCGTAGTTCGCGCGACAGACGGGTGAAACGTTGCGGGTCGGCCTCCAGGGAGGCGGCCAGGACCTTGAGCACCTCACCATATTCTTCCGAGTCCTCTTCGCTGGGAGACGGAACTGCTCCTGCGGCTTCACATTCCACGCCTTTGTGCACCAGCATGGTGGCGTCTCCGCCATCGTCGAGGATCATGTTTGGTTCGGTCCCCTCAGGCCAGGCAAAGATTTGATCTGCTGCCCACCAGTATTCGGCCAAAGACTCATTCTTCCAGGCAAATACCGGCACCCCGGCGGGGGCCTGGGGAGTGCCCTCACCGACCACAATGGCAGCTGCGGCTTCGTCCTGGGTGGAGAAAATATTGCACGAGGCCCAACGCACCTCGGCCCCCAGGGCCACCAAAGTCTCGATGAGCACGGCGGTCTGGACCGTCATGTGAATCGACCCGGCAATACGGGCCCCGGCTAGTGGCTGGGATTCCCCGTATTCTTCCCGCAGGGCCATCAAGCCCGGCATTTCTTGTTCTGCCAGCCGGATTTGGTGCCGGCCAGCTGGTGCGAGATTGATGTCACGAATCGCGAAATCAAAGGGCGCGTTGGCAACGGTCGTGGGATTAGAGAAGGCAGGATCTGCTGCAGGGTTAATGCTCATAGCTCCCAGCGTATCCGGTACAGGACGATGGTGGGCCTCAGACGGTAAATTTCGACATGACGACCAGAATGTTCTGGCAGATTCAGCTTTCGCGATACCGGGGGCGGGGTTGTTTGACCAGCCGTAGCCCGGGAGCTTCTCCACCGGAGGCGTGTAACGGTCGTGCCGGCCCCTCGGGCCCCATAGCTTCAGGGCGACGTAAACCGGAGGCAGTATCGGTGTGTGCCGATTCAACACTACGATCCGTGCGACCGGGGTCTTTGTCGAGTTCCTCGGTGGTCGATGAGGCCTCGGGTGGCTCGGATTCTGTCTGGGCAGGGTCGGTGGAGGGCCGACTCACCGCATGGGCCAGCGCTAGCAAATCATCTGGATCGGCGACCGGTTCCGGGGTGGGAACCGCGTTCTCATCGGGGAATAACCGCATCATTTCCCATCCCACCGGGGCGGTCATTTCCACAGCGTGGCGAGCGCACAGGTCATGGGCGTGTGGTTCGGCTCGTTGCGACATGGGACCGACCACGACCGTGGAATCACGGTAGTTGAAGGTCAGCGTCGCTGCTGCCGGAGATTTACACCCTGTTTTCGAACACTGTCGTATGGTTGCCACTCCACATACTGTACTCGCGGTACCTGGTGGATTTCACCAACACCACGCCCGGCCCAACGCCCGGTGGCCGTCGATATCGCTTGCAGGACGGATAGGGCCGGCCTGTTACCAGCCGACTCGCACCGGGGCACCGGCCGGAGCTGCTTGTGGCCCCACCACCGGATAGGCCGAAATTCCCTGCGAGGACGTTGTGGTCACGGCAGCGTAGACTTCCGAGGAATCTGTCGAAATTTCAACACCGGCGGCGTCGTCGTCAAAGCTGACCGGCACGGAAGTGTTGGCGGCTATAGTTTCGGTCTGGTCTTCCCCGATCTCGCCCTCGTGATCGATCGGTGTGACGGTGACTTCGGCGTCTTCGGGGGCGGTGAAAACCAGCTGCGAGTCACCGGCTGATCCAAAGGGTACCACCTGGTCGAAGCCTAAAGCCGGGGCCGAGGCTACCGAGGACACTTCGTGGTCGGGTCCGGTATCCGAGGTGGTCCCGGTGCCGGCGGCGACCACAGGCGCATCGGAGACCAGGTAGACCGAATAGGTCCCGGTATCTAGTTCGCTCAAATCGAGGGTGGACACCGTTGCGGTATCGACGTCGACCGTGTCAGGAACCGCGCCGGCGACCACACCGTCCTCGTCGACGATCTGGACCTCGACCGATGCGTCCGCTAATGGGGAAGCAATACTGAGGCTGGGGTCGGCACCGGCGGTGTCGTTGTCGGGATCCACGACAATCCCGGGGATCACCACTCGGTTCTCCAAGGAGTCCACAGCTTGAATGGTGTCAACTCCTACCGGATCCACCCCGTCGAGGCGGTGGTGCTGGATCGAGGCGGAAACCGCCCCGCCGGTGGAGGAGATCCCCACTGCCAGGTCGGAGGCATCGGCAGCGAGACCACCCAGCACGAAACTACGGGTCTGGTCCGGTGCCAGGGTAATTCCGGAGACTCCCGTGGCCGCTACGGGACCATCGGTGTCGTAGAGCGAGATGTCGACGGCGGCAGCCGAGGCTGAGGGGTTCGTCACGGACAGCACCGAGGTGGTTCCGATTGTGGTATCAGCGCCGGTAAGCCACTGCTGGTGACTGGCCGGGGTACAACCGGAGAGACTCAAGCCGTGCAGGTCGCCGTCTGAGGCGGTGAATTCCGAGGAGCCCGCCACCACGGCGGGGGAACCGCCGAGGGGTTCAGCGGCGATGACTCCGGCGATGCCCTCGTCTGCCAGCGCGTCGGAATTCTGGGAAATCAGGGCCCGGCGCACCGGGGTTCCATCGGCTCCAGCGCTGGCGGGTTCACCCTGTTGGACTTCTTCGGGTTGCGATGCCGAGAGCTCTTCGGCGTCCTGGCCGGCCTGGGCATCAGCATCTTCGGGTACACCGCTGTCGGTGCTGGCCCGCAAAGTCAGTCCGGAGATGGTTCCGGCCAGATCCGATCGGGCGGCCACATTGATGGAGGTGGCTGCGTCGGAAGACACCGGGGAGAACTGCACGTCTTCGCCTTCTCCGGCCCCGGCGGGTAGCCGTGGGGCCGGGGCACAGACGCTCTGGGACGGTGCCGAGGGGATGGAGGCTGGACGGGCCGAGGTATCGAGAGAGACCGGCGCGGTATCGATCACCTGGTGGGCACCGATGATCCCGCCCACCACGACCAGTGCACCGACACCCGCTAGGGCGCTGATCCACATCCGGCGGGTTGAGGAACCGGTTTTCGCGCGGGCGGACTCTTTACGGTACCGTTTCAGCGCCTGATCGCGTCGTACCGCGCGACGACGAGCGCCGCGGGCCTCTGCGTATTGTTCAGCGACAAGGTTCTCCCCGGAGGCTGCACGACGACCTCGTGTAGCTCGAGAGCGATCCCGGCGGAGGCGCTCAGCGTTTTCGACAGGCTCGGTGCGGTCGGTGTGATCGGACGATGGTGTTTCGTGGTCGGTCATGGGGATCATTGCCTTCCGCTACAGGAGTCATCAGGCGTGTAGGGGCCAAACCCGAAGGCATCGGCCTCGGCATCGGCGGGAGTTGCATGGGAGGGGTCCTCGGAATCGGACAGACCGAGGTCGTTGGTCTGACCGGGACCCGCCTGCGAGGACGGGGCACTGGGGCGACGGCGAGTGACCGGCGAGGGGATGGCCAACAGTATCGTGGCCAGTAGCGCCACGGCAGGAATCAGCCAATACCAGGTGAACAGCCCCGGATCGTAGCTGACACGTAGCTGTTTGCCGGCCACGTCGTCCGGTAGCTCAAACTGCTGGTGCCAACCAGAATTCTCGCCGGTAACGGCAGTAAGGGGTTCGCCGTCAAGCTCGGCGTGCCATCCGGGATCGGCGCGGTAGGCCAGGGTCAAGCGTAACGGCTGCTCGGAGTCCTCGGTGAGGTTGGTGGGAAGGACCTCGGGGAACTGGGCCTGGCCATCCAGACCATCGGAGCCCACCAGCCAGACCGGTTGTCCGTCCTCGCGGGTGATACGCATCGCTGCGGTATTCACGCCGCTACTGTGCTGACCGGTGTGCTCTGTGGCCAGCACGGCGAGACCTTGGTCTTGCTGGTCATCGGTGCGAGCGTTCACCCGCCACAGCCATCCTTCTGAGGTCAGTCCGACCGGGGCCAGCCCGGTGATGGCGTCGACCGAGGACGCGATGGAAGCCTCTCCCCCATCAGGGTCGCGGAGCACGACGAAGCCAACGCCGAGGTCTTCTAGTTGCTGGCGGGGGTCCCCACCAGACTCAGCGGTCAGAGTCGCTGCCACCGAGCGGAGGGTTTCGTCCGCCTCATCGGCAGTGGCGACTGCAGGATTGAAGAGGGGCCCGGTCAGCGCCCGCGAGGTCCAGGTTCCGTAGTAGTCCTCTAGCGAAGCACCGGCACCGGTGACCAGGGTGGCGTTCATGCCGTCGTGGGTGCGTTCTAATACCAGCGTGCGGGTGTTGACCGGTGAGGTGCCCTGATCGGCGGCGGTAGCCGGAAGGGTGCGCACTGGGGAACCGGTGATCAGACGTTGGGCGGTCAGGTCGGCAAAGCTCGGGTCAGGGTTGGCGGTTTCCAAGGTGACCGTGGTCGCGGCGTCTTGGCGGGCATCGTCTAAGATGTCGTGCGGAACCACCGAGGGGATCAACCACACCATGGCCGCGACCAGGCTGGTCACCAATCCGGTGCTGACCGCGATGACGTGAAGAGCGGTCGAGGCCCGAATGACGACCTCGAATCCGCTACAGGCGGCCATGAGAAGCCCGACTCCGGTCAACGAGACGGCGGTGCCGGTGTATATCAATACCGGGGTGCCCGCACTATCCACCGAGACGGGAACCGTGGTCGCCAACCATCCGGTCAGCAACCCAGCGGCAGCGATCAGCAACCCCACACGCCCATGGACACCGCTGACACCACGGTGGAAGGCACCGCAGATCGCCAAGAGTAGCACCGGCAGGCTGATCACCGCCACGATAACCCCGGCCCACGGGATCTGCGGTAACCAGTCACTCAGCCAGGGCAGGCTGGCGACTCCGCGGTGGGGGTCTAGGGCTTCGGGGAAACCCAGGAGCTGTTCCAGAAGGTTGGCGGGCAGATAACCCTGGGGTACACCGGGATCGGCAAAGATGGCGCGCAGATTATTCCACTGCGTGAAGAGCACCGGGACCATCAGTAACAGGCTTAGCAGCGGGGTCCACCACAGCGTTTTGCCACGGGTGCCCACAAAGGATGCCAGCAGGACCACGATCAGCACGAGGGGCAGAAGCAACACCGGTGCAGCGGCGGTAATCAGCGCCATCAGGATCGCCACCCAGCCGGATGCGGTCCAGGATAATGCCCCGCCGAATCCGGGGCGAGTGGTCGCGGTCCTCACATCGGGGTTGGCGGAGGCTCCGATCAGTGACGGTGCCCGGCGGGGCCTGGCGGAACCGGTGGCGCGGATGACGGCCAGCACGAGCAACGGCAAGAGCAGGTGGGCCACAACAGCGAAGAGCCGGCCCTGTCCGAGGGAGATCAACAAAGTGGGTGCAAGCCCCCAGAACAGTCCGATCACCACGCGGGCGCCCCGGCGTCGGGTGATCGCCCCAGCCATGGCCCAAGCGGCGATACCGGACAGTGGCATCGCTAACATCATCAGGGTCGTTACGGCGATGGAGGCCGAGCCGGTAAGGGCCAGCAACACCAGAATCCAGATGGAGGGACCCGTATAGCCGGACGCACCGGCGGCAACGGGCGCGAAGGCGGCGAAACCGGTGTCGACCAGCTCGGTGATGCCGGCTGTCACCGGCACTATGGACCCACCACTCAGGGCCGGTGTGCCAAAAAAGGCACGCAACCCGATCAGGCTGAGCGCACCCAAACCAAGAAGCAAAGCGACCGCACCGAGCCCGACCCAGTTGCGCTCGGGGGTGGCCAGTGCGACGAATTCGTCGTGCCCGCCGGTGGGTTCGTCTTGCGCTGGCGCGCTGGTGGAGCCGGTACCGTCACCGATGGTGAACTCAGGTTCGTCTTCTGCAACCAGCGAACGTCGGAAGTTGCGGATTTCGGCAGGATCTGCCCGGAGGTCATCGACGGCCGAGAGGCTCATTGTGCGGGTTTCGGAGGCCCGCGAGATGGAGCGAGCCAGCCGGATCGGGTGACTTCCGGCGCGCCAGATCCCGCGGAAACGGTCAAAGCCCACGCCGGGCGCTTTCACGACCAGAGAGCCGAGCAAAATACCGAAACTAGAGATCAGCACCCACAGCCACAGCACAATCAGGGTGGCACCGGGGCAGTGTTTGATGCGCAACCAGGTTGCCGACTCTTGGTATTCGGCCACCCCCGGGCTGTCGGGCATCGGCACGGTCGTCGTTGACGTTGAGGTGGGGTCTTGTTCGACGTGGTCTTGTTCGGATTGCCCTTGGTCAGACTGGTCCTGCTCGGCCTGGTGCTGGCGACGTTCGTTGATCGCTTCAATTCGTTGCAGAATCTGGTCGTCGTCGAAGTTCTCGATCACCGCCGAGGGAACCACCACGACGCGACCACCAGCCAGCCGGGCCCGCCAGCAGAGATCTACTCCGCGAGACAGCGCGGGGCTGAGGCGGTCAAAACCGTCGAGTCTGTCCCAGATATCTGCCCGAACTAGCATGCCGGGCACCGAGACGGCAAAGACATCAGACCGGTCGTCATACTGGCCCTGGTCTAATTCACCGGGTCCCACCAGCGTGTAGGTCTCACCCCGGGTGGAGATGGTCAGGCCCACGTCGTGAAGCTGGCGCGGGTCCTCAAAGGCGACCTGTTTCGCCCCGGCAATATATACCGAAGGCGAGACTTCCGTTTCGTTCAGCACCGCTTGCAGCGCGTTGGGTTGAGCCACGGTCGAGTTGGTCATCAACCACAGCCAATCAGACTGTTGCTCGGCCGGTTCTCCTACCTGGCCGTTCTTGGGGAGATTGCGCAACGCCGTCGCCAGCGACGTGGACGAGGGGTCGGGGTGGATCAGATGGTGCCAGTCCATATCCGCATCAATACATAGGACATTGACACGGTCGAGCTCCTCAGCGTCGACAGTTGCCGAGGTGACCACCACCAGCTGGTCGGGAACCCGATGCTGTCCCAGGACGGAAGCGACAGTTTCAGGCAGACCACCGGTGATGGTTTGAGCTAAAACGACAGCGGTGACGTGGGGTGTAGGCACGATAATGGGAACTACGAGGACATTTTCTTACGCAACCGGCGCCGTTCGCGTTCTGACATTCCGCCCCAGATCCCAAAGCGTTCATCGTGAGCTAGGGCGTAGTCCAGGCATTCTTGGCGCACCGTGCATTGGGCGCAGACGCGTTTGGCATCGCGCGTTGATCCACCTTTTTCGGGAAAAAAGGCTTCCGGGTCGGTTTGGGCACATAGCGCATCGGCCTGCCAGGCCAGCTCGCCGTCATCGGCGGTGTCACCGAATCCGGGCAAGCCCAGCCAGATGCTTTGTACCCCTGCGGAAGGCGCCTGTTTCTGCGGGGCGGTCGGAACGGAGTGTAGAGCTGTGACATTATGAGACTGGCCAGCCTCCAGGTCGGCTTGTTGTTGCTCGTCAAGATCCTCGAGAGCTTCGTGGGCTGCCAAAAAAGCGGTGGCCTGATCGTCGAGGCTCGCCTCGATCGCTTCGGCCGCATCTGGATCGGCCGGGTCGAGAAACCAGTCTGATGGCACGGCACGCGAGGCTGACCCCCGATGCTGTGCGCCGCGGCGGGATTCTTCCTGCCGTTGTGCGTTGTCCATACCTTCAGGTTCCTTTCATCATGACCGACCCGTCGGTCACGGCGTGGCTCACCCGAGGTCACCGACAGCTCTGGCAAGGTGGAACCTATCCACAACAGGACCACAGCTCGTCCAGCAGAGCTGACCGCCATAACGATGTGAAGCACGGGAAGCGCCAAGCCGTAGATCAGACCGGTAGGGCCACTTTCTCTACGTCGTATTTCCTCTAATTACACCGTTGTAACTCCCTGAGGTCAAGTTACAATTAACTGCAGATCCGGCGTGAGAAGAAACCAAATCTCAAGGTGTTTGCCGTGAAAGGGCAGTGATCGTGGTATCGATAACCTCGTTGTTTTCGTCCGGCTCTATACCGGGAGACCCGCTAGGTGACCAGGACGATCTTTTCGCCGAAGTGGCCCATAGACCTACCCCCGTCATTGTCGATTATGCGACCAGTGCGACACCTGATCCGGGCCCTGATTCCTCAGCTAATTCTGAGACAGTTCGCACCGAACTCTCAGGAACGGTGGTCATGAACTGGGTACATAAGGTCGCGAACCTGTTGAGTGCTACTGGATGCGACGATCCGCATCACACGTGTGTCATTGACCTACCGGTTGATTGGCTCACAACGTGTTTAGTCTTCGGGGCCCTGTTCCATCAACGCCACGTAACATTGGCATCTCCCGCTCCGAATGACCATGGCGTATTGGGTGAGTCTACTGAGACCGGTGACCAGCCAGATTTGGTCATCACAGACCGCCCCCAGCGGTGGTTAGATACCTCAGCTGAGATCTTTGTGGTAGGTGCTAGCGCCGACGACGATCCGTCCTTAATCTCGGTTGACCAAGAGGTTCTCGCTCAGCCCGATCAGCCGACTTATCCGCCCCAGAATATCCTTTCCGCCTGGCAACCCCCCATGGATCCGGTTGCTCTCTCGCGGGAGTTGTCCCAGGCCGGCTTGAGCTCCCGCGTGGAGTTAGTCACCGGTGGGGTGCTAATTGCCACCGACGGGCTACGGTGCTCACGCCAGCTGGTCGAAGCTATCCTGCACACATGGAGCCACCACGGGGTGGTGGTGTTGCTCGGACTCAGCTCGCTACAGGCCCCTGAGGAGCAGAGGCTCGTTAATCAGATTCTGGCCGAGCAACGTTTGTCCCGTTAGTCCCGCGGGCTCCACCAGACGAGGACGTCTGCGGGGTGCTGGCGTTGTCTGCAGGGGTGTCTCCGCTGCGCGAGCCGATCAGGACTTCGTCATCGGAAAAGGCGGGGTCGGCTTCGACGGTTTCGCTGAACACCCAGAAGCGGTAGGCAAAGAACCGGAAAACGGTGCCAAAGAACAACCCGATAACGTTACCGGCGATGACCAGCCCGAAGGCAGAGTTGACACCCAACAGGTAGTCGGCGATGAACACACACGCGCCTTGGATACCCGCACCGATAGCGTTCATCACCAGGAAGAGCACCAGCTCACGCGCCACGTTGGACTGTCGCCGGTGTCGGAACGTCCAGTAGCGGTTCGCAACCCATGAGAACACGGTGGCCACCGCAGTGGCCACCAGTTTGGCTTTGGTGTTGGACCCCTCCATTGGTCCTGATATCAGCCAGATAAACACACCGGTGTCAATAAAGAATCCGATGCCACCCACCACACCGAATTTGGCAACCTCGCGCCACAGCAAGGCCACCAGACCTCGAATGCGCTGGTAGAGGCTGGACAACATCGTGTTTGTCTCTCCTTGGTTTGAGTGCGTCGATAGGTGAAGCCAAGGTGGGCTGCTGAATAACGTCGATACTCTAGTACCTTCACCTGCCAAATTCCTGAATTTCACGCTACCGCACCAGAAGTGGGTACCCTAAGAGGGTGAGTTTTCCGAAGATTGGCGTAGTTGGCGGCGGACAGTTGGCCCGTATGATGGCCCCACCCGCCATTGAGTTAGGAATCGAATTACACGTTCTTGCTGAAGCTGAGGGCGTCAGCGCCACCACAGCTGCTTGTCGGTCCACCGTGGGTGATTATCACGATCTGGACACGTTGCGACGTTTCGCAGGATCAGTGGATGTGCTGACCTTTGACCACGAGCATGTCCCCAGTGAGCACCTCCGGACCCTGCAGGCTGAGGGTGTCGCGCTTCACCCCGGCCCTGACGCATTGCTTTATGCCCAAGACAAATTGGCTATGCGCCGGAAAATGACGGCCTTAGGCCTGCCACAACCGGCATACAGGGCCGTATCCAACGTGGAGGAATTGATTTCCGCAGCGCAGTCCATTGGGTACCCGGTGATATTAAAGACCCCGCGCGGTGGCTACGACGGTAAAGGTGTGCGTCTGATTCGCCGTGCAGAGGACGCTCACGAAAGCGCTAACTGGTTTGACCTGCCCTTCGACGCACTGTTGGTCGAAGACTGTGTGGAATTTACCCGGGAGCTCTCCGCTCAGGTAGCGCGTCGGCCCAGCGGAGAAACCGCCCCCTACCCGGTGGTGGAATCCATCCAGACCAATGAGGTCTGTGATCTGGTGACCGCACCGGCCCCGAACCTTGACCAGACCATCTCTAGCGCAGCTCAGCAGGCGGCTGTCACTATTGCCGAGCAACTGGGCGTGACCGGCATGTTGGCTGTGGAGATGTTCGAGGACCCCCATTCTGAGTCGGGTTTCTCGATTAACGAGTTGGCAATGCGGCCCCATAATTCCGGGCACTGGTCCATGGATGGAGCCACAACCAGCCAGTTCGAACAGCACTTACGCGCGATACTGGATCTGCCTCTCGGGTCAACCACGCCGGTGGCTGAATTCACGGTGATGAAAAACTACCTAGGCGGGGCGAACGAAGACCTTTACGGTGCTTTCAATACTGCGATGACACGCTATCCGCAGGCGAAGATCCATGCCTACGGCAAATCGGTACGTCCTGGGCGTAAAGTGGGCCATGTCAACGTCCTGACGAACCCGCAGCGTTCCTTAGACGATGCCCGTCGCATCGCCGAACGCACCGCGGCCATCATCCGCGACGGCTCCGAGCCGGCAACAGACGAACTTCCGGATAGATAAGGATATTCTGGCTCATGGTTTCATCCGACCATCCTGAACAGCACAGCACCGCCCAAACCACAGCACCGCAACCACACGGTGGTACGGCTCCTCGCGTGGGCTTGGTGATGGGTTCGGACTCAGATTGGCCGGTCATGCAGGAGGCGGCCCAAGTTCTCGAAGAACTGGGGGTCAGCTATCAGGCCGATGTCGTTTCCGCACACCGGATGCCACACGAAATGATCGCATACGGCACCCAGGCAGAAGCCAATGGGCTCGAAGTGCTGATCGCCGGAGCCGGCGGAGCAGCGCACCTGCCCGGAATGTTGGCCTCGACCACGGTGCTACCCGTTATTGGCGTACCGGTGAAGCTCAAGTCCCTAGAAGGGCTAGACTCATTATTGTCCATCGCGCAAATGCCCGCTGGGATTCCGGTGGCCACCGTCTCGATCAACGGAGCACGCAACGCCGGATTACTGGCTGCCCGCATCCTGGGGGCTTCGCACCACGATGCCGAGACAGCACAAGCTCTGCGTGACCGGCTGCACACCTTCTCCGCCGAGTTGCGCGATGCGGCTCATGCCAAAGGCCAGCGTTTGCGCTCAACTTTGGCTGACCGTCCTGGTAACGCTGGGCAAGCGACGACCTAAACTCGCCCGACGACCTAAACTCGCCACCTCACATACCACCGTAGGTCTGTTACCAACGACTAAACTCCGGTAGTACTATGACGCCTCCCCCTCCCCGCCCTACCGCTACTCAACGCGGAGTTGCTAAGGAATCAGCTGCTGCCCGGCGTGAACGCTATGAGCGCTTCGAAGCCCAATTCGAGGGCTATCGCAGCGACGATGCTCTCGTTGACGTCTCTGCTGGAACTTGGAAACAACGCACCAAACGCGCTTTCATCATGATCGCGCTGACCATTTTTGTCCCTGGTGGCGCGCAGTCGATTACTGGGCGTCGAAAATTGGGGCGCTTCGGATTGGGCGTGACTGTTGCCGTGTGGGCGTTAATTGTGGTCACCGCGCTTTTAGCTCTGTTTGCGCGAGGCTTCCTGCTTCACATCCTCAGCTATCCCTCCGCTCAGCTGCTCTTGGTGGTCGTGCTGACCTTCTTAGGTCTGGTGTGGCTCGTGCTGTGGATCTCAACTTTTTCCATCATTGGCCTACGTGCCTTAGCGCCGGGAATGAAACCCATCGTGGCTGTGGTGACCACCCTGGCGATGTTGCTGACCTCAGGGTCCATGTTCGCTGCCGCGTTGATCGTGAACTCTTCCCGAACCACCATCGGCAATATCTTCGCCTCCGGCCCGGCGTTGGCCCCGGTCGATGGGCGCTATAATTTTCTGGTCATGGGTGCAGACGCCGGTGAGGGGCGCGCCGGTCTACGGCCCGATTCCATTTCGGTCGCCTCCATCAATGCCGAAACCGGTCAGATCATTTTGTTCTCCATTCCGCGCAACTTCCAGAACGCGCAGTTCCGGGAGGGTTCTCCGCTCTGGGACGTCTACCCCAACGGATTCGACTGTGGCGATGAGTGCATCATCAACGCGTTGTACACCGATGTGACCAACAATCACGCCGACCTCTACCCCAACGCTGACGATCCAGGCGCTGAAGCGATGAAGGATGCGGCCAGCGGCATTCTCAACCTGGAGGTTCAGGGCTACATCATGCTCGATATGGACGGTTTCGCCCAACTCATTGATTCCATGGGCGGGGTCACGGTGACCTCCGGCGGCTGGGTCATTCACCGCGGTACCCGCCCGGATACCGGACAATGGGGCAATATCTGGTGGGGTCCGGGAACCTACACGTTCTCCGGTGATGACGCGCTGGCTTATGCACGATCGCGTAAATATTCTTCGGACTATTCTCGAATCCGGCGTCAGCAATGTATCCAACAGGCGATGCTCGCCCAATTTGATCTGCCAACACTCTTGACGAAATTCCAAGACATTCTGAGCGCCGGCGAACAGATCGTCGAAACCGATCTGCCCGATCAACAGCTGGGTACGTTCTTGAACCTCGGCGCCCAGTCACAGAAGCTACCCTTGAAACGTCTCACGATTGGTGCGCCCGACTTCGGCGAACAAGGCAACCAGTTCTCCACCTATCCTGATTTCGATCAGATTCATCAGCGGGTAGGTTCCCTTGTGGCTGAGGACGGCACTCCGCTCAACGCGGCGACCGGTACCCATATCACTCCCCTGGCAACGCATCTGGCCCCTGTCCCGGTGCACATTCCCACCGATATTGAAGGTGATGAGATCACCGGGCGGGAACGTGGTGGCGCCACCTCGCAAGACTCCGAGGACTGGCCAGAACCGCCCAAGCAACCCAATGGTGAACCGCTCACCGAAGAATTCCTGATGCAAGCCGATGATGCCGGACAAACCGCGATCCTGGAGGAAGCTTCCTCCACCAACCAGTACTGCCACCCCGGGGACTAGGACACCGGTGATTTCATGACTTCCCACACACAGACCTCGCCCGCCCCTGCGTTCTTCGCGCTTCAGGGCACTCTGAAAGACTACGACTGGGGCTCAGTCACTTTGCTAGCGGACCTGCAATCCCGCGAACCCACCGGGCGACCCGAAGCTGAGATGTGGTTCGGCACCCACCCGTCCGGGATCTCCGCTGTGCACATCGACGAGCACGATCTCAATCCTTTCGACTCAGCCCCGCAAGGTCAGGAACACCCCACGGTCCCGCTGACCGAGATCATCGGAGAGCTTGGCTTTCTTACAAAGCTCTTGGCAGCCGCCCAGCCCCTGTCGTTGCAGGCTCACCCCAACCAACAGCAGGCTCGCGAGGGCTTCGCCCGAGAAAACGCCGCCGGTATCGCGCTATCCGACCCGCGCCGGTGTTTCCAGGATGATCAGCACAAACCTGAAATGCTGATCGCACTCACACATTTCGTCGCCCTGTGTGGTTTCCGGGATCCGGTGCAGGCCTCCTATTCTTTCCAGCGTCTGGCCGAGGCCGAAGCAGAACACCACGAGCAGGTCACCACCGACCTCTCAGCAGCCCTGGCCCGGATTTCCTTGCTTCTTAGCGGTGGCAACATCCGGCAAGCCCTACACTTGCTCTTGGACCCTTCCGGACCCTGGGTCGATCCCGAATCCGGGTGGGTCGAACGAGTGATCCAAGTCATCCATCACGCCGAACAACTTCGTCGGGATGACCAAAGCCTCGATACCGCCGCCTTGGTAGCGGACTTCTTCCCCCGAGACCCGGGCGTGTTGGTCACGTTGCTGATGAACCGAGTACAACTGGCCCCGGGACAGGCCATCTTCCTCGCCGCGCAGCAACTCCACGCCTATGTGGAAGGACTCGGGCTAGAAGTCATGGCTGCCTCGAATAACGTCGTGCGTGGTGGGCTGACCAACAAGCATATTGACCGAGACCAGCTCGATACCATGCTCGACTATGCGCCGGTGGGTGAACCACTGGTCTACCCCCGTGATGAACGTGCCAACACCGACCTCGCCACAGGCATTACGCTCAGCTCGCTGTGCCCACCGGTCAAGGAATTCTGCGTGCTTCGCGCTGATTTCGAGACCGAGAACCTCAGTTTAACTCTCGATCCGGCCACTGTCTCGGTCCCGGACCTCGCCCAGCCGGTGATCCTGGTCTGCACCGCCGGGTCAGTGGTGCTCTCCAGTGGAACCCGCCAGCTGGAGCTCAACCCCGGTCAGGCGGCCGTGCTCCCGCACGCCAGCGCTTCCCACGCAGCCGGAGCCCCGGTATCGATGGTCGCCCAATCCGTGAACTCCACGGTCTTTGCCACTGGCGTGCCCACCGCGCGGAGTTAGCGCCCACGTTTAGCGCTCTGGCGCCGGCACCCACTTATTCCACTTATCCAGCCGGTGCTCTGCTTCAACGATGCGCACCGTTCCGGACGTTGAGCGCATGATGATCGACTGGGTCTCAACCCGGTCCCGGTAGTACCGAGCACCACGCAACAGGTCACCATCGGTGATGCCTGTGGCCGCGAAATAGCAGTTATCGGATGACACCAAATCATTGGTGGTCAGCACCCGATCCAGGTCATGGCCGTATTCACGTGCTTTCTCGCGCTCGGCTTGATCGGTGGGAGCTAGCCGGCCCTGAATCATTCCGCCAATGGCCTTCACCGCGCACGCAGTGATGATGCCTTCCGGGGTGCCACCAATGCCGAGCATCATATCCACGTCGGTGTTATGCCGGGCCGCGGCGATACCGCCGGCCACGTCGCCGTCCATAATGAACTTCACGCGAGCACCAGCTTCACGAATTTCTCGCACAAGACCCTCGTGACGGCCACGATCCAATACGCAGATATTGAGTTGTGAGACCGGCTTATCCAGGGCCTTGGACAACAGGTGCACGTTCTGTTTAACCGGCAGACGCAAGTCCACCATTTCAGCAGCCTCAGGTCCGACGATCATCTTTTCCATGTAGAACACTGCCGAGGGGTCAAACATAGTACCCCGCTCTGCCACGGCAAACACCGACAACGCGTTGTTGTATCCCATCGCAGTCAGCCGGGTGCCGTCGATGGGGTCCACCGCCACGTCAACTTCAGCGCCAGAACCGTCGCCGACCTCTTCGCCGTTGTACAGCATCGGGGCTTCATCTTTCTCACCTTCACCGATCACCACGGTGCCACGCATGTTCACGGTGTCCATGAAGGCGCGCATCGCGTCGACCGCGGCGCCATCGGCACGGTTCTTATCTCCGTAGCCCACCCAATGACTGGCAGCAATCGCGGCGGCCTCGGTGACCCGGACCAGCTCCATTGCCAAGTTTCGGTCCGGGCGTGTCGGGTCGGTGGTGCCAATGTCTTCGCTCGTCATAGTGCGCTCCCAGCTGTGGATCATGTTCGGTGAGCCGAATGATGGCTCGTGTAGATGTTCTTCTATCGTAGTCCGTCGTCCTCGATGCCACCGTCGGTCACACTCGCCGCGTCGTAAGCTAGCCACCCCTCGGTCCGCATTGCTGGCAGAATGGAGGGGTGAGTTCTGAGCGCCAAGACCAGTCCCGCCCCGCTGGGGCATCCGAGCAACCCGTGGAGGCGCCCAAACCGCGGGTCACGAAATCTCAGTCGCAGCGGATGCGTCAAAATATTCAGGGAATCGCCTATTCGGTGTTAATCACGCTGGTCGTGGTCGGTATTGTGATCGCTTTTAACCCGCGCCAAGGTGGCGATTACGACCTGGACATTGACGTCGCAGCCACCGCGTCCGAGGCCAGCAGTGTGGCCAGCTTTGATCCTGTCATTCCCGAACTTCCCGAGGACTGGTCGGCCAACTACGCCCGCTGGCACAATCCCTCTGCCGATGATGACACACCCTACTGGTCGGTGGGGTACTCCAGCGACGACGACGAATTTTTTGGCGTCGATCAGGCGGCTGGGGCTGGAGAGTTGTGGATTGATGACCGGGTCAAAAGTGGCGAGCCCCAGGGTGCTGCAGAAATCTTGAACTATCCCTTCGAGGTCTACTATGCAGAAGATGGACACACCTACTTAGTTGGGGAGGTCCCCGACCCGAAGGCCACCGAACCGGTCACCCTCGTGGTGTCAGGTTCGCTACCCGACGACCAGTTATCGCAGCTGACCGCAACATTGATCGAAGACCGTGAGGTCGCCGTGGAGAAGACCTCGGCTACCGCACCATCCACTGCTACCCCGCCCCAGGAGGCTGACGCATGACCGATACCCCCACCGAGGACGCCAACGCTACACTGACCCCTGATCAGGCATGGCAGGCGCTCAAAGACGGCAACGCCCGGTTCGTCTCCGGACAAGTCACCCACCCGCACCAGAATGCTGCCCGTCGCCAAGAGCTGGCCACCTCTCAAGAACCCATTGCGATCATTTTCGGATGCGCTGACTCGCGGTTGGCTGCCGAGATTATTTTTGATGTCGGTCTCGGCGATGTATTCGTGATTCGCACCGCCGGGCAAGTCATCGACGATGCCGTGCTGGGTTCATTGGAATTCGGTGTTGGGGTGCTCAATATACCGCTGATCGTGGTGCTGGGCCACGACTCTTGCGGTGCAGTCACCACCGCCGTGGAGTCCTATGAGTCCGGCACCGTCCCCGGTGGCTTTCTGCGTTCTTTGGTCGAGCGCATCACGCCATCGGTCATGGCGGCCCGCCAGGCCGGCATCACCGACGTCGACGGCACCGTGCTAGAACACACCGACCAGATGGTCCATCGGCTGGTTGACTCCAACCGGGTGGTGGCCGAGGCCGTGGAAGCCGGTCGCACCGCGGTGATGGCCCTGACCTATTCGCTAGCCGACGGCACCGTGCAGGTCGGCGATACGCTAGGACCTGTCACTGCCTAAGCCCCACCGTCCCCACTCCAGGCCCCCTTCGATCCGTCACATCCGTCAGATCAGTCAGAGAGGACACAACCAATGACCGAACAGCACAACGACCAGCAACAGTACCGCACTGAACACGACACCATGGGTGAGGTTCAAGTCCCCATCAACGCGCTGTATCGAGCCCAGACCCAGCGGGCCGTGCAGAACTTCCCGATTTCGGGCAAGCCGATCGAACCGCAGAACATTTACGCCCTGGCGCAGGTCAAAAAAGCCGCTGCCCGCACCAATCAGGAACTGGGTGTGCTCGACGCCGAGCGTGCCGAGGCCATCATTGCCGCAGCCGATCAGGTCATTGCCGGTGAACACGACGACCACTTCCCGGTCGATGTCTTCCAGACCGGTTCCGGAACCTCCTCAAACATGAACACCAATGAGGTCATCGCTACTCTGGCCACCCGCGCTCTGGCCGAGGCCGGTTCGGACACCGAGGTTCACCCCAACGACCACGTCAACGCCTCCCAGTCTTCCAACGACGTCTACCCCACCTCGGTGCACGTCGCCGTTACCGGCGCGCTGATCAACGACCTCAAGCCGGCCTTGGATACCCTGGCCAGCTCGCTCGAAGCCAAGGCTGAAGAATTCGCCGAGGTCGTCAAGTCCGGTCGGACGCACCTGATGGATGCCACCCCGGTGACTTTGGGCCAGGAATTCGGTGGCTATGCCGCTCAGGTGCGCTACGCCATCGAGCGTATCGACGCCTCGCTACCCCGAGTAGCCGAGGTTCCCCAGGGCGGTACTGCCGTCGGTACCGGGATCAACACCCCGAAGGGCTTCTCCCAGCGCGTGATCGAGCTCTTGGTGGAACAAACCGGTCTGCCCATCACCGAGGCTCGCAACCACTTCGAGGCTCAAGCCAACCGTGACGGCCTGGTGGAGGCCTCCGGACAGTTGCGCAATATCGCCTACTCGCTGATGAAGATCAACAACGACCTGCGCTGGATGGGATCGGGCCCCAACACCGGTCTGGGCGAAATCGCGATCCCGGACCTTCAACCGGGTTCCTCCATCATGCCGGGCAAGGTCAACCCCGTGATCTGTGAGGCTGTCATCCAGGTGTGCGCGCAGGTGATCGGTAACGACACCACTGTGTCGCTGTCTGCTACCAACGGTGCGTTCGAACTCAACGTGGGTATCCCGGTCATGTCAGCGAACCTGCTGGAGTCCATTCGGCTGCTGTCCAACTCTGCGAAGGTCATGGCGGAGAAGATGATTGCTGGCATTCAGGCCAACGTTGAGCGCGCTGCCTTCTTGGCTGGTGCGTCCCCGTCGACCGTGACCCCGCTGAATAAGCTGATCGGCTACGAAGCAGCTGCCAAGATCGCCAAGCACGCCGTGAACGAAAAGGTCACCGTGCGTGAAGCCGTTATTGCCCTGGGCTATGTGGACCGGGGTGACGTTACCGAACAACAGCTCGACGAGGCCCTGGATTTGATGTCGATGACCCACCCCGGCGAGTAAGCTCCCCGGGACCAGGATCGTCCCGAGATCACCACGTACCAACCACCGCAGGCTCCGAACAGTTCGCTACAGCGTTACTGCTCCGGGGCCTGTGGAGTTCCTACTGGCTGATCAGCGCACGCCGAGGACGTCTCCTCCCGGCGGTATCAGGCTGTGCGAGAGCAAATACGGCCCTATTGGATAGCGCGACCAGCAGCAATGACACCGCCTGCATGTTGATCAGCAAGCCAAACAGCGCAAAAACCTTCGAGAAGTAGGACAGCCACGAGGTCACCTGCAACCACCGATGCCTCCGGTGGCGTCGTTGCGGTGCTAAGACCTGTTTGGCCCAAGGGCCCAGCATCGTTGCGACGAGTAGCATGACGACAATCTGTGAGACCGAAACGGCCGTCTCTGGAGTAAAGCTCACGCCATGTTCACGCCATGGAGCATAACCGCGTCACGACGTTCAGAACGAGAGGGGGAACACGATCGATCCGCTAGCTTTGGGGGGCTTGGTCCTGTCCCAAATAGGTCAACGCAGCTGCGAGGTGCGCCTTGATGCCAGCTTCCAGCGTGGGATCGATGACCGGAGCGAAACCCGGTGAGTGGTTGACCGGGATGTTTTCGACCAACGTGCCGTTTTCGAGACTCGAGCGAAATAGCTTCGGGTCGGTGCCACCAAGTTGCCAGTAGTGATACGGCACTCCGAAGGCATCAGGGATGATGTTGAAGTCCTCCGAGGCCGGCACCCGCGCGCTACGGAACACCTGACCATCCTCAAAGACCTGCTCAAAGGCCTCAGCCACTCGCTCGGTCAGGCTCTCATCGTTGGTGGTCAGCGGGAACTGGTCGTAGTATTCAATCTCCGGTTCTTTCTCAACTCCAGCAGCCTCGCATTCGGCCTGTACAATACGATCGATGCCGGCCACCAGTTTGTCACGCACCGCACTGTCGTAGGTGCGCAGATTAAGACGGAGCTCGGCTTTATCAGGAATGATGTTGGCACTGGACCCAGCGTTGAGCGCGCCGACGGTCACCACACCAAAGTCGGAGGGGGAGATCTCCCGCGAGACCAAGGTCTGCAAACGCAACACGATCGTCGCGGCGATCACGACCGGGTCGATGGAGTTTTGGGGCAAGGATCCGTGGGCGCCTCGACCGTGGACGGTGATCTTCACCGAATCGGCGGCCGACATGACCGGGCCGGCAACGACGCCGATATGTCCGGCTTCAAAAACCATCACGTGCTGGCCAAAGCACACATCGGGGGTCGGGATCTTGTCGACCAGGCCGTCTTCAACCATGGCTTTGGCTCCTGCGGCTTTTTCTTCTCCAGGCTGGAAGAGGGCGATGTAGGTTCCGGACCAGGCGTCGCGGTGTTGGAGTAGCACATCGATGGCTCCGAACAACGTGGCCATATGCATATCGTGACCGCAGGCGTGCATCACGCCCTCACGTTCCGAGGTGTAATCCAACCCGGTGTTCTCGGTCACCGGTAGTCCGTCGATGTCTGCCCGGGCCAGCACGGTCGGACCCGGGCCGTTCGTGATGACCGCCACGACTCCCGTGCCACCAATACGCTGTGTCTCCAACCCCAGGTCGGAGAGCTCTTTGTCAATAGTGTTGGCGGTGTCGTGTTCCTGCATACTCAGTTCAGGGTTGCGGTGCAGGTGTTGATAGAGCTCAGTACGTTGGGCAACGATGTCTTTCAGGTCATCGAACAGAGCAGAAAGAGCTGATGACATGATGGCAACCCTCCAAAAAGTCGGTCATCGGAATAGTGGACCCGACAGGCGTCGGTGGACGTGATGTCCACTCTAGGATCAGAACCGGTGTTCGTGCTAGAACACATCGCCTCTGGAGCCCCAGGTGACATTTATCCCAGCAAAGCGAAGGTGGCTGCGAGGATCATCGCTGGCCCGAACGGAATGCGTGAGGCCCAGGTCGCCGAGGTGAACACCACCGCAACCAGGGAGATGAGGCCACCCAACACGAAGCCCAACACTAGCGCCACCACCGTGGCTTCCCAGCCGACAAAACCGGTATAGGCGCCCAGCCCGGCGGCAAGTTTCACATCCCCCATGCCCAAGCCACCCCGGGTGATCAGATGCAACACAAACATCACCGCGGGATATCCGAACAAGCCCACGACCATCGTGGCTAGTCTGCCATGGGCTACAGAATCCTGCGGAGCGATCAACGTGCTCACGCCTAAGAAGGCCACTGCACCGATGGCCAAGGTCGCAGTCCACCCGTTGGGTAGCCGGTGTTGTCGCACATCAACCGTGAACAACACGATGCAGCTGACCACATAGATCAGCATCGCGATGACACAGCACAGCCACACGAACCCCGGGGTGTGGGCTGAGAAGGTCATTTCCGACAGCAGGCTGAACACAGTTGCGAGCATACCGAAGAGACATGCGGTCTCACGAGCGCGAGTGCGCCCCCTGTGGGTATCTCGCCACAGCTGACTGGTAGGGAGTTCTCAGTAGACTGGACACTAGAAACTCACCTACCCTTTATTGTCCCCTGAAGGATCGGACCGGTTATGGCCCTTTTTCGTTCCCGTACAGATGAATCCGCCGAGTCACGCGAACAGTCCAGCGATGACAATTCCCTAACCCGTCGCATTCTGTGGGCGTGGGCCCCGGTCTTGGTGCCGCTGGCGGTCATGTGGGTTTTGCAGATCATCAACGCCGTCACCGGGTATGCATTATCGAATGCCGCCGGTATTCAACCACGCAGTCTCGAGGGGTTGGTCGGGATTGTCGCCGCTCCGGTGCTACACTTTAGTTTTTCTCATCTGCTCTCCAATACGGTGCCCTGGATCATCCTGGGCACACTCCTGGCGGTGATCACGCGCAAGTATGGTCAGGTGACCCTTCAGATTTGGCTGATTTCCGGTGTCATCACGTGGCTGATCGGCGGTTCCAACTCGGTGCATACTGGCGCGTCCGGGGTGATCTACGGTTATGCCGCGTTCTTGATGATCAACGGCATCTTGGTCCGTAAATTCTGGGCCATGCTGATCTCGGTGATCACGATTATCGGCTATGCCGGACTGGTATGGGGATTGTTCCCGCAGGCAGATGTGTCCTGGCAAGGCCACCTGGGCGGGGTGATTGCCGGCATCGTGGTCGCGCTGATGCTCACCAAGGATATCCGGACTGAACGCAAGGCGTTAAAAGAAGCCAAGCAGGCCCGACGTATCGTGTCCTGACCTGCTTGACTTGTGTACGATGTGCGGGGCTGCGGCCCGGGGCTTAGTGCATTCGGTCTTCAAGTAGTTCAGTCACCAGCGCTGCAATCGGTGAGCGCTCCGAACGGGTCAGCGTGATGTGGCCGAATAACGGGTTATCCTTCAGCGTCTCGACAACTGCAGCAATACCGTCGTGACGGCCCACACGCAGGTTATCGCGCTGCGCTACGTCATGGGTCAGCACGACTTTGGAGTTCTGCCCGATCCGGGACAGCACCGTGAGTAGCACATTGCGCTCCAATGATTGGGCCTCATCGACCACCACCCACGACTCGTGCAGAGACCGGCCGCGAATATGAGTCAAGGGCAAAACCTCAAGTAATTCGCGCTCGATGACTTCATCCATCACGGTCGGAGACACCAACGCTCCGAGGGTGTCAAAGACCGCCTGGGCCCACGGAGACATCTTCTCACCCTCTGAACCGGGCAAGTATCCCAGGTCCTGTCCGCCCACTGCGTAGAGCGGACGGAAGACCACGACCTTGCGGTGATCGCCACGTTCCAACACTGCTTCCAAACCTGCACACAGTGCCAGCGCCGACTTACCGGTGCCGGCGCGACCGCCCAGCGAAACAATCCCGACACTGGGATCGTTGAGCAGGTCGATGGCTAGACGCTGTTCGGCTGAGCGGCCGTGCACGCCGAAGACTTCGGTGTCACCTTTAACCAGTTGAATCTGGTGGTCTCCGGTGACGCGCCCTAGTCCGGAGCCGGTGCCGGAGTTGAGAACCAGCCCGGTGTTGATGGGCATCTCTGCCACACGGTCATCCAGCAGGTTCTCTCCGGAGTAAAGCTGGGAGAGTTGCTCGTCGGTGACGTCCAGGCGGTCCAAGCCGGTCCACCCGGAAGACTTGACCAGTTCGTTGCGGTATTCATCGGCTTCCAGCCCCATGGAGGAGGCTTTGACACGCATGGGTAGGTCTTTGGACACGACGGTGACGCGTTCACCTTCATCCGAGAGGTTCTGAGCCACCGCGAGGATGCGGGAATCGTTATCGGTGCCACGGAAGCCATAGGGCAAAACGTCGACCGAAATGTGGTTGAGCTCGACCACCAGTTGACCGCCTTCGTCATTGAGCGGGACCGGCTGGTTTAGCGACCCATGTTGGACGCGTAGATCGTCCAACAACCGTAATGCTGAGCGGGCAAAATAACCCAGTTCCGGGTCGTGACGTTTCTTCTCCAGCTCAGAAATGACCACGATCGGTAACACGACTTTGTGCTCGGCGAACCGCAGCAGAGCGTGCGGGTCAGACAACAAAACCGAGGTATCCAGGAGATAAGTCCTGACCTCGGTTTCTGATGCTGGGGTCTGTTGGTTTTGGTCGATATTGTGTTCTGCCACCGTGGTCTGCGGAACGGAAACAGAACGGGGAGGGGTAAGCGACACGGTGGAAGCTCCTGCCGTTAATGTAAGAGGTCTCTCGGTTACGTACCTTTCCTGACGAATCAGAGGGTACGGGCATTCAGTGAGAAAGAGCTAACCAGGACATGAATTCCCGGTGAATCCCGCAGGTGCGCAGCTGTGGCTTTAACTCCCATACCGGCGCTGTCGTGAGGCATAATCACGCAGGGCACGCAGGAAATCAACCCGCCGAAAATCAGGCCATAGAGCTTCACAAAAGTAAAATTCGGCGTAGGCTGACTGCCACATCAAAAATCCGGAGAGTCGCTGTTCACCGGAGGTCCGAATCACCAGGTCCGGGTCCGGAAGACCTCGGGTGTACAGTCGATTCGAGATTTCTTCGATGCTGAGTTTTTCCGCCACGTCACCGGGGGTTTGTCCTTGTTCTTCGGCTTCGATCAGAAGCTCTTTGACCCCGTCCACGATTTCTTGACGACCGCCGTAACCGACTGCCACGTTCACGTGCATCCCGGAATCATTGTGATGGGCACCGCGCCGCGTAAGGTGACGGATTTGTTCGGAGAGCGATGCTGGCAAAATCTCGGTCGACCCCACGGGTTGGACTTTGATCGGCCGACCGTTGATTTCGCCTTCTTCCAGCCGTTTGAGCGTATCGGAAATAATAGCGACCAGGGACCTCAACTCGGAGGCATCCCGATTCAGATTATCGGTGGAGAGCATATAGAGAGTGACCATCGGGATCCCGATCTCTGCGCTCCACCCCAAAAACTCGAGGATCTTATCGGCACCGGCTTGGTGACCCCGGGCAGTAGGCTCCCCCGCGGCTTTCGCCCAGCGCCGGTTGCCGTCCAGGACGACACCGATATGCCCGGGCAAACGGGAGGCATCAAGGCCCTGAGCTAACCGGCGCTCGTAAAGTCGATAAAACAGGTCGGGATAGTCCATACCCCAACTCTAGCGATGCTCCCGCCCAGATTCAGGCTCTTGTGGCTCGAGCGGAGGCGAGTCCAAATAGCCGGGGTACTTCTTGCGCATCATTCCGAGACGGTCAGGGCTAAGCTCGTCGATCTCAGGGCGCTGGCGTTGTTTCTCAGAAAGTCTTGGCTGGTTTCGCTCCACCAGCATATCTTCGGCGGTTTTGGAACGTAGCTTCACTTTGCGGACCGAGCGCACCATCATGCGGATGACCACCACGGACAGCGCCACCATCAGAAAGGTTAGCAGAAACCCTTCAATACCCGGAGTGACCTCTTCCTGGTCGAGTCCAGGGCGCAAGTTCGATTCCTCAGCGGCCAGCAGGACCGCGGTCTGCAGGGCAGTTGTCATCAGGCCTCATTTCCCTGATCTTCCCGGTCTGGGGTGGGGGTGCGCAGACCGGAGAACAGGTCGGTTTCGGGCAGGTGAGTTGGTACGCGCGAGTCAATCAGCACGTAGTCTTCCCAGGGCCAGGCATCCCGCACAATGTCGTGGGGGGTGAAGAAGAACCCGTGCGGATCGATCTGCGTGGCATGAGCCCGTAGTGCAGCATCGCGACGGTCCAGGTAGTTCCCCACTGGAATCTGTGTGGTGACCTGGTGCTTGGTCAACCGCCACGCGTCCGGGTCTTCACCGGATTGCAACCGCTCGTACCACTGAATGCGATCCGCATAAGGCGAGGTCCGGCCGGAGGCTTCATAGGCTTTGTGCAGGGCAAAATATTTATCCGGGTTGAAAGCCCGGTCGTAGTACAGCTTGGATACTTCCCACGCTTGCCCTGTTCCCGGATAAGCTTGCGGATCGCCTGAGCCTTGATACGCCTTCACGGTGATCTCGTGAGCGCGCAGGTGATCGGGGTGCGGGTAGCCACCGATCTCATCATAGGAAATCAGCACATGGGGGCGAAACTCTCGAATCAGTCGTACGAGCACCGCGACCTGAGTATCACGATCAGAATTGGCAAAAACCCCATAGGGTAGTTCGGGAACCGGGTCGCCTTCTGGCAGGCCCGAATCAATAAATCCGAGCCAGCGGTAGTCTATGCCAAGCGCTTGAGAGGACTCTTCCATCTCGACTCGCCGTACAGCGGTCATGTCTCGGTGCAAACGGGCAACCTCACCCTGGTAGTGCTGGTTCAGCAACGACCCCGCTTCTCCCGAGGTGCACAATGCCACCATGACGTCAGCACCGGCATCCTCATATGCTGCCATCATCGCCGCCCCCTTGGAGGATTCATCATCGGGGTGTGCGTGAACAGCCATCAGGCGCAACCCTTGGGAGGGCGGAACATCGGTGGCTTCTGGACGCTGATAGTCACTCGACTGCGTGCTACCGTAGTCCTCGGATCCTACGGGCACACCAAACTCTGGGTGTTGCGATGATCCGGACCTTTGTTGTGCTGAAACGCTCACGAGTTGTCTGTACTCCTGATCCACTGCTTCACGGTCACATTGGCTGTGCTACGCCGTGGCTGGGTAGAGTTTAAGTCTATGGTCAATAGCCCAGTTCCGGCGCAGGCATCGGCTTCTGATAGCTTAGCCAATCGTTATGGTCGCTCCCAAAGTAAGAACTCGCCTGAAAGGCAGGAGCGACGGCGTCGTTGGGGGATCATTGTTGCGGTGACGGCTCTCATTCTAGCCGTAGCGCTCGCCGGTGTGTGGACCTACTCGATGACCGAAGACCGATTGAGCTATAAAGACGTGGGCTTCGACATCGTCTCCGAAGATCATGCCACTGTTCGCTTCCAGCTCACTAAAGAGCACGACGCCACGGTCTCCTGTGCGGTGCAGGTGCTGGCCGATAATTATGCGGTGGTGGGATGGAAAACAGTCATCATTGGCCCTGAGGCCGCCGGTGAACAGATTGATTCCAGCCCCTCAGATCTGACTAGTTACTACGACGTCCAGGTCCGAACCGATGGGCTAGGAACCAATGGTGGCGTGAATGATTGCTGGTACTACGAAGACGGTCCCAGCAACATCTCATATTTTGATGTCGACCGGTAGCCTGCCTGGCGCAAGAGAGCCCGGCGGACGCTCCCACTGCGACCAGACTGCACAGTGTCGCGGTCCAGTGCTAGAATTCTCCCTAACCCCGCAAAAGCGTTGACGAAGTCCCGTCGTGGGGGCATGCGAATCGCATCCGATAAAATCGGATTCGGTTAAACCGCACGCCCCACGGCGGGTCTTTGTGCAGTAAAGAACTTGACGTGTAGTGGACAACTCAAACTTTCCCTGCCAAACGATCCTTCAAGGAGGAATTATGACCACCTCACCCTCAGCTCCTTGGCTGACCCAAGAAGCCTATGACCGGTTGAGCAAAGAACTCGAGTACCGCGCTGGCGAAGGTCGTCAAGAAATTGTCGACCGCATTGAAGCAGCCCGCGATGAAGGCGACTTGAAGGAGAACGGCGGCTACCACGCCGCTCGTGAAGAACAGTCCAAAAACGAAGGCCGCATCGCGGAACTAAAACAGCTGTTGGAGAACGCAGTTGTGGGCGACACGCCGCAGGACGACGGCGTCGTTGAGGCCGGTATGGTCGTTGAGGCCACCGTCGGCGGTAACGAAATGACCTTTATCTTTGGTAACCGTGAAATCGCTTCCGAAGACGAGCAACTCGATGTTTACTCTGAGCGCTCTCCCCTCGGCGAAGCAATTCACGGTCGTCAAGCTGGTGAAACCCTGTCCTACACTGCCCCGAATGGTAAGGACATCGAAGTTGTTCTGAAGAAGGTTACTCCCTACAATCCTGGAAAGTAACTTTTTCAGAAGCTTCGCCTCCTCCCGGGCCTCGCGTGCAACACCGAGGCCCGGGACTTGTTTAAGGGACGATATTCCTGGTGTTATTTCCCCTTGCCCACTGTGCTGAGAGCAACCACGCAGATGACAAAGTGGCTGGTAGACCATCTGTGATTGTGGCAGTTAACTGCTAGCCTAGGATTTGTGAAGATTGTAGAGCGTTTCGTAGTACTCAGCCTGGAGTTCCAAGACGAGCTAGCAGGAGTTTCCTCCCTGCTCTCGAAAGCACGGGTGGCAGCCACCATGGCCGATTTGGAGACCGATGGCGTGGTGTCCTTTACCCCCGCCGAGCTGACCGAACCGTGGAACATGGATAATCCGAAGATTATCGTCAAGGAAAAAACTCCGAGCTCCCCGGCCTTGAACGACGTCGTCGAGAAACTGCGCGATAAGACGGGCGACGAGCTCTCCCGGATCGTGAAGTCCAAGAAGTTCGATCCGTTGCAGGGTGTCTTGGACAACTTTGAGCACAACGGTTTGGTGTCCACCCATAACCCAGGACCGTTTAGGCCAACGCACTACGAGCTCGTTCTTGATACCACCGCTGAAGAGGTCATCACACCTCTAACGCAGGTGCTGTTGGGGCGTCGTGAGGCCACCTACGAAGACCGTCTACTATTGGGCATCATTGAGAGCATCAACGCCACCGGCCTCATGTTCGCGACCGCCAACGCTGGTTGGGAGCAAAAGGACTTCAGCAACCGGGTGCACGAGCTTGATGGGCACCACCCGGTGCTGTCGGTGTTGCACGCTCAGACCAGTGGCACCTCAGCATTGATGGCTAAGTCGCAGCTAGGAGCAGCTACACTGTAGCCACGTCCCCAGGCCTTAGTGCGTGATTTCGGGCTCATAGCCACTTTCACGAAGTTTTTCAAGTAGGTGGTCTGAGTGGTAATGGCCACGTGTTTCCATATTAATGGTGATATACACTTCGCCCATGCCCAGCGAAGGACCGATTGAGGTGTGGTCCACTCCGATGACATTCGCTTCGGCCTCGGCAATAATCCGTGACACGTTCTTCAGCTCGCCTGGGCGATCTCGGAGGGGAATCCGCACGGTGAGATAGCGTCCGGCTGCCAACAGACCCGACTGAACCACTTTGAGCATCAACAGCGGGTCAATATTGCCCCCGGACAACAGCGCGACCACTGATTTCGGTGCCAGCCCCAGGTCCTTCAGCTTCCCCGACATCAACGCCGCCACCGATACCGCACCGGCTGGTTCGACCACCATCTTGGACCGCTCCAATAAGAACACCAAAGCGTTAGCGATTTGGTCTTCAGAAACTGTCACCACGTGATCCACGAGATCCTTGATGATGCTAAAGGGTAGATTGCCCGGACGGCCCACCGCAATGCCGTCAGCAATCGTCGTGAGCTGCTCGAGAGAAACGACGCCGTCAGCGGCCAGCGAGGCCGGGTAGGCGGCCGCATCTTCGGCTTGCACACCGATAATCGTGATGTCGCGTCCTTGTCGCCGTGCCAGTTCCTTGATGGCGATTGCTGTCCCTGCCAACAGTCCCCCACCACCGATACTGGTGATCACCGTGTCGACATCGGGTTGTTGCTCGAGAATTTCGAGTCCAACAGTTCCTTGCCCTGCCACGACCTTCTCGTCGTCGAAGGGATGAATAAACGTTGCCCCGGTTTTTGTTGCGTGGTCCTTCGCTGCTGCCAAGGCTTCGTCGACGTTATTGCCAAGCAAGACGACTTCCGCGCCGTGATCTTTCGTAGCCTGAACCTTAGGTAGTGCTGCTCCTAGGGGCATGAAGATCGTGGCGCGCAGTCCAAGTTTTGACGCCGCTAAGGCAACACCTTGGGCGTGGTTTCCTGCAGAGGCAGCCACCACCCCGTTTCCCTTGTCCTCTTCGGGAATGTGATACATCCGGTTGTAGGCGCCCCGCACTTTGAATGAGCCAGCACGCTGAAGATTTTCGCACTTCAGATGCACCGTGGCACCGGTCATCCGCCCCAGGGCTCTGGAGTGCTCCATGCCGGTTTCCACCGCTACCGCGCTAATGACGTCGCGCGCAGCAAGAATATCGTCGAAACTCACCGGCACCTCAGCGGGCAATACAGGTACAGAAGAATCAGTGGATGTCACGAGTCGGTCTCCTGAGGGTTGATACGCGATGGATGAGAGCAGCGGATCGGATCGTCAGAGGTCGCCAGCGCTGGGGGCGATCTCATCGGGTGCTTCGGGGTCGACCGCGTGGGGATCTTTGTTCTTCTCCCATGGTCGCGCCGCCAGATATTTGACGAAAGAATTAGCGAAGGCAATGGCCGGTACCGCAAAGATCGCCCCGACGATACCCATCAGCGCAGTACCGCCAGAGACAGCGAGGAATACCACCAAGGGGTGTAGCTGCACGGCGCGTCCCATAACCAGTGGTTGCAGAATATGTGATTCGGCTTGTTGCACGATCAGCACCACCACTAACATCAACAGCGCGTTGACCCAACCGTTGGCAACCAGTGCTAGGATCACCGCGATCGCACCGGTCAAAACCGCACCAATCATGGGGATGAAAGAACCGAGGAAGACGAGCACCGCGAGGGGCAGGGCCAGCGGGACCGAGAGTAGCCAGGCGCCCAAGCCAATTCCGACCGCGTCAACGAAGGCCACGAAGATTTGGACTCGCACATAGCTTCCCAGTGACTTCCAACCGGCGTGTCCGGCTCCGTCGATTGCACGGCGGTGGCGACGTGGCACGAAGTTGAGCATGAAGTTCCAGATCCGGGAACCGTCGATGAGGAAGAAGATCAACGCGAATAGCGCGATCAGTGTTCCGGCACCGATGTTCGTCGCGGTGGAGCCGAAGCCGATGGCCCCGGAGACGAGAGCGTCGGAATTCTGGGTAAAGGTGTTCCAGACATCGGCCAGGATTTCTTGCCATCGGTCTGTGGTGAGACCGTAGGACTCGGCCAGGGCGAAAAGTCCTACGATGCCTTCTTGGATCTGCTGCCACATATCAGCGAACCCGACGGCCAATTGTTGCCCTGCCAGCCACAGCAGTCCCACGATGAGCGAGAGGAAGCCTAGCATCACGGTAACTACCGACAGCCAGGCGGGGAACCGAAACCGGTTTTTCAAAAAGCTATGCACCGGATAGAGCAGGCTGGACAGCAAAGCAGCGATCAGTAGCGGGATTACGAGCAGGGAGACGTGTGAAAACAGCCAAATTCCGATACCTGCCGCGACGACAATAATAATGAACTGTAGCGCCCATCCAGTTGCGACAGTGACACCGTAGGGAATGTCAGCCGCTAGTTTTCTCCCGACTTCAGCCAAAGTAGGCGAGTCGAACTCTGAGTCCTCGACAGGCCTTTTCGGAGGGGCTGAACTCATCGGCCAGGTCCTCTCTGTGCTGATCACTACGGTAAAGGCTCGTGCCAAGCCTCAACCCTTGTAAGCATACTCTGTCCCGGAAATTGTGAAGAAAACCCAAGACAGAACATACGCGGGCGGTGTCACGCAGACTAACCAAAGGTGGCCTCAGCGTGACACCGCCCGTATTATCGGTCACCTCAGATCGTGACCTGACGAAAATACGATAGCCGTGCGCCGGGAATCACGCATCGGCCACCTCGCGCAAGATCGACAGCACACGCAGAATTTCCAGGTAAAGCCAGGTCAAGTCGGTGACCAAGCCAAATGCTGCAGTCCAGGCAAAGGAGCGTGGGGCACCGTTGCGCACACCCTGCTGGATCATGGAAAAACTCATCACCAGCGAATAAGCGGCCAAAACAATCGCGATCACGCCGACGATGACACCCAGCCAGCCCGAACGTAGACCGAACATCCCCTCGGTGACTCCGGTAATCATCAGCACGAAGTTCACCAATGCAAATACGGCGTAACCTAGAGAGGCCAGCATGAAGATCTGCATGCCACGAGCCGTAGCACGGACCTTACCAGAGGAGAATAGCGCCAACATCACCAGGAAGACGCACAAGGTCGCCAGAACAGCCTGGCTGGCCACCCCCGGGTACATGGCGTCCAAGGTGAGGGAGATCCCCCCAAGGAACAGGCCCTCCGCGAGGGAGAACAGCGTGATCAGCAACGGTGAGGGCTGCTTTTTGAACGCGTTCACCAAGGACAGGACGATCGCGCCAATAGCACCGATGAGCGTGGCGGGACCGACGATTCCGCCCAATCCGAGCATCGTTCCGGCAAACCACAGTCCCAAAGCTCCGACCAACACCACGGCTAGCTGGGAAGCGGTCCGCAGGATCACATCATTGTAGCTGACTCGCCCGGTATCCTGTGGAGTCGCGGAGGGGCGAGCATACATCTCTTCGAGTTCAGATGCGGAAATGGTCTGAGGAGTCTGCACGCCCCCAGAAGCTTGTTGCTTGAAATTGTCGGAGTTAAAGACTGGGTTGGCCATGGGCCGTCCTCTCGTATCTGACGGTCAGGTGTTCATGTGCCAGTCTAACGGTAACCACTGCGCCGGTGTTAGCTAACTACCCGCAAGCTAGGTTAACTACCAGCGGTGATAATCCCCTGCTGTATGGCACTATCCGGCACACTTGTTACTTAGCGTCCTCGTCGCTATCGTCCTCAGAGCTAGATTCTGTAGTAGCGGGGGTTTCGAGGAAAATCTCGATATCGGCATCCTCGCGTAAATCCTCCACCAATTCAGTGATCGCTTCATTCTCGTTTTGAAGCTTGACCTGCTCTTCCAGGTCGTCCTTGGACTCCGCAAAGCTCGGTAGCTGGTCTTCGCCCGAGGCGGATTCCGACGATCCATCCTCGGCCTGTGCGGACGGATCAGCCGAGGCTTGAGCCTCCATGAGTTGCTTCTGTTGTTCCATCTGGTCGTCGTAGAGATCTTTGAGCTCTTCTTCCGAAGGCTCGTCAACATCGAGAGTCTCGATCAGCTGATCCATGGCAACTTGTTTCTTGGAATCTTCACGCAGTTGTTCCTCGTCCATGCCTTGTTCCTCAAACTGCGCGATGAGCTCGTCCTGAGATTCCAGCCCTTGTTGTTTAGCAAAGTCATCGAGGAACTCATCGACATCATCCTCTGTGACCTCGATATCTTGGTCCTCTGCTTCTTGGAGCAACAGCTCATTGCCGATCATGATCTCCAGGCTCTCCTGTTTGAGCTGATCTTCGTCAACGTCCGAACCGCTCATTTGAGCCTGGTACGCCATCTGCTGATACTGAGACTCATAGTTGGTAGCAAATTCCTCTTTGGTGATCTCGGTATCGTTGATCGTGGCCACCACGTCGGGAACGTCGTCGAGATTTGGTTCCGGAAGCGCTCCTTGGTCGCCAGCCGATGCAGAGGCTTCGGGCGCCCCATCTGCGTTTTCCTCATCTGCACTACAGGCTGACAGGCTCAACATGGCAATCAGTGCGATGGAACTGAGGATCTTTTTGCCGAGCAAACGTCTACCGTCCCTTCGGGTTGGGTGTCAGGAGCTGTCCTCGCGCCGGTTGCGCGTCTCCTTGGGATGATCACCCCGAGTGTAGTCCCCGAAACTGAATAGGCGATTCAGTGAATCATCAGCCTCTATTCAGGACGCCGGTACCCCCAGTCAGACTCGAACTGACAACACAGCGATTTTAAGTCGCTTGCCTCTACCAATTGGGCTATGGGGGCTCGTTCGTGGTTCCGAGACATCACAACGCCCCGGCCAGAACACCTTCCAGATCATACTGGAGGCGCTCGACCGGGGCCGTTGTTTTAACTCAGCGCGTCACAAATGTCATCTGCGCTGGTGTGATCGAGAGCTTAGGCTTCGATTTCTTCGGTCTTCTTGGTGAACCGTGACGGAATCTCAGGCTTACCGGCGGCCTTGCGGAAGGCGTTGAACGGACGCTCCAGACGCTTGGTCTGGGTAGTGTCTGTACCCCACAGCAGTTCCTGGATCCAGCCGGAGACCACGCGAGACTTGCGCTCAAGGGTCGGCAACGCGTAGGCGTGGTAGACACGGTGTGCCAGCCAGGCGGGCAGGCCGTTGAGTTCAACGCCCAGCGGGTTACCGACGCCCTTGCCAAGCCCCATTCCGGCAACGGTACCCAGAGACTTGTGGTAGTACTCTTCAACGACACCTTCGCCGAAGCGTACGGCCAATAGGTTTTCGGCCAGGCGCTTCGCCTGACGGCCGGCGTGCTGTGCGTTCGGCACACAGAATCCACCGGGGCCATCACCGGTCAGATCCGGCACAGCGCAGATGTCGCCACAACCCCAGGCACCTTCAGTCACGCCACCGTCTCCATCCGAGATCTGCAGAGTCGGAGTAACCTCGATGCGACCACGGTCGTCCACCGGGAAATCGGTTTCTTTGGCCATACCGTTGGCGGCAACACCGGCGGACCACACGATGGTGTCAGCGTAGAAGGATCCGGCCGGTGAATCGTCACGCATGTCTTTGAGCTTGACTTCGTAGTCAACGGCGCTGTCCAGCGAAGTGTTCAGCAACACCTCGATGCCACGGTCGCGCAGGTGCTCGACAACGCCTTCCGCCTGCGCTTCAGAGACCTCGGGCATAATGCGTCCCATGGCTTCAACGAGCACGATGCGAGCCTCGGACTGCGACAATCGGGAGTTACGGGCGATGGCGTTGCGGACCAGGTCATCGATCTCGGAGATGGTCTCCACACCGGCGAAGCCACCACCGACTAGCACGAAGGTCAGCGCGCGACGACGCTCAGCAGCGTCGGTCATCAAGGCTGCCGACTCGACGCGTTCCAGGATCTGGTTGCGCAGAGTGACTGCCTCTTCAATGGTCTTCATACCGATGCCGGTCTTATCTAGACCGTCAATCGGGAATACACGGGTGTTAGAACCTGCGGTCATCACGATGTCCTGATATGGAATCTCGAACTGTTCGCCGTCTTCGGCGGCTACAGTCGCGATCTTCTCGGCGTGAGAGACATTGACGACCGAGCCCTGAACGATTTCGGCGTGCTTGAGGTGAGTGTGCAGGTCCACCGTAGCGTGGCGGGCCTCAATGTGTCCGCCGAGAACCTCGGGCAGGAACGGGAGGTAGGTCATGTATGCGTTGGGGTCAACGACGGTGACCACACCGCCCCGATCACGAACTTTTTTCTGGAGCTTCCGTGCAACAGTGATGCCGGCGTAACCGCCGCCCACAATGAGCACGCGTGGTTTCGGTGATAATTGAGGAGTTATAGCCATGTTTCCTATGTTAGGCCGGTTACGCGCGGTTGTGAATTCAACAGCGACGGTTGATTGTATTAACTACACAGTGAGATCTATACCACATTCTGACACGGTGAGATATTCAGGTTGTGGGCGGGCTAACGACTCGTGGGACGACCAGCAGCTCGGCGGGTCGCCAATTGCCATATTCCGGTCCCGGCCAACGCTACCACCAGGCCCGTCCCACCGATGACCATGACAGGTTGCCACCAACTGGCCGCACCGGTCATCGGTGTCGCGGGAGTCGATTGGGCTGTGGCATCCCCAGGCAGTTCGGTGGGCACCTCCACCGGCTCGTGGCCCTGATATTGGTCAGACCTACCGGTGAGCGCATCGTCGTCAGATGAACGACGGTGTACGCGGATCCACTCGCCCATCGAGCCCATCGGGTTTTCCGTTACGGTCGGCACCTGCGTGGTGACGGCCTGTTCGGCGTTGATCACTCCGTGACCGTAGAGCGCATCGGTGCCGGAATCGCCTGCAGGTTGGGCCGTGGACAAAATTCGGTTGATGACTTGTGCTGCCGAATCCTCCGGATGGGCCGAGCGCACGAGCGCGACGAGGCCCGAGACCAGCGGTGCGGCACCAGAGGTTCCCGACCAGTTCTGATACCCGCCGTCCGAGGTTACTCCGACCAGCGGGTCGGCCGGGGCGGCCACACCGATCGTGATGCCCTCAGTGGAAAAGTCCCAACTGGCGGATCCATCCGCGTCCAGTCCTGCCACGGTGAGTACACCAGGGATTGTGGCCGGGACTCCCACCGTCGTCGATCCGCCGGCCCGGTTGCCGGCAGCCACCACGACCACCACGTCGTTTTCCTCAGCGTAGAGAAAGGCATCGTCCCAGGATTCTGGCCAATCTTGTTCGGAGGAGGCCAGTGAAATATTGATGACATCGGCACCTTGGTCAACCGCCCAGGTCACGGCTTCAGCAATCTGTTCTTCGGCGCTGGGAACATCCTCGCCGTCGCCGAGATAGACCGAAATGCTCAGCAGCTGCGCTTCGGGTGCGGTCCCGATGATGCCGTCGTCTCCGGGACCCGGTTCAGCAGAGGGCTCCGATTCTGATTCTGTGTCCGTCTCGGCATCCTCAGAGGCGTTGGCATCTTCCTCGTCATTGTCGTCGTTCTCGGGCTCTTGCTGAGTGGCTTGGTCAACCTCGCGCAGATTATTGCCGTGCCCGGCCAACAGAGATGCCACGCTCGTGCCGTGGTGAGGGTCCTCACCAATCGGTTTGGTGCCGTCGTCGTGACCCTGCCCCGACACATCGGTTCCCCCGATCACCTGGCCAGTCAAATCCGGGTGCGTGTCATCGATACCGGTGTCAATCACCGCAACGGTGACCCCCTCGCCGCGGGTTTCTTTCCAGGCTTGGTCGAAACCGTACTCGGTGATCCACTCTTGGCTGTCCCGCCATTGATCGGCCTGCGCTTTGGGCACCGGTGTGCTGACCAAGCATAACAACAGAGCAAGAGCCAGCGTCGTCGCACGTAGAACTGCATCGCTCAGTGGATTGACGATCACCACGACCTTCATGCTATGAGTCCTGGACCCTGCTGTCGTTCGGCCCGATCAGCGATAGGGCGATGCCGTCGAGAATATCGTGTTCGGAGGTGATAATGGCGGCCAGTTTTCCGCCAGTAGCGTCGTGCACTATCTGTAGCAACGTCGACCAGATCAGCGCGCCGGCTCCGATCACATCGGCACGGCCCGGGTGCATGAACCCTAGGTTGGCCCGTTCGGCGCGGGTCGAGTGAAGCAAGGTGGCCGCAGTGGCTTTCAGGGTTTCTCGATCCAGTTGGGCGCCGTGGATGGCATCGGCATCGTATTCTTTCAGGCCCAACGCCGCTGCGGTGAGCGTCGTGACGGTCCCAGCAACCCCGATGACCGCATCGATCGTGGAGAAGTCCAGTTCCTCGTGCACTCGGGTGAAAACCTCGTTGAGCTCACGGTCTGCAACGGCAATTTCCTCGGCGGTCGGTGGGTCAGAACGCAGGTATCGTTCGGTGAAGCGGACACACCCGATGTTTTCTGAAACCGAGCCGACCAGAGTAATCTCGCGATGTCCCGAGGCAAAACCCACCTCGCCGACCACGCACTCGGTGGACCCGCCGCCGAGGTCCACCACCATGACCCGCACCGATTGATCCGGGTTTTCGCACTCGACAGCAATGGCTTGGAGTTGTGCATCATCGAGGGCACTCAGGGCACCGGAGAAGGTTAGGTGGGCTTCCTCGGCGCCGGAGACGACTTCTGGTGTCACGTTCAGCGCCTGGCGCACCCCGGCGATGAACGCATCGCGATTGGAGACATCACGGGAGGCCGAGGTGGCTACAAATCGGACGGTCTCGGCGCGGTGGTGTTCAATCACTTCGGCGTAATCCCGGCAGGTGGCGAAAGTACGTTCTAGGGCTTGCGGGGCAAATTCTCCGCTCTGGTCTACCCCTTCGCCCAGTCGAACCACCTGCATTTCACGGTGCAGTTCGACCAGTTTGGCCCCGGTGTCGGGGTCGGCAACCGGGCGGGCCACCAGCAGACGAAGCGAATTCGTCCCGCAGTCGATAGCAGCCACCGCAGTGGCCTCATCGGCGCTAACCCGGCGGTGCTGGATCGGGTTGGTCCGCCCCTGCCGGTTGAGTCGACGCACGTGGCGGGACAGATCCTGACGTGGGGCGACTGATGCATCGTCCCATCCCTGTTCACATCGGCACCTCTGCGCCGAGAACTCTTCGGAGATCAGATCCAGCACGCGGTCCCCCAATGGGTTGACTCCGGGGCCCACCGACAAGGAGTGAGCGGCCAGCACGTGTAAGCATTTGACCCGTTCGGGCATTCCGCCGGCAGAAATTCCTTCGATTTCGGGGACCTCGCCCACCCCGGCAATCTGGCCGATCCGATCACGCTCGGCTAAGTAATTCTCGTGGGCAGCCCGGTATTGATCAGCAAGGTGCCGGTTGTGAGCCAGTTCGTCGGTCATCTCCGCCATGATCCCGGTGGCTTCCAGCCGGGACACGGCGGTAGTAGCCAGCGGGTGGGTCAGGTAGAACGTGGTGGGGAACGGGATACCATTCGACAGTCGTGGCGCTGTGGTGGCAACCAGGGGTGACCCGCATCCCTGACACCGTGCACCGATGGCCACCACATCGCGCACCGGTCGCCCCAGCTGACGACTGAGGGTCTGCAGGTCTGCTTCAGTGGGGTGGTCTACCGTGGCCACGCATCCTCCATGCTGTGCGGGAGTATTCTTTGGTTCTTGCGTTTTATGGTTGGCTCGTTTGGTGTTGGCTGGCGTGGACGAAAGAGTTCCAAAAGTCATCGGCCCAGGCCGGTGCCTGGTCTTCGGTAATTTCCTCTTCCTCGGTCACCGGCTCCTCGCCTTCGGCTAGTTCCTCGCCACCGACCACCAGGTACTTATGTTCACCTGGCATGACCATATTAAACCGTTCTCGGGCTTGCTGTTGCACATACGCCGGATCGTCCCAGCGATTGAGTTGTTGAGTGAGCTCTTCGTTGCGCTGTTGCTCTGCCTGCAAATCGGCCTCGGCCTGGGAGATCTCCTGGTTTTGTTGCAACATAGTGCGCAGGCTGGGTGCCATCACCACCACAGCAAGAAACAGCACCATGATCACCGCAATCATCCGGCCGGAGAAGTTGCGGGCAGGACGTTGTTCTTCCGGGGTGGCGTGACTGTAACGTTGCCGGACGCGCTCTTGGGCGCGCCGGGCTAGTTGTCGCTGACCGCGTTTGGTGCCGGTCGCGGCCGTGCCTCGTTTCACCGCTTGCTCGCGCTGGTCCTGACGACGCTGGGCACCCCTGTCGGCCTGGGAACCGCTGGTTCCGGAAGAGTTCTTGGGTACTCTGGGCTTTTGAGATCTCACGGCTAGTCCTTCCGTGGCGCGTCGTCTCTGATGGTCCGTTCCGGCGCCCAGCTCACACCAGTTCACCGGTTGACTGGCACTGTTGACGCAATTGTTCTGGCCCTACCTTAGTCACCACAACTGGCGACTGTCCGTCGCCCGCGCCCGCAAACTCGAAATCGGTAAACTAGCAACGGCCGAAGAGTGCCGATTGATACTCTTCGGCCGTTGATTGTGGGCTACCGACAGAAGTTCGTTAAATCTGGAAACGCGGGAATGCGCTACGACCGGCGTAGCGCGCCGAGTCGTCGAGTTCTTCTTCAATACGTAGCAATTGGTTGTACTTAGCCACACGGTCAGAGCGTGCCGGAGCCCCGGTTTTGATCTGACCGGCGTTAGTGGCCACCGACAGGTCGGCGATGAAGGTGTCCTCGGTTTCACCGGAACGGTGGGAGATCATGCAGTTGAAGGTCCGCGACTGGGCCAGCGAGATGGTCTCGAAGGTTTCGGTCAGCGAACCGATCTGATTGACTTTGATCAGAATGGCGTTACCGGCGCGCTCGTCAATACCGCGCTGCAGACGGACTTTATTGGTCACGAACAGGTCGTCACCGACCAGCTGAACCTTTTCACCCAGGGCCTGAGTCAGAGTTGCCCAGCCCTCCCAATCTTCTTCGTCCAGGGGATCTTCGATCGAAACCAGCGGGTAGTCGGTCACCAAGTCTTGGTAGTACGCAGTCATTTCTTCGGCGGTGCGTTCCTGACCTTCGAAGGTGTAAGTGCCGTTGTCAAAGAACTCTGAGCTGGCCACGTCCAGGGCGAGAGCAATATCGGTGCCGGGGGTGTAGCCGGCCTTGGTGATCGCGGTGGTGATCAGGTCCAGGGCGTCGCGGTTAGATGGTAGCGACGGTGCGAAGCCTCCTTCATCCCCCAGGCCGGTACCGTAGCCCCGTTCTTTGAGCACAGCTTTCAGACTGTGATAGACCTCAGCGCCCCAGCGCAGGGCTTCCGAGAAGGATGCAGCACCCAGCGGGGCGATCATGAACTCTTGAACGTCGACGTTAGAGTCTGCGTGAGCGCCACCATTGAGAATGTTCATCATCGGCACCGGCAACGTGTGGGCGTGGGGGCCACCGAGGTACTTGAATAGTGACAGGTCGGTGAACTCTGCGGCTGCATCGGCCACTGCCATGGAGACGCCTAGGATGGCGTTAGCGCCCAGGTTGGATTTGGCTTCGGTGCCGTCCAGATCCAACATCAGCTGGTCAATGCGACGTTGATCCGTGGCGTCTTCGCCCAACAGTTCTTGGGCGATGTCGGCGTTGACTGCCACAACAGCGTCGAGCACGCCTTTGCCGTTATAGCGTTCTGCATCGCCGTCGCGGCGCTCGACTGCTTCAAATTCACCGGTGGAGGCGCCTGATGGCACTGCGGCACGCCCCATTGAGCCGTCGGTCAGCAGGACTTCGACCTCGATGGTGGGGTTACCACGGGAATCGAGGATTTCGCGTGCGTGGATTGCATCGATAAAGGACATGGTGTTGGGGTCCTCTCCTTAGAGATCAACGGATTAGGGAATCTGAGGGATCGGTCGGTCAGTTCTCGGAAGTATCGGTGGAGGATTCGCTGGGTTCAGTGGATTCTCTGGGTTCGTGACACTGTGTGGTATCGTCGGCACGCTGTCGGGCACGGAAATCCTTCAACGTGTTGGAGCGACGATAATTAGAGGATCCGCGCAGAACGGCGGCGACCATAACAACCAGGACCGCCAGCACACCGGTGATGAGTGCAACTGCCACCCAAACACCCCACGGTGCCTCGATGGTTTGCGTGGAATTCATCAGCCAGATCATGGTGTCACCCTATCAGTGCGCTGAGCAGAGCTCGGCGCAGACTGAGCCTCAAGCCAGTGCAGATATTCCCGCAAGGCTCTTTCTGGGTCCAACCCCCGTTGGGTGGCTTGGGCAACCAACGCGAACAGTTGCGCCCCCAACTGATGCTCGGTCTCGATGGACTCCGGGGGATTTGGTGTGTTACCCGCGGTCTCCTCAAGCGGGTTGACCTCTTGTCTGCGGGCCCGCGACAGGATCTTGGCAGCGGCCGCCAGACTCGGGTATCCCGAGGGGGTTGAAAAAATCGAGGCGTGAGCGACGCGTTCGGCCTGTGCTCTGGACTCATCGGTGCTGTCAGGAGTGGTATCGGCTTTTTCCTGCTGTTTAATGTGTTCCCAGGCATGCTCGACATCCTCGACCGTGGATTGCCCAAGAACGGAGGGGTCCTGTAGCTGTCCTTCCGGGGTAAACACGTGGGGGTTGCGCCGAATCATTTTCTGGTTAATGGTTGCTGCGACGTCTTCGATGGTGAACCGTTGGGCTGGTTTCGGGTTCGTTTCAGCCAGGGCAGAGTGCAAGGCAACTTGGAAGAGCACATCACCGAGCTCATCGCGTATCTCCGCGATATCCCCGGTTTCGATGGCGTCGACGGCTTCGTGGGCTTCTTCAATCAGATAGTTGGTTAGCTCACGGTGGGTCAGCTGCGCCGTCCAGGGGCACCACCGACGCAATTGTGCGGTAATCCAGCGCAATCGTGCTAATTCACTCGAGGTCACGGGGCCGGCGTGCTGGGTGGTATCAGTCATCGTTCAGGGCAGTAAAGCAGGTCGGGCGGTGCGGATCGTGAGGGTCCAGGTGATCCTCGATCACAGCACACCAGTGGCGATTGATCTTCTCCAATAAGTTATCGCGTTCGGCCTGCGAGATGAACGCTCCGCGAGCGGCGTTGAGCTGGAACTCCAGCAGGTCTTCCAGGGTGTAACCATAGGAGTGGGTCAGTAAGTAGAGTTCATCGGTCACGGTGGTGCCGGAGATCAACCTATTATCCGGATTGACGGTGACGGCAAATCCAAGCTCATGCAACAGTCCGAAGGGGTGGTTGGCCAGTGGGTCTTCTGCCGTCCCGGGCTCGACAGCACCGGTTTGCAGATTGGAGCTGGGGCACAGTTCTAGCACCATCTGGCGTTGCAATACGCCTTCAGCGACCCGACCCAGACTGACCAGCGCGTCACCGGTCTCAGTGTCTTCCATCATGATGTCATCGGAGACCCGGACGCCGTGGCCTAGTCGCAGGGTCCGGCCGGAGATGATGGCATCGGCCACCGAGTCGATTCCGGCTGCTTCGCCAGCGTGGACGGTGATGGGCATGAATTGTTCGGTCAGCCAGGTGAAGGTCTCAGCGAAGCGGTGGGGCGGGAATCCGTCTTCGGGCCCGGCAATGTCAAAGCCGGCCACCCCGGAGTCGCGGTAGCGCACCGCCAGTTCAGCGATCGTTTGAGCCTGGTCAGCTTGACGCATGGCGCACAGTAATTGCTGGACCTGAATGCTCTGACCTTGATCGCTGGCTTGTTGACACCCTTGTTCGAGGCCGGCTTGGACTGCTTCCACGGCGTCTTCCAGGCTGAGTCCTTGGTAGGTGTGTTGTTCCGGAGCCCACCGCACTTCGGCATAGACCACTCCGTCGTCGATGAGGTCTTCGACGAATTCTCGGGCCACCCGTTGTAGCGCATCAGCCGTCTGCATCACCGCAGTGGTGTGCTCAAAGGTTTCTAGATAGCTTTCCAAACTGCCGGCGTTGGCAGCGACCTGGAACCATTCAGCCAGTGTTTCGGTGGTATCGGCCGGCAGCTGGTGACCGATGGATTGGGCCAGGTCCAAGATGGTGGCTGGTCTCAATCCGCCGTCGAGGTGATCGTGCAGACTCACCTTGGGCAGAGCGGCGAGATCAAGCGCGAGCGGATTGGTGACAACGGGTGCAGAAGCAGCGTGTTTTGGACTCACTCTTGCGAGTCTATGCCAGAACGGCCCCGCACGTTAGAGCCATGCCCATTTTCGGAGGAGTCTTCGCTAAACCCGGCCGGGCGGATTACCTCGGCCGGCGCCTGAGCCGGCGTCGAGGAAATCCGGGCCACCACCTTGCGAGCAACAAAATCAATCAGCAGGCCCAACAGTCCCGCAAAGATGAGCGCCACCACAATTTGCAGTAAGACGTTGTCTAACCATCCGGTGGTCAATACCCCGATGGCGATGGAGTACCCGGCCCATACCCCGGCTGAGACAAAATCTAAGAGCGAGAATTTCCACCAGGCGTATCCGGTCGCTCCGGCCACAAAATTCACGGCGACCCGTCCACCGGGCACATGCCGGGCCGTGATGATCAGTAGCGCCCCGTTGCGGTGCAGGGACCGTCTGGCTAGCTGGACGATACCGGCTACCCGACGGGAACGCATCCACCGGAATCGGGTCACGCCAATCGCACGGCCCAGCCGGAACGCAACCTGGTCACCCAGAGTGGCTCCGAACCAGCCCACAAAAAACAGCGTCGTCAATCCCACCGTGTTCTCTCGGTCGGCGATCGCGGCCAGCGCAACGATCAACGATTCCGAGGGAACGATCGGGAAGAACCCATCAATGAAGCACAGAATAAACAGCGCCAGCGGGGTCCACCACGCGGTGGCCGCCCGCAGGATGAGATCTTCGAGGAATGCAAACACCCTTCTAGCCTACGGGTCCTCGAGATCAGTTGGATATTCGATCAAGGATCACGCCATCGGGGACGGTGGTATCTGTCGCGTCAGGACCGATCTCGATCATCTGCTCGGTGAGTTCCAAAGCCGATACCATCAGCTTGGTGTCATCGGTGTAGAAAGTCGCCACTGGCTGACCGGCGGTGACCGAGTCGCCTCGGCGCACGTGTAGTCGCACCCCGGCTCCAGCTTGGACAGCATCACAACGCTGGGCGCGACCGGCGCCCAGCCGGCGCGCGATCAGCCCGACAGTCAGCGCGTCCACGCTCGTCACGCTCCCGGAACGGTCCGCCACCACCTGGTGCTCGTGGTGTGCTGTCGGTAGCGTGGCGCGCAGGTCGCCGCCTTGAGCGGAAACCATCGCGGCGAAAGTATCCATGGCGGCCCCGGAGTCCAGGTGCTCGGCCGGATTCACGCCGGTGATTCCAGCAGCCCTCAGCATTTCAGTGGCCAGCGCGACGGTGAGGTCACGGACATCTTGGGGGCCACCGCCGGAGAGAACCTCGAGGGATTCTTCGACCTCCAGCGCGTTGCCGACGGTGCGACCCAGCGGGGTGGACATATCAGTGACCAGTGCGGTGGTGTTGACCTGCGCAGCTGTGCCGAGGCGGACTAGTGTGTGGGCCAGTGTGCGAGCTGAACCCAGGTCTTTCATAAAGGCACCAGAGCCGACTTTGACGTCGAGCACCAGCGAGTCGGTTCCCTCGGCGATCTTCTTGGACATGATCGAGGAGGCGATCAACGGGATCGACTCAACAGTCGCGGTGGCATCCCGGAGCGCATAGATCTTCTGATCGGCCGGGGCGAGAGCCGCGGTGGGCGCACAAATCACTGCCCGGATGTCTTTCAGCTGGCGGGTCATCTCCTCGGGCGTGAGATTGACCCGGTAACCGGGGATAGACTCGAGCTTGTCCAGGGTGCCACCGGTGTGGCCCAATCCGCGACCAGACAGTTGGGGCACTGCCACCCCGTAGCTGGCGACCAACGGAGTCAACACGAGGGTGATTTTATCGCCGACTCCCCCGGTGGAATGTTTATCGGCGGTAGGGTGCCCCAGAGTGGAGAAGTCCATCCGGGTCCCAGAGTTGATCGTCGCTTGGGTCCAGGCATGGAGCTCCTGGGTATTCAGCCCTTGGTAGTAGATCGCCATCAGCAACGCCGACATTTGTTCATCCGGCAGGCCCCCGGCGGTATAGCGTTCGATGATCCACGTGATGGCCTCGGTCGTGAGCGCTTCTCCGTCGCGTTTGGTGGCGATCAGCTCTACGGGGTGAAAGTGCCGCGATGTCATCCGGTGTTGCCTTTCCAGTTGCTCACATCGGTGTCTTGGGGTTCGCTCAGGTGGCGAGGTTTTTCGGGCCAAAGGCCTGAGGTAGCAGTTGTCCCAGAGTAGTGAGCCCCTCAGCCGTGGTGAGTTGTAGCCTGGGCCCGGTGTGTTCGATCAGTAGCTGTCGGCACCGACCACAGGGGGTGATGAATTCACCGGACGCATTAACGATCACCACCGCGATGAGCGGGTCAGCTTCGAGCATGATGGCCTGACAGATCAGCGTGCATTCGGCGCACAGAGTCAGCCCGTAGGAGGCGTTTTCAATATTGGCCCCGGTGAGGATCCGACCAGATTGGGTCAGGCCGGCGACCCCGACCGGATAGTCAGAGTACGGCGCGTAGGCTTTCTTCGTGGCTTCCACCGCGTGCCGGTGCAGATCCTGCCACTGGTTTTCAAAAACCGGGACGTCTGTGCGTATGCCTTCACCCACGCTTTTCACTGTACCCCGGCCAAGGCCCGCAACGCAGCGGCGGTGAAGATTTTCACCCCGACGCCCAGGGCTCGTTCATCCGGATTGAAATCCCCTTGATGCAGATCGTAAATCGGCCCGTCTGGGGTTCGGGTGCCCAGCCGGAACATGGCTCCAGAGATTTTTTGGGTCATCCACGCAAAGTCTTCGCCACCCATCGATTGCGGGGTCAACGTAATGGCGCGGGACCCAATCTCAAAACGGGTTGCATCTTCGATCAGATCAGTTTCTTTCTCTGTGCTGACCACCGGTGGCACACCGCGGACGTGGTCGATTTCCACCGCGACACCGTAGGGCGCTGCGATCTGCCGAATGACTTGGTCGAGCAAATCTGCTGCTGCGCCCCAGGCATCGGCGTCCAAACAGCGCAAGGTTCCCGACAGCTGACCAATCGAGGGAATCGCGTTCGGGGCAGCCCCTGCGGAGATATGTCCCCAGACCACTTGAACTGCCGAGCGCACGTCCACCAGTCGCGACAGCACCGCTGGCACCTCAGAAGCAATTTTGGACAAAGCATAAACCACGTCTTCGGTCTGTTGCGGGCGCGAGGTGTGGCCACCGTGACCGGTGACCGTAATGCGCAACGTGTCGGTAGCCGAAGTAATAGCACCGATGCGGGTACCGATGGTGCCGACGTCAAAGGCCGGGTCACAGTGGGCCGCCAAGATCCGTGGCACCTCATCCAACAGTCCGGCTTTCATAACCTGCAAGGCACCACCGGGTAGTCGTTCTTCAGCAGGCTGAAAGATGATACGTACCCGGCCGTTGAGTTCCAGCCCGGATGTATGCAGCACGCTCTGTCCGGACAGAATCTGTTGCAGGCTCAACGCGGTCCCGGCCATCACGGCGGTATGCATGTCGTGTCCGCAGGCGTGGGCGATGCCGTCATGGACCGAGGCGTAGTCCAGTCCGGTGCGTTCTTGCAACGGCAACGCGTCAATATCGGCGCGCAACCCTAACACGATCGGCCCCTGACCGATATCGACCCACGCACCGGTGGATTCCATTTGTTGTGGTTCCAGCCCGGCGCAGTTGAGTAACTCTAGAATCTTCGCGGTGGTGCGGTGTTCTTCCAGAGACAGCTCGGGGTGCTGGTGAATATCTCGACGAAACGCCCGAATTCTCGGCAATAGTCCGTCAACGACTGGTGAGACCCGCGGGAGATCCGGGTCATCGCGCACGGGTTTCTCGGCGGAACTGCGAAACGGAGATTCCACATTCATTGCCCCGCCATGTGCTGAGTCTTCAGCGATCCGAGCCCGTTGCTCGGCGGTCTCAGTTGCGGGTAATGATGCTGGTAATCCTTCGTGCATGGGTTTTATCTTAAGGAGATTGTCAAGGCGCTAGCAACGCGACCGCCATCTGATGTTACTTAAAGAACATCGTCGTCACCGTGGGCTTTGAGTGCTTCCACTGCTTGCTTCACGGATTGAGCGTCGTCGGTGGTGGTCACCAGCAGAGCATCGCCGGTATCAACCACCACGATGTTCTCGACCCCGATCAGTGCGATGACTCGCGACGTGTCGGTAACCACCACACCGGTGGAATCGTCAGAATAGACCCGCGGGGTGGGACCAATAACGGTCACTCCCGAATCATCGCGGGCCGGGTTCAGCCGAGCGATGGCGGCGAAATCGCCGACGTCGTCCCAGATAAAGTCTCCGGGAATCACGGCCACGACACCGGCGTCGGCGGCTGGTTCTGCCACCGCGTAATCAATGGCAGTTTTCGGCAGGGTCGGCCAAATCCGCTCCAGCACCGTTTCTTGGTGCTGGGTCCCCCACGCCGCGGCGATTTCCATCAGTCCCTCATATAGCTCCGGTTCAGTGCGTTCCAGGTGTTCCAGCATCAGTCCCACCGGAGCGACAAACATTCCGGCGTTCCACAAGTAGTCCCCCGAGGCAACATATTCTTCCGCCAGGTGCTGCTCGGGTTTTTCCACGAAGCGCTGTACGCCGTGGGCAGTCGGAGCATTATCCACGTCCAGCCGTGCGCCTGCCTTAATGTATCCAAAACCTGTCGATGGGTACGTTGGCTTGATACCGATCGTGACAATATATCCGTCGGCAGCGGTAGCGATGGCTTCCCGAGCTGCCTGCCGGAAAACGTGGTCGGGACCAATCACCTGATCTGCAGCAAAAGATCCCATAATGATCTCTGGATCTCGGTGATACAGCACCGCAGCCGCCAGCCCAATAGCGGCGGCGGAATCCTTCGGTTCTGGCTCAAGTAAGAGGTTGGACTCCGAGATATCGGGCAACTGGGTGCATACGGCGTCGTGGTGCGCCCGACCAGTCACGACCATGGTGCGTTCTTCGGAGATCGGCACCAAACGTTCGTAGGTCGCTCGGATCAAGGTTTGTCCAGACCCTGTCAGGTCGTGGAGGAACTTCGGCGCTGCAGCACGGGATAGAGGCCACAAGCGGGTGCCGACACCGCCGGCAGGGATGACCGCCCAAAAACGGTCTTCGGGATTCTTGATTGGATCAGCATTCACCCTTCCCACAGTAAGCCACCGGTACGTTCTCAGATGATTAACGTGGCCTGAAACCGGCACTTCCTCAGGAATTGTTCAGGAAAGGATGCGCCGATCCCCACGTGTTTGCTTGTGGTCTGGTAGCGGGCAAACACTTCGTTAGATAACACACAGTGTGACTCATTTGGGTACAGACCCCCCGGTGCGATTATCCTTATCTTCGAAGGAAGCATTTTCGCACCGGCGCTGACACGTAGACATTGAGGGTGTCTCCAGCGCCCTTGCATCCTTGGGAGGTTACAAAGTGTCTACTGTGACAACCGCGGACACCTCTGCCGAAACCACTCGAAAATCCGGCAGGGGCACGCTTTATCGCGGTAAAGCAGGAATGTGGTCCTGGGTGGCCCACCGAATCACCGGTGTCGTCATCTTCCTATTCCTTTTGGTCCACGTGCTCGATACCGCACTCGTGCGGGTTTCTCCGGAAGCCTACGATGCAGTGATCGGCACGTATAAGAATCCACTGATGGCCATCGGCGAAGTCGGGCTGGTGGCCTGCATCGTCTTCCACGCCTTCAACGGCATCCGCCTGGTGTTGGTGGACTTCTGGAAAAAGGGCACCAAACACCACCAAACCATGCTGTGGATCGTGTTGATTGCCTGGGTCGTCGTGGTCGGTGGTTTCACCGTTCGCCACCTGATGTTAGCGTTTGCGGGGGTCTAGGATGAGCGTTACTACCGAAGAAACCAATATCGCAGCACCGCGCACCGGTGCCATTGACCCGAAATTCACTCGGAAATCTTCCAGCTCGAATACCAGCAAGGAAATGCTGAAATGGCTGTTTATGCGCATTTCAGGCCCCATCCTGCTGGTGCTGATTTTTGTTCACCTGTTTTCCAACTTGATGATTGGTGACGGTGTGCACGGGATTGACTTTGGTCTCGTTGCCGGCAAGTGGGCAAACCCGTTGTGGCAGATCTGGGACCTCGTCATGCTCTGGTTGGCCATGATCCACGGAACGTTTGGTGTGGCTACAATCATTGAGGACTACACCAGTTCAGACCGCACCCGTTTCTGGTTGAAGATGGCTCTGTACTTGGCTTCGGTCGCCATCATCGTCCTGGGCACCCTGGTGATCTTCACCTTTGAGCCCTGCATGGTCGATGACGCAGGCAACCTGCTCGACCGTTCGCCGAGCTTCTGCTATTCCATGCCGCAATTCGGCTGAAGACCGGATCTTTCCGTAACGCTCGGACCCACCGAATCACTCCGAGCCACTCGATGACCTAACAGAAAGAAGATTCCACCAGATGCAGGTTCAGGTACATAAATACGATGTTGTCATCGTTGGTGCCGGTGGCGCGGGGATGCGTGCAGCTATTGAAGCCGGCCAACGCACCCGCACCGCCGTACTGACCAAGCTTTACCCCACCCGGTCTCACACCGGTGCTGCCCAGGGTGGTATGTGTGCGGCGCTAGCCAACGTTGAAGAAGATAACTGGGAGTGGCACACCTTCGACACCATTAAGGGTGGCGACTACCTCGTGGACCAGGACGCCGCGGAGATCATGGCTAAAGAAGCGATCGATGCGGTGCTCGACCTTGAGAAGATGGGGTTGCCCTTCAACCGCACCCCGGAAGGCAAAATCGACCAGCGACGCTTCGGCGGTCACACTCGCGAACACGGAAAGTCCCCGGTGCGACGGTCTTGCTACGCTGCAGACCGTACCGGTCACATGATTCTGCAGACGCTGTATCAGAACTGTGTGAAGCACAACGTGGAATTCTTCAACGAATACTATGTGCTGGACCTGTTGCTGGTTGATGAAGAAGCCACCCGCGAAGACGGCACGCCTTACACACAGAAGCGCGTGGCTGGCGTTGTTTCCTATGATCTGGCCTCCGGAGAGATCCACATTTTCCAGGCCAAGTCTGTTGTCTTCGCTACCGGTGGTGCCGGCAAGGTTTTCAAGACCACCTCCAACGCCCACACCCTGACGGGTGATGGTATGGCAATCGCCTACCGCCACGGCCTGCCACTGGAAGACATGGAATTCGTGCAGTTCCACCCCACCGGTCTGGCTGGCTTGGGTATTTTGCTCTCTGAAGCCGCCCGCGGTGAGGGCGGTATTCTTCGTAACTCTGAGGGCGAGCGTTTCATGGAGCGCTACGCACCGACCATTAAAGACCTCGCACCACGTGACATTGTGGCTCGTTCCATGGCCAACGAGGTGCGTGAGGGGCGCGGTTGTGGCCCGAATAAGGACTACGTCCTATTGGACCTTACCCACCTCGAGCCGGCCCACATTGACGCCAAGCTTCCTGACATTACCGAGTTCGCCCGCACGTACCTGGGCGTGGAGCCCTATTACGAACCGGTTCCGGTGTTCCCGACCTGTCACTACTTCATGGGCGGTATTCCAACCACCATTGATGCCCAAGTACTGCAGGACAACGACACCGTTGTTCCCGGCCTCTACGCTGCCGGAGAGGTTGCCTGCGTCTCCGTGCACGGCTCGAACCGTCTGGGCACCAACTCTTTGCTCGACATCAACGTCTTCGGTCGTCGCGCTGGCATTGACGCTGCTCGCTATGCCGAAGATGCTGAGTGGGTAGAACTTCCTGAGAACGGCGAATCCTTCGTGGTCGACGAGATCGAGAAATTGCGCTCGGCGACCGGCAACGAGAAGGTCGCTGACCTGCGTGCCCGCCTGCAGGAAGTCATGGACGCCGATGTGCAGGTGTTCCGCACCGAAGAATCGATCCGTCGCGCCCTGGACGAGATCGGCGACCTGCGTCAGCGGTACGAAAACGTTTCGGTCCAGGATAAGGGTCGTCGTTTCAACCTTGACCTGCTCGAAGGGCTGGAGCTGGGCTACTTGCTCGATATCGCTGAGGCAATGACCGTTGCCGCTTTGCACCGTCAAGAGTCCCGCGGTGGTCACTACCGCGAGGACTTCCCCGATCGTGATGACGAAAAGTGGATGAAGCACACCATGCTCTACCGCGACTCCGAATCGGAAACCGAAGGCATTAGAGGTATCCGCTTCGAGACCAAACCCGTCGTCCAAACCCGATACGAACCGATGGAGCGTAAGTACTGATGACTGCAACATATGCTGAACCGGCCGAGCCGGCATCACAGATTGACCTCGGCGATCAGGGTGGCGCCGGAGAACTGGAAACCCTGACCGTCACCGTTCAGGTACGTCGTTACCTCCCCGAGTTCCAGGAAGATGCCTACTGGGATACCTGGCAACTGGAAATGTACCCCACTGACCGTGTGCTGGATGCCCTGCACAAGATCAAGTGGGAACACGACGGTACTCTGTCCTTCCGTCGTTCCTGCGCTCACGGTGTGTGCGGTTCCGATGCGATGCGCATCAACGGACGCAACCGCTTGGCCTGCAAAACCCTGCTGAAGGATCTTGACCACACCAAGCCGATCACCGTCGAGCCGATCAAGGGTCTGCCGTGCGAGAAAGACCTGATCGTGGACATGGAGCCCTTCTTCCAGTCCTACCGCGAAATCATGCCGTTCCTGGTGTCCAACGACAATCAGGAGCCGACTCGGGAGCGGATCCAGTCCGCTGCTGAGCGCGAACGGTTCGATGACACCACCAAGTGCATTCTGTGCGCAGCATGCACCTCCTCGTGCCCAATTTTCTGGACCGATGGCCAGTACTTCGGTCCGGCGGCGATCGTGAACGCTCACCGCTTCATCTTCGACTCCCGTGACGATGCCGGCGACATGCGCCTGGAAATCCTCAACGATAAAGAGGGCGTATGGCGGTGCCGCACCACCTTCAACTGCACCGAGGCATGCCCCCGCGGTATTCAGGTGACCAAGGCTATCGCTGAAGTCAAGCAGGCTATCTTGGCCCGTAGCTTCTAACACTCCAGTAAACTTGGCCCTTGGCCCGGGGTGAGTACGCACGTCGCGCACTCGCCCCGGGCCAAGACTTTTTATCCCGCAACTTACATAGGTGACAACCTAATCGAACCTAGTTCCGACAGCTACATAAATCTACTGGTCGCCCGCATTCACCGCAGGGGAGACAGCGTCGTTTACACCAGACAAGTGCGTACTAAATTCTCTTCCTTCAGGCTCATCTGCCCACACACCTCGCCTGCTTCTGCCATATCTACCGAAAAGTGTCCCTCCAGTAAATTTAGAGTATCTAATAGAAAACTCTTGATGGAATACACGTAAATATCACTCGGAAAATTTGACGGCAATTTACCTCGATTGTTCACCGTGTTGTTACACAATAAATACTCAGTGCAACACCTCCACTTAGCATGGACACGTACGAGGCTTAGTAAGCACTTTTTGATGTGACGCTTCGCCATCCGAGACAAGCTAATGAATAATAGGGACATCAATTGGACAGGAAGGCTTGTGGTCTTAATGAACAACGCAGGGAAGGTTTTTGTGGGCGGCTTGGCCATCACCGTAACGCTGTCACTCGCGGGATGTGGGCCTGCCTCAAATGATGCTGAGCAAGAAGCTGCTTCAGCTCCAGCCCTAGATGCCGAAGAATGTTCCACTGAAGAAGGCAGTCTTAGGGTGTATATGAACCCTTGGGGACCAACCCTGACGGATGAATTCACAGCGGATACAGGCATCGAAACGGATATTGCCGATTTAGGCGGCGGAGAGGTACTCGCGCGTATCTCAGCAGAGGCCAACAATCCTCAATGGGATGTAGTGCTCCTTGACGGCCACGGCAGTTTGGAATCGTTGCGTCAGCAAGGTTATTTCCTCGAAAACCCACCTGTAGGAAATCTGAATAATCTTGAAGAGGAGGCACAAGATTTACTTCCAGAAGATGGAGCGTGGATCCCGATTTCCGAGCACGCCGCTGGGGTGATCGCTTACAATACTGAAGAGTTTGAAGAAAGTGACGCCCCTGAAACTTGGGAAGACTTGACTAAACCTGAATACGCGCCAGTTGGCATCGCTGATCCGGCAGTCGCAGCACCGGCATACCCCATCGTTTCTTGGATTTTTCAAGAGCTCGGAACAGAAGAAGCCGAGGAATATTTCAGTACGATAAATCAGAATGGGCTAAACCTGTACGACAAGAATGGCCCAGTGGCGACCGCATTGGCAACGGGCGGGGTGAAAACCGCCATCCTCCAAGAGCAACACGCATACGAATTTATGGAGTCTGGGGAACCGATCGAAATCGTGTGGTCTGACGAAGGATCACCCGGAGTAGTCCGGGCAGCCGCGATTAGCGCTAACACTCCACGACCGTGCGCGGCTGCCGCACTCATCGATTGGATGCTGGATTCAGACAACATGACCTACTTGATGGAAGAGGGTGAAGACGATGGAATCATCACGCCGTATGTGAAGGGCGTAGACCAATCCAGCCTGCCCGACGCGCGACCCGAAGACCCAAATATCCAAAGCACCGATGCTGAATTCGCCGCTGAAAACGAAGCCGAGATAAAAGACTGGTTCGCCAATATGCAGCTTCAGTAAGAGATAGATCCCTCCTACCACAAAGGTCAGAACGTTCAACTTTGAAAACACTCGATAGTTCGCGGACTGCTGGTTGGATCCTGGTCTCGATTTGCTTTGTCTTGATCGGCCTACCACTCTTATTCGTAATAGCACAAGGCTTTGCCCCGGGATTGGGATTAACAAGGGACTGGCAGATCGAGCCACAACTTCTGCTAGAAATATTTGAACGACCGCTTTGGCAAGCGAGTTTATTCAATTCCTTGACGCTTGCCACAGGTTCCATGGTCATAGGCACCCTAATCGGTATGTCCCTCGCCTACATACGACACACGAAGGAATTCCGATTTGCCAGCTTGATAGATGCATGTGTCTGGATTCTGCTTGTCAGCCCATCCTTTATTATTGCCCAGGGCTGGGTGATGTTTGCTTCTCCAAGCGGAGTTGCCCTAAACACTTTTGGAATCGACGTATCGCAATTAGTTTTTAGCACGGGTGGGATAATTGCGGTCATGGCACTCACCAATTTCCCGTTGTCTTACCTGGCGACTTCAGCTGCGCTAAACTGGAACACCTCATCTCTCTGGGAAGCTGCCGCTTCGCTCGGGGTATCCCCCTGGACCGTTTTCTGGACCCTTCGCCTCCCCTTGTTAGCCCCCGCAGTGATATCCGGAGCGTTGCTTGTCTTCGTAGAGACGCTGGGTGATTTTGGTCTTCCTGCTGCCATATCGTCTCAATACAATTTTCCGACTCTCCCCTATTCGATATACGCGTCCGTGCGCCAAAGTCCAGTAAACTTTGCACTTGGAGGCGTTTTATCCCTCTATTTAGTAATAATCGTTGCCATTGCGATATTCATATACTTAAGAATCTTGAGGAGCTCCTCCTTCAGTTTTCTCTCCGGGAGCTCGGTTCAAAATACAAAGAGACAAAGCAGGATCTCAGGACTATATAGCCTAATTTCGATAGTTGCTTTTATTGTAACGCTTGGGATACCAATCGGTTCATCCCTTCAGGTATCGCTGTCCGAGCGACTGGCAGACGGATTCACAATAAGCAATCTAACGCTTGCCCACTACGAGCAGGCATTAGAAATGGGGTCCAATTTGATGAACGGGATTCGAAATTCAGTAATTATCGCTGTCGTGGTTGCCCTCTTAACTACTCTTCTCGGCCTCATGATGGCGATTTCGATGACCTTCACGAATTTTGCGGGCAACAAGTTGTTAGATCTGGCCGGAACGGTAAGCTTAGCAGTCCCCGGCATCGTGTTGGCCGTGGGGTATATTTTCGTCTGGAATCAGCCAGCTCTAAATACAATTAATTTAGATTTATACGGAACTCCGGTGCTCCTCGTTTTCTCTGGGGTCGCGGCAGCACTACCTATAGCAGTCAGATTGCAGATGGGTGCGCTTGGTCAAGTATCAGAAAATTTAGTGACCGCTGCAAGTGTTACAGGTGTGGGTTTCTTTCGGAGAATTAGGTCAATCCTGCTACCTCTGGTAGGTCCTGCTGTGATTTCAGCATTTGCGGCAGTTCTTGCTGCAAGCGTTTTTGACCTCGCAGGCGCAACGATGCTTGCGCCGCCCTCCTTCGACACACTCCCGGTTGAGATTCTCGCCGAGTACGAAAAAGGTGACTACGGATACGCAACAGCAGGGGCGATGATCAGTATGGTCCTAATGATCATATTGGTCGCCTTTTCCCAAATAGTCGGCAAGAGACTCATGCGTCAGAAATAGAACATGGAAGGGGTCAGCGATGACGTCTAGCAGTGATTACCCTACTGAAGGTCTCCGTCTTGATGGTATAGGCGCTAAATATGGCACCGACGACTGGGCACTGCATAACATTTCCCTGAAAGTCGGAAAAGGCACAACGCTCGCAGTTCTCGGTCCATCAGGATGTGGAAAGTCCACTTTATTGAAAATTGTCGCGGGATCTTTGCGACCGGCGGCGGGAACCATATCAATGGCTGGCGAGACGATATCTTCGCCTGCCCGCCAAGTACCAACCGAACGGCGAGGGCTTGGCATGGTGTTCCAAGACTACGCTTTGTGGCCACACTTGAACGTCAGGCAAACTATCGGATATGGACTAAAATACGGTCGAAACAAAACAGACTCTCAACTCCGTACTCGAAGAGTTGCAGAGCTTATGGAAATGCTACAACTCTCAGGATTAGAGAACAGAAAACCAGGGGAGTTATCTGGAGGCCAACAACAACGTGTTTCTATAGCTCGCGCACTTGCAACACGGCCGAGTTTATTATTATTCGACGAACCTTTATCGAATCTCGATGCCTCCTTACGAGACGAAATGCGAGAGGAACTAAAGCAACTCTTCTCAGTAATCGACACGACGGTACTCTACGTTACACACGACATTACGGAAGCACTCAGCCTCGCGGACAAAATCCTTGTACTACACGAAGGCGAAAGGGTCCAACTTGCCAAACCAGAGGAGTTATTTACCGCCCCAGCCAGCGGCTGGGTAGCGAATATAACAGGCTTCACGACCCGTCTAGAACTTGACCGACTAGACATCTCTACATCCCCCATGTCCTCCTCCACCGCACTTCTAAACGATAAGGAAATAGTAGGGCGATGGTGCGGTCCAGGCGAGGACGGTGCTGGACGATCAGACGAACCGGTTGCATACATCCATCCTGATGCAGTCACTCTGTCTGAAAACTCAGATGGAATTGCCGGTACAGTTGTAAGTTGCAATTTTGAGGGTCGCCAATACCGTATTCGCGTACGCCTGCATGACCAACGTGATCTTATCGCTACAAGCACAAGCAACTTTGACGTTGGGCAATCAGTCAGCGCAAACATAGAAGCTAGTGGCGCAGTGTTTTTCGGAAATATGTCATGAACGAAAACCAACCAACAATTAATGCTAGTCTAAGGTCCGAATCGCCAGGCATAGTTATGCTTTTTTACGGCGAAGGATGGGGCAAAAGTACCGCAGCTTTCGGTTACGCCCTTAGGTCGGTAGGACAAGGGCAGGACACCATCGTCATCCAATTTATTAAGGGTGTCCCCTGGAATTTAGCAGAATCCTCTGGAGCAAAAATACTAGGCATTCGATGGCTGACATTTTCAAGAACGTTAACGTGGGGTGCAAAAGATCCTCGATCTCTAGCTCAAACAGCGCTGGTAACAGCCAAAGAAGAGATTGGACGTCCAGGAAAGAAACTTGTAGTGCTAGATGAAATCACAAATGCGGTATCCCACGGTTGGCTCTCGGAAAACGCAGTCACGGAAGCCATTGGTGTGAGGTCTTCCGAAACAAACATCATCATGACAGGACGATACGCAACCACAAAGATCATCGAGGCCGCAGATTCAGTAACGTTATTTGTAAAAGAAAAAGATGGTGGCGTGAAGGGAATATTAGATCTCACATAACCATGCTTTTCAGCCATCTTTAGAGAAGGATTGATCGATTGAATCATACCATTATCGCCGCAGGAGGGTTGGTTGCACGAGATATCAATGGTGAACTCCACTATCTTTTAGTACACCGGCCTAGATATTCCGACTGGTCTTTTCCTAAGGGAAAACAAGATCCTGGTGAAGATATTCTCCAAACTGCCCTAAGAGAAGTACATGAAGAAACGGCATGTGTTTGCATTCCTCGGCACGATTTAGGAACCAAGAAGTATCCAAATAAAGAAGTCCATTACTGGGTGATGTCCGTGGCCGAAGAAGGCACCTTTGTCGCCAACGACGAAATCGACCAAATTCAGTGGGTAACCGCACCTATAGCGTTTAAAACCTTAACTCACGTTCAGGACCGTGAACTACTCCAGCAGTATTTAGAAGAAATTGCTCACACCAAATAATGCACCAACGAGCCCCTGAGTGTTGTATTCCAGGCCACAGGATCTGAACCAACACTGTTAGGCGCTAGTGTTTATTGCACAGTGAGCATCGGCATACAGAATTGATTTCTACCCAAACGCGTCACGTACATATCAGTCGTCCCACTCTGCCACACATGGGCATTCGCATATTTAACGTTTCATCTAACCTCTTATCTTGAACCCTAGGTGGCACTGAATTGTTCCTCAAAGGTTATTCTGTAAGGTAGCCACTCACATGGTTGCGACCGAGGGCATTTTGAAGCAGTCAGCACGAGCAACCTAATTTAAATCAGTTCGATACACTGAACACTTCGTGATTCAAGATACACCCTATTTAGATCCATTACTTTTATTTGACAATTGTAAAATCAACTATAAGTATTACAAAAGAGTACAACTAGCATGCTCTGATCAGCGCGTTCGCCTGGTAGACGGAACCGGATGTGTGATGACGCATACCCCAAAAAGCCCACAGCAAGCATACGCTGAAGCACCCCCACAGACCTTAATTTCCTATGCGGACTACAACGATCTCACCTCTGTCGGCCTCAACGCCACTAGTATTGCTCTCACGCTTATTAACCCACATCAGCTCTCCTTCCTGAAGTCATGGGTGTACTGGGGCGCCACCTGTGCACTTGTGGGCTTGACCACGGCGCACGCAATCCAAACGGCCAACGACAATCTGGCCAAAGAATTTGCCCAGGACTATTACGACACCGCAGACTTCGACAGTCTGCGTAGGCATCACCCAAAAGCGCCCCGGGCCGTTGTCCCAGCATGGGTGGCCGGAGCGTTGGCATCGACGATTACCTTGGTGGCACGCCGACCGCTCCTGAGCCTGGATCGGAAGGTCAGCTACGGCCTCTTCCGGTTGGGTCTGTCTAAACCCCGCCGAGTCATGGCAGGGATGGCCGCAATGGCCACAGCAACCGAGCTGGTGAGGAGCTTGGCTTCAAAACGGGCACGCGCCCAGGCACGGACGCCACAGGAGGACTAACTAGATCTCTGGGCCAATGGGCACCGATTGAACCTCACGGAGGTCTTTGGCTACAACGTATGCGGGTTTGCCGTCAAAAACATCGGCCCGGATCTCCGAGTTTTCCCAGTTCTCCTCCAGCCTGGCGAAATCTTGAGAATCCAACGCTGCACCAACAAGCCAGGTTACCTGCGATCGATCGGCGTCAACCCATACATGTAATGGCTCGAAACCAAATTCACGGCGAGCTGGGAAGACCTCGTGAATCAAAAATTGGATGAACTCTTCGGCGAGTTCAGGCACCAAGGTGTAACGTCGCATCCATGTCGTGTAGGGGTGCTTGTCTGGCAGGAAGTCGCTCACAGTAGGGCCTTTCACGCGAAAAACTCTGCGACCACTATTCTACTGACTCACGGCTTCTGCCGGCAGGTGCCAACAAACGTCAAGTTCCAGGTTAAAACGGTGGGCCATCAAGCCAAATATCGCTTCATGGCCCACACGTCAGCTCCAAGAACCCGAGGAGCTGGTATTGATTAGAACTTTGGCAAAGACTGGACACGGTACCAGTCCGCGACGTCTTTGCGGAACACGAGCACGAGGAAGTACACCGCAATCGCCGTACCTAACAGACCTGCAAGCAGGTCGATAATCATCCCGGCCGTGTCGACGCGGCCAAAGCTTGTCAACAGCGTCCCCAGGTAGGACAGACCTCCCAAAATCGCGAAGATAATACCGAGGATTCTGGCCCAGTTCTTATTGGCGCGCATGCCGAAATACACAAGAGCATACAAACCGAGGCTGATGAGCAACACGAAAGCCGCTACTCCGTAGGCCAATGCGGAAACGGCACCCGTTGCACCGTCAATGACCTCTCGCTCTGTTACACCAGTACCGGTGGTGTCAATTTCAACAAAACTGCTAGTCACGATTCCGCGCACGTCCAGGATGACCATCTGCAAAATGGCATGCACCACCATCACCGCGGCCGAGGCCAACACTAATAGTTTGGCGATCTTGGATGCCTGAGGTTCTTCCATCTTTGTCACTGCACCCGGAAAACCACCGGGTGCACTTCCAGAAGCACCAAAACGTTGACCGGCAGGGCCTGCCTGCGGGAAACCTGGCTGTTGCGGTTGCTGATATGGTCCCGGTTGTTGAGGCTGTTGCCACTGTCCTGAGCCAGAAGGTTGGCCCTGACCTGGATTTGGTTGGGGACCCTGCTGATCGGAACCCTGCGGGCCAGGATTATTTTGCCACGACATGATGCGTTCTACCTTCCAAATACATTGTGAAACTCTGGTCTTACCATAGTTTATTCGTTTCGTCGCGCTTGGAAAAGACCTTTTCTCGCTGTGTCATTAGCGGATTACCCTTCACCTAAGAGAGGATCCTGGCTTTGACATGCGGCAAAATCATTCAATGATACGTTCCTGAACAGTCCACCATCTCGCCCCGCTCACGCATAGCATGGAGCGCGCCTGTGGTGCTGTGTTTCTTCCTCTGCGATCTCTTCGATCGCGTTGGGAGAAAGACAGTGTTAGTCAAAGGCAGGTCACCGAGAACTTCTCCGCTTGGTGACCCGCCATAGGAGTTCGAGGATTTCGAACAACGTTTTATGTTGAGAACTGTGGCAAAGACGAGGGTGTCAGATTGTTTGTGTACAGAGTCATCGATGAGAGGACATGATGATGACCATGACAGATGATCGTGTTGATCAGCCTGGTGGGGCTGATGTTGTTGCGCAGTTGAAGGCCAGTGGCGCCTTGGACGAGCTTTTCGCTCGGATCGACGCCGGTGAGATCGAGCTGACCGGCAACGGTGGAGTGATTCCTGAACTGATCAAGGAAGCACTCGAACGGGGCCTGCAGGCTCAGATGACCTCGCATCTGGGTTACGGGCCTGGTGACCGGGAGGCTAAAGCCGTCACGGACCGGCCGGTCAATGCCCGTAATGGCTCGTATTCCAAGACGGTCGCCAGCGAGGTCGGCGATATCGAGCTGACGGTGCCTAGGTGTAGTTCCCCGGGAGGTTGTGAACACTCGCGGTAGGAAGAAGACCTCCGGTACAGATGGGGTTAGCACAACCTGCATCTGAAAACCGGAGGTCTTCATGTTCCACTCTAATGCACCGTTGACTCCTGAAGGCCGTCGTCGCCTTGCTGTGTTGATTGTTGAGGACGGCTGGACGATTCGTCGAGCGGCCGAACGCTTGCAAGTCTCACCTGCCACGGCCTCGAAGTGGGCCGCTCGCTATCGGGCCGGGGAGCCGCTGACGGATCGATCGTCGCGGCCGCATCGGTCACCCCATCGGTTGTCTGTTCGCAAGGAGCGGCGCATCATTGCGTTGCGGTTCACCCGCCGGTGGGGCCCGCATCGGATCAGTTATCACCTGGGTATCGCCCGCTCCACGGTGGGTCGGGTGCTGGCCCGATACCGGATGCCCCGGTTAGCGCACGTGGATCAGACCACCGGGCTGCCGGTGCGCACACCAGCCCCCATCCGTTATGAAAAATCGGCTCCCGGGCAACTCGTGCACGTGGATATCAAGAAACTGGGCCGAATCCCCGACGGCGGTGGCCATCGGAAACTCGGGGTCGCAGGCCGCAAAAACAACGGGTACGGCAACACGGGCCGCGGCTATGCGTTCTTACACCACGCCGTGGATGATCACTCGCGGCTGGCCTATTCTGAGA
>NZ_QHLP01000014.1:0-64186 GCF_003185985.1 Auritidibacter sp. NML100628
CCTGGCAGGCGCACGTTCTCGAGAGCGTCATTAACTGGTTGCTTTGAATGTCCCGCTTGCCATACGGACCATCCGGTTTTGCAGAAGATGCGCCTGCGACGACGAGTCCGCACTTTACCAACAAATTACTGGCGGTGGGGAGAACCAAAAATGATGCTCCCCATCGCCACCCCGACCGCGATACCACCTAGGAATGAGGAACAGACCATGACGCTACGGCTTTTCACCTCGTAATCAGTGACCGAAGGCCACCCGGACAAGATCTGCGACCAGATCAGCGACAGCATCCTTGACGCACTGATCACCCAAGACACCCACTCACACACTGCCGTGGAAACGCTGGTCACCACCGGTCTGGTCCACGTCGCCGGGGAGATTCGCACCAGCGGACACGCCGACATCGCCGCTCTCACGTCGGGCTCCGGCCTCCTGGATCCCGCCTCGGTCAGATAGCACTGGTACATGCGGATCACGCGGGCGTGTATCTCGTCATCGCACTCCCGTGGTGCTGAGGTGAGAAACATTCTCTTCCGTGTCGGCTCACGCCCTCCGACAGCCTCAGGCCTCCAGGTATGATGTTCTCAGGCCACCGTGGCCTTGTCGCTGGCAACGGCGACAGGTATGGCATGTGAGAGAGGGCTGTTGACGCCCATGGCGAAGGCTTCTACGAAGCGTCCAAAGCGCTTGGCCCCGGAACCCGGCACAGGACGCGACGCGACCAAGGAGCGGCTTATACAGACCGCCTATCGTGCGTTCCTGCGTAACGGTTACTTGAACACAACGATAAAAGGTATTTGCGCAAGTGCCGGCTATACAAGGGGGCACTTTACTCAAATTTCCAATCGAAGGAAGAGCTCTTTGAAACGATCTACTTCCAAGCAAACCGGCGGCAGACCGAACAAATTCGGCGAGCGGTTCACACCGCTATAGACGCTTCTCAAAAGAAAAGGTCTGCTGAATCGGCTGATCTGGCCTCCATCATCTGCACCGCCCTTCGAACCCTCAACTTCGGCACTGGTGATGAAGTGCAGTGGTTTGGAATGGTCACGGAACTACGGGGAGTCAGCGTGCACGATCAAGCCTCCCGTAAGGTCTTGATTAAGGCGCAAGACGATCTGTACGGCCAGCTGGAAAGTCTCCTCACTTACGTACAGAACCAGACCGGTTCGACACTCGCCCTACCTGTCCGTGATGTGGTTGTACTGGCGGTAGGTCTGTATCGGCGGCAACTCAGCAGCAATCCGCCGATGCCCGGCGAGACCCACACGGTAAACGCCGTAGACTCGCTCGAACGTCTCCTGAGGGCGATTACGATAGACTCAGGCCGTAGCAGGAAGCATTGACACTACATCCTTGATGTTTGTCCTCGGAAAATCAGGTACTCGACTCCGAAATGTAGAGTCGTCGAGCGTGTAGTCACTCTCGAACTGGTACATCATTTCGCGCTGTTCGGGTGCGGCGGTGCTGAGAACGCCGGCCATGGCGAGAACGTTTCTTCCTAGAACTGCTGGTTTAACGGATCGTCCCATAATAGACGACAGTTCGTGCGATAAGTCGTTGGCTGAGAACGCGGTGATCGCTGGCATATGAAGGGTTAGCGTAGATCGGAGATCTGAATCAAGGCACACTTCAGCCAGCCCGCGAGCAACATCGCGAGGCAGTGCGAAAGAGTGCAAGTTGTCGGGTCTTCCGAACCACCTGAAAGTTCTTTTTCTTTTCATGACGACCTCCTCAAGAGAACTCCACGGCATCACCGTGGTTTCACTTCCAGGGCCGAGGAAATCTGCCGATCGACAAATGACAACATCATGACCTTTCGCACGTGCCTGAGAAAGGATCTCCGTGCCCTTGAGCCTGGCAGATCCTTTCTCGCTGCAGGGAGCCATCGGTTGTGACTCAGATATCGGCGATTCAGCCCGGCCATAGACATAGAGGTTGTCGAGAAAGGTGAGCGGAGTCTGACGGCTTTCGGTCGACGACACGATGGAGCGAACCAGCCCTGGCCACTCCTGGTTCCATATGCGCGCCCGATAAGGCAAGCCTACTGTTGCGATAACGTCCGTACAATCGGCAAGTGCTGGCTCTAGCTGGGTGGGTTCATACGAGGAGATCTCCCGGCAGGAGACCGCTCCAGCGGAAGGAGCATCACTTCGCCGGCGCGAGATGGCGGCGACTCGAACACCACGTTGGGTCAGCGTACTCACGACGAGGCGTCCGATTTGTCCACTCGCACCTATCACCGCTACACGGCGTTCGTCGGTCACTGTCTATTCTCCTTTGATTCTGTAGCTACTCCGACACAGTAGATCCTTGAATCGCCGGTGGCGGACGAGTGGCTAAAATGACTTGTGTTCATGAAAACTAGATGTACTTCCCCGTGAGGTTGTGAACACGGACTGAGGGGGTTAGGCCTCCGATGGCGGTGTGGGTTCGATGATGATTGTACTCATGTAGGAAGGCCTGGTAGGAGGCCTCACGTTCTGATTCGCTAGCGTAGGCGCGCGCGTAGGCCCCTTCGGTCATCAGGGTTCGGTTGAACCGCTCGACTTTGCCGTTGGTTTGTGGCCTGTAGGGCTTGGTGCGCTTGTGTTTGACTCTCTCGCCGAGGGCTTTGCGGAATTCCTTAGAGCGGTAGCATGAACCGTTATCGGTCATCACCGCGGTGACCTCGACGCCGATGCCGGCGAAGAAGGCCCTGGCGCGTTTCCAGAACCCAGCGGCGGTGTGCTTGCGCTCATCGTTGAGGATCTCGGAGTAGACCACCCGGGAGTGATCATCCACCGCGTGGTGCAAGTACCGGTAGCCCCTGCCCGCAGAGGCTCCCTCAGCAGCGGCCTTCTGCGTCTTAGCCAGGGCCTTCAGCGCCTGGGGTGATCCTCTGCCATGGACTCGCCAGCCCCCACCGTCAGGGATCCGGCCCAGCTTCTTGATGTCCATGTGCACCAGCTCACCGGGCGTGGATGCTTCATACCGGTTCGGGGCCGCACGGCGCACCGGCAGCCCAGTGGCCTGGTCAATGCATTCCAACCTGGGCATCCGGTACCGCTGAAGCACCCGGCCCACGGTGGAGCGAGGGATACCCAGGTGAGCGTTAATCCGGTGAGGCCCCCACTGGTGGATGAATCGCAACGCGATGATCCTGCGCTCGGTGCGCTGTGGCAACCTTCGGGGACTATGGTGAGGGCGACTGGAGCGGTCCTGGAATCCGTGGCCGGCCCGGTGGCGGGTCACCCATTTCGAGACCGTGGCCGCAGAGACCTGGAATCGCTCTGCGACTCGGCGCTGGGGCCATCTCTGATCGATAACCAGGGCTACGATGCGTCGCCTTCCCTCCGGGGTCAGCGGTGATCTACGGTGAACCATAGGAGACCTCCGTATCTGATGGTGAGTTGTGGTAACCCACATCGATATCGGAGGTCTCCGCTTAAGTCACGGACTGTTCACAACGTGTCGAGGAACTACACGTAGACCTCCAGGTCACGCGCGGCTCTGGAGGGCTCCCAGGTGACGAAGCCGCCGTGCTTGCCTTCCTCGAGTAGCGCCATCACCTCGTCGAAGCCCTCGCGGATCTGCTTCCGCCACTGGGAGGCAGACCGGTCGGAGTCACGCACGATCGCGTCGGGGTACCAGCGCAATGGCTCGCACCAGGACACGCAGCCGAGCAGCTGGTCGTTGATCGAGCGCATGCGCTTCTTACGGTCCTGGGAAGCGCGTCCGTAAACGATCGCCGGCGTCCAGTCGTGCGCGATCTCGCCTAGCCGTGCGGTCGAGGCTTCCACCGAGGTTGAGAGTTGAGGGGCTTCGAGCATGGAGTCAGTAGTGGTGGTCATGGACATGAGGTACGTCTGCCTTTCCTACCCCCCTGCCTCCTGGCTCGCTGAACCGACCTCAAGCTTGGACGTAAGAACCTACGCGATGGTAATGGACGCGCTTTACCAACTGCCGGAAGACATCACTGTCGTCATGGTTTCCCACGACGCGCGTCAAAGGGAGTGGGCCGACTATACAATCGAACTCGAGCTCGGAGGCGGCGTCAACGTCTCAAGTACAGCGGACCACCGCACCGCCGGTTAAACTCCCAAACAGCGGAGCACATAGCGCAAGCTCATGTTCATGCATAGGTACGAGATCATCGTCGACTTGATATATATGGATTACGCTGTGCTCGATCATGGGTTCTATGGGGATCCATCCGCTCGATTGGATGGATGACGAAAGCTCCTCCTCGACGCACTTTCCGACTGGTCGATTTGGGCTACCGCCGAATTCGACGATGGCGACGCTATCGCACTACCTCTTCGCTGCTCTCGGTCGCATTCCCAGTTCTTCCGCCTTGCGAGCTAGCGAAACGCCACTCTTTACCCGTCGATACTCAGCAACGCGACGGCATACGGTAGGGCCTCACGTATCCAGACCCTGGGAATCGGGAATCCACCACGTGGAGGATGCGTGCCTTCCCGCGTCATGGCACCTCGAAAGTGTGTTCTTGTATGGCATGAACAGGCCTGACCGAGCGCCAAGGGGGCCCAAACTGCCCCGGAGTATCGAAAAAGCTGTGCTAAGCACGTCCGCCCTGTCGATGTCCCTGCGGGCCCTCCAACCGAGATCTGAAAGCCGTGGCGCAATGATCCAAGTGCGGATGAGTTCTCTCCTGCCCTCGTTACTTTTTAGGTGTCGCTGTTTTCCGGCAGGATGTGCGGTGTAGGTTGCCGGGTGGTTCCGGCATGATGTTTGCCCCCAGTCATTGATGATCCGGGGGTTGTCACCGGAACCGGTCTGGTTCGTCCGGATCGCTACGACAAGCACGCTGTGATCATGGTGGCACTGTGTAACGTGGATGTGAACGCAGGAACTATCGGTGACCTGGTCGTGTACTGGACTGAACCACAGAAACTGGCCGATAAAACTCCACCTGTTTCGTGGCATCGACATCGGCCAGGCCGACCATCATGCCACCGCTGTCACACCCGATGGCACGGTGGTGCATGACAAATCACTGCCACCATCTGAACCGAGGATTCAGGAACTGCTGAAAGATCTTGTGGCCCAACACGCTAAGCTGTGGGTGGTAGTGGATCAGCCCAAGACTATCGGCACATTGGTGATTGCCATTGCCCAACAGCTTGGGATTCAGATGCCGTATGAACCGTCCTGGGTTTTGTTCCGTCCTGAAATGAGAGGATGGAATAAAACCCAGGACGGTTCACAACTCGCCGCCACCTACCCCGACCGAATCAACCCCTACCTCTAAACCCAACCCCGTACACAACAAACCTGACAAGCCCATCGAAGCCCGCGTCATCGCCTGGCTCGCCGGAGAATCCACCACACTCGAAGCGTTCCTGAGGGCAAGGAGCTCTACTGAGAAACCGCCTCCCGCATATTCGGTGTCCCCGTCGACAAACACGGAGCCAACAGTGAGCTGCGCCAAAAAGGAAAGATCGCAGTGCTCGCCTGTGGTTATCAAGGCGGTGTTGGTGCGCTGAAAGCTATGGGAGCCTTGCGCATGGGCCTGGCCGAGTCCGAGCTGCAACCGTTGGTGGATGCGTGGCGGGCCGCCAACCCCAACATCGTCCAACTCTGGACTGATGTCAACGCCGCCGCCATCGAGGCAATCAGCACTAGCCAGCCTGTCAAGATTGGTCCGCTGACGTTCGCCGTCGAACACTGGCTGTTCATCCACCTACCCTCAGGGAGGCAGTTGGCCTATGCGCGGCCACGGTTGAGTGAGAACCGGTTCGGCGGCACCGCCATCATCTATGACGGCATCACCAAGGGCCGCAAGTGGGGCAAGCTCAAGACCTGTGGCGGGAAACTCGTCGAGAACATCGTCCAAGCCATCGCCCCCGACCCGCTCACCCACGCCATGCACCATGTCGAGGCTACAGGGCACGAGATCGTGATGCACATCCACGACGAAATCGTCGTCGAAACCGCAGATACGACCGTTGGAGACATCTGCCACCTCTGCCCACCATCCCCAGCTTGGTCCAAGGGATTACCGCTGGCCGCAGTTGGCTACGAGTGCGCCTTCTATAGGAAAGACTAAGTGACCAACTTCTCATAATCGCCTCAACCTCGGTCACCTCCACACCAATCACGCTGTAACAAAATCTCTGATTACGAGGCACTACTCAGAGGGCGTGACGCTCCTCTATGACCAGGCACCTACACGCACTCACGTCAACCCGTTCCCCTGTCCGGTATGACGGTCTCGGTGGGGGTCATGTCGGAGGGCAGAGGCTATCGCTACCCCTTGCGCGCGGTCGTCGCCGGTGATGGTGGCCGTGTAATTGAGCGTATTCCACGGCATCCGATTTGACTATCCCTGCGTCAGAGCACCTCATCTTGTTGGATTGCGAGATTCTGAACTGCAAGCAAGCTTAGCGCAAGAGCCATACTTCCTGCCGTTGCCGTCCATGGAACCCACGGTGGAGCGTTCAATGACATGGCAACGGCGTTTCCAAATAGAACGATGAGAACCACAGCGGTGACGATGCTCGACACAGTTGACCTACGGCGCACGCCGATGAACCCGGCGATCGTGATAGCACTCAGTGTGAGCAGAGTGATGCAGGCAACCATAGTGAGCGTCGCGGGCCAAGTTCGCGCAGTCACATGCGCATCGGACACGGGCATGAACGACTCAAAAGTCAAGAAAACTGCTGTACCGAGCACGAGGCCGACCGCCGCGCTGCCTCCGATGGCGAGAGCATAAGCGGTGTTCTTAGCGAGGAAAAGAGGGCTACGCCCGCCGGGGTATGAGTACAGCTGGATCCGTCGGTTGCCAATGTAATCCGAGACAATGAAACGCTGGTAGACAACCGTCCCGTAAATGACGACGACACAGAAAGCGAGGGTGAGGGCAAGCGTAATTACAGCGGCAGGTTCTCGTAGCATCGCGCTGTCGGAGCTGTCGTCGAACCGACCGACGAAAGTAAAGAAGTACAGTCCCATTAGTGTTGAGCAGGCTACTGTTGCTCCGAAGCGCGGAATGACCCGCAGGTATCGGGATAGCTCGAGTCGAAGGAAGTGGTTCATCGTCCTGCCTCCGCAATGCTTGATCTGTAGAACTCTTCGAGACTGCCATCGTTCCTGTCCAGGATGCTGGTCAAATCCTGCTTTGCTCCAAGGCGCCCATCTGTGAGTACAGCAACGGTGTGTGCCGTTTGTTCAATCTCGGTGAGTACGTGGCTAGACATAAGCACCGTCACGCCTTCTGCGGCCAGTCTGGTGATCAGGTAACGCAGGTCAGAAATGCCAGTCGGGTCAAGGCCGTTCGCGGGCTCGTCGAGGATTAGCAGGGTGGGCCGATGACTGATCGCTCGAGCTATAGCGAGACGCTGTTTCATGCCGAGTGAGAACGAGGCGACAGGCGATCTGGCGGCCGCAGTGAGGCCGACCAGTGCGAGTAGCTCGTCGATTGGCCGGTGATCGATTAGGCCGAGAAGATCGAAGTGTAGCTGGAGAACTTGCTCGGCGGTGGCACCGTTTCGGAACTCTGGTGCTTCGATGCTCGTACCGATTCGCGCCAGGAGTGCATCGCGCGAGTCGCAATCAAGCATCCGTCCGGTCACGACAATGGCGCCCGAGGAAGGGAAGGCCAGGCCTGCGATCAGTTTGAAGAGAGTGGTTTTCCCAGCCCCGTTCGGTCCGATGATGGCGCAGATCTCACCGGGATGAAGCGTGATGCTGCACCCGGTGAGGATGTCCCGGCCATCGATCGATTTCATGACACCGGTGAGTTCGAGCGTCGGAGTGGTGTTTGTCATGGTCAGCTCCTTTTCCGGAGGGCCAAATAGGCCACGGTGTAGGCGGCAACAGCCCAACTAACCGCAGCGACGAGGTTCAGCAGTTGGGGGTCACCGGCACGGAAAGTGGCCTCTCGGATGAGATTACCGATTGGCGCGAACGGAAGGAACTGATGCATTGTGACCGCCCATTCCGGAAGGCGCTCGGCTGGGAATGTGATCGGAGTGAACAACAGACCGCCGATCATGATGATCTGCGTTACTAGGGACGTGGCGTTGAGGGGCAGCCAGAACGCGATGGCATACCCGATGCTCACCATCGTGAACTGCGCGCCGAGCACGGCGGCGACGGTGAGCGCATCGACCTGGATGTCAACCCCGAATCGGAAGGCCGCTGCGAGCATGCCGACCGCGATTCCGGGAAGGGCTGCAAGGCTCCAAACCGCAGCATCGGCGAGGAGAATCGCCGAGCGGGGAACCGGGAGTGTCCGTTGGTAGTCGAGGAGGCCTTCCTGCTTCGAAGAGCCTGTGATTTGCGGAGCGAGGACGCATCCGACCGCGATGATGCCGAGGGTCCAGGCACCGGAGGACAGATAGCGGGCAGCTTCGCTATCGATGTCGGGGATGAGTAAGGCCAGGCCGTATATGACCGCGACGGCAAACAGTGCCTGGACCGCAGTGAAAACAGGGAGTAGATATTTATGGCGGAGCAAGCTCCAACGCACGAGACCGGTCCAGCTACGGAACCACCCGAGTTTGCGAGGCAACCTAACGGTCTGAGTAGACACGTTATTAACGGACATTAGTGATCCCTTCATACAGCGATTCCAGGGATGCCGGTGCGAGCACGTAACTGTCTACGTTTCCGGCCTCAACCTGTTCGAGGACCCAAGCCACGGCGCCGGGAATATGCTGGGGTTCGAGATCGAGTCGAAGTTGCCCGTCGTCGATTGGATGAACCCGCGAGGCTGATGGGGTCTTTGTGAGGGCGGTGCGGGATCGGACGGAAACGCTGAGGCTGGTTGTTTGCGCCTGCTGCGATAGCTGCCTCGGGGTGCTGTCAATCAGCACCTGGCCGTTCTGAAGCAGTACGTAGCGGTCGGCGGTCCGTTGCACTTCGAGCAGATTATGAGTGACGACGATGATAATGTGTCCCGCGTTAGCGAGTTGGCGCAGGTTCCGCCAGATCAGGGGACGTCGCGTCGGGTCGACATCGTTGGTTGGCTCGTCGATGAGCAGGACAGGTGGAGGCGCGATCACGGCCATCGCGTATGAGGTCAGGCGGCGCAGTCCGCCAGACAATTTTTCACCTCCGACATTCTGCCACGGGGTGATGTCGAGCTCGTTTATGAGAGCGCTGGCCTCGCAGCGTGCATCTCTCCCCGAAAGGCCCCGCAGTCTGCCGATGGATGTGATCGCCTGGCGAGGTGTGACTCCAGTTAGAGGAGCGTGCATCTGCGGCATCATCGAGGCGATGCGCCGAGCCAGATCCGGGTTTTTCGCGAGCGATTCTGTGCCGTAGCGGATATCGCCGGAGGTAGGCTTGGCCGTGCCGACGATTTGGTTGAGAAGGGTAGTCTTGCCTGCCCCGTTGTGTCCGATGAGCGCGATCAGCTGTCCGGGGTGGAGCGTGAGACTGATGGCGTCATTCGCCGCGACAGCTCCTCGCTGGAACGTCTTGGTGATCGCCTCCAGCAGGAGTGGTTGGCTGGGAGGGGTCGAGCTTAACATATTTCACATACTATCGGTATCTGCAATGTGAATCAATGGTGACGCGACCTCCGGGGTGTGCCGGGGGTGCTGTCTAATAGAATGGAGTTTATGGTTCGGATGACACGCGTTCAGCAACGGCAACGCAACAGAGTGCTATTGCTTGAGGCGGCTGAGCGCATCTTCGCTGCGCGTGGCGTGGAGGGTGCTTCTCTTGATGATGTGGCCTTAGAAGCCGGTCTAACTAAGGGGGCGGTCTATTCAAACTTCCGTAACAAGGGTGATTTGATCCTGGAGGTAATCCGGTATCGTCAGACACTCTCGCAGGAAGCTCAGGACTTCCACGCGATCCTTGATCGCGCTACTGACGACCGCGAGCGCCTAGAGGCTTGGTGCGATGCTTGGATACTGACAGCCAGGAGCGGTGATCGCTCCAGCTATGTCCGCCTACTGTTTGACTTCATTCCCTACGCCCTGCGGGACGAGCAGTTGACCGCACGGTTTCTGGAGTTCATCTCGCCCGCCGACGATATCTCAATTGCGGAGTCGCCGATCCCATCCGATAGCACCTTCGCTCGCATCCCGGTTGGAGATCAGTTCCGCATCCTGACGGCGCTCGATCTAGGATTATCCGCTCTGGGGCTGTTCGATCCGGACAACGTCAAGCCCGAGCTGTATAAGACGGCTGTGCTCTCGCTCGCCCACACGCTCTACGACGCAAGTACGGAGTCAGAGTACTCCCAACAGCCGCAGAATGGCGGGCACGAGCCAGATCGCCAGTAGGGCGAGCTCAGCCAATGCGCCAACTGCCACCAACGCAAGCCATAGCCAAGGCGTTATGGGTGCAGATGTCCAGAGCTGGGCCGTGAGTAACTTCCTAGTGTCGGTGTCGATCGTGGGGGCATCGAGCAACATCTTTGCCATGTGACGACCATCGCAATTTCGATGGAATCTGAACTGCCACACGAGGCGCACGACCATCACTGCAACGGCGACGGTCGCGATCCACGAGCCTGTCAGGGCACGCCAGGCAAGCGCCGTCGTTAGGAATGCGAAGTCGACTACCACGCCTGCAGCAACCGCTGATAGACGTGGTGACAATGGCCACGCCCAGACGTGCGTGAGATTGGTGGTGGCGGCCGCCTGAAGTACGCGCATTCGCACGGTACCTCCTGGGCGCACGAACCTGCGCCCGAAGCCGATGTGCGCAAGCTCATGCGGCACGGCCGTGGTGATCGCTACGGCGAGCGCCACGGCAATCACGAGCAGCGGATGCGAGCCTGCGGAGATGACGTCCGCGCCGGTGGGAATGCCGCCTTGGAGCAGGAGCACGATTGCGGAGGGGCAGAGCGCTACTCCGGCCACCCACAGCGTCGCACGCGCGACCTTCCACCTCCCACTAACGGGCGCGGCAGGAGGTTGCCGGACCTCCTCAGAGAAGTCGCACATGAATCCCGCATCTGACAACGTGGCGGCTAGCGGGGCGATGATGGAGGCATGATCGTCCTGTGCTCGGAGTGCGTGTGCGACGGGCTCGCTGACTACAAGCGGTTCCGAGCCGTCGGCGACGACCACCCACATGCCGTCGCGGAGCTTCCGCCCCCGGACTGGCTTCAGACGTATGGCCTGCTCTGTCGGTTCGGCCATTGTCAGATCTGCTGGAGATAGTGGCCGAAGACTTCCCAGGTGGCGGGATCGCCAGTGCCACACGTTGGGCAGTCGTCTGGAAGGCGTGGCCACGATGGATGTGCGAAAGCCGAGCCATCCTCAAAGTTCACTTCGAACTGCGTTCCGAGGGATCGCGGCTGCGTGTATCCAGTCAGGACGCGCATGGCTTCGTCGACGATTGTGGCCGTGAGAAGGAAGATGGACGGTCCGTACGCGATCGATGGCGGGTCGAAATTCAGTTCGCTGAACGCAGCGAACTGGGAGACGAATTGGGGGTCTCGCTGCGTGTAGTGGACGTTTAAACAGTCGAAGCATCCTGTCTTGCCCGGAATCACGGTGTAGACGCGTCCGCGACTGACTTGCGATGCGGCAAACACGCACGGAACGCCCGCCTGCACGATGGCTTTGTTCACGATCCGCTGGGCCACGAACGGTGGCTCGTCGATAGCGGAGATAACGAGGTCTTTGCCAGCTAGCAAGGCCGCCACGTCTTCGACCGAGGTGATGCGCTCTGGGTGGGCATTGATGCCAATTTCTGAGTTCATCTGCCCAAGCGCGTCTGCCGCAGCCAGGGCCTTCGGGCGACCGACATCAGATTCCCGGTATAGCAGCTGGCGCCCAAGATTCCCCTCTTCCACGACGTCGTGGTCGACAACTGTGATGGAAGCCGGGCCGAGGCCAGCCAGCAGCGTCAGGATGTTGGAGCCACCCCCGCCGAGGCCAAGGAGAAGGATATTCGATTCGTTGATCCGCCGTTGTGGAGCGAAGCGATCTCCGTCCAGGCCGATGAAGCGGCTGAAGTAGTTGACGTTGGCTCGATACCTGGCGCTGATGGTCGACTCGTCATCGGGTGTGCTCTCCTCGAGGAAACCTTCCTGATCGAGAAGGGCGATTCCGTCAAGAATGTCGTTTTCAGTGAGTTCAGGGAAGTGTCTCTGCACTGCTCGAACGGCATCGTGTACGGGGCGGCCGTCGAGTACTGTGACGAGCAACCAGAGTTGGTGGTCGGGGTCGTCGAACTCTGCCGTGATGCCCAACTGTGCGCCAATCCGGAAGACCCGCTCATCGACTCGGTATGCGGGGTAGATCGGCTTGAGCCGAGGATTTGAGGGCACTTTGGCCACGGAATGCTCCTAGCGTCTCTCGGAGGAAGAAGAATAGCGGGCCGCCAAGAGCCAGAGGGCTCGAGCGGCCCGACGGAAGGCACTTGTGTGTTCCGCTTGTCGGGGGCATTAGACGATGATCCACCACACAGTCGCCTCCACCTTCTCGGCGCGGCGCACGGTTACATTCTTCATGAGTCACCTCCTTCTGGGGTACGCGATGCGGTTTCGGGATACCCACAGTTTATTAACTGTGAGTATCTCGATACTGCCAGTATTCTGTTCGGAAAGCAAGTGTTTTGTTGAGATTCGATTGAAGATGCCATGGATTCAGTGGAAGCAAGTGAGAAGCGTCTGCTTGTGGGTGGCCCTGAGCTACTCGGAGCGCGGCCTTGGGTCCAACTCATCCTTGGCGTCCCGCTCGGGCTCGTTGCAGCTTCGGTTGCGGGCATCACACAAGTTAGCATCGCTTATGGGATGCAGGGGGCGACAACTTGGGGTGAAGCACTGGTCACAACCTGGCCAGGTCAGCCGGTAGGCATGGCGTTACAGATTGTGGCCGCCATCGCCGTGATGGCGTTCGTAGCCAGATACCTCGCACGGCGGCCGGTATACGAGTTGGAGCGCAAGGGTGCTTTCCGTGAGTTCGGCTACGGCGCTCTAGTCGGTGCCGGGGTCATTGCCACGGCCGTAGCAGTGCTATTCGTGCTCGGCAACTACCGCACCACTGACCTCGTCGTGGGCCGTGGTCTCCTGTCTGGCTTGCTTCTCGGACTCGGGAGTGCCTTCGGGGAGGAAGTAGTGATGCGCGGTATTCTGCTACGCGTCCTTATTGGGAAGATCGGCACAGTGCCCGCACTCACCCTCACCTCAGTAGCGTTCGGACTGCTCCATCTAGGCAACCCCAGCGCATCTCTCCTCAGCGCGGTCAGCATTGCATTGCAAGCTGGTATCCTATTCGGCGCAGCATACCTGCTCACCCAAAGACTGTGGTTCGTCATCGGCATACACGCGGCCTGGAACTTCACGCAAACAGCAATCTTCGGACTGAACGTGTCAGGCGTCCCGACAGAGCCAGGGCTATTCATCGCTGATATCTACGGGCCTGATTGGCTCACAGGGGGTCGAATCGGAATCGAGGGCTCTGTCATCATGATCGCACTAGGTTTCATCGTGAGCGCACTGTTGATGCGAGCATCAAGAAGAACTCAGATCAGACTATTGTCGTGAATCCTTGCAGAAGTCGGCGTGGATGCAGGCGCTACTGGCTTCTGACCTTCCCGAACCTGCGAAGGCTCGTGCATCACGGTTATTCCAGGTCACCTGCATCCTGGATGCCAAGCGGGGCTGGCCGGCAGTCCGCATCGAAGCGGCGGCATTAGGAGTCCTCGGCAGAACCTCGCGGGCACATCTGAGATCACGGATAGAGCTTTTTCTGCTGGCGTGGTTATAAACCGCCCCCTGCCAAAGCCCTTCTTCCAGAAAGCCATAATTTCTGCGCTCACCCCTGAGTTGCCCTTGATGTCGACGGCCTCCTAGAAAGGAGCAGGTCATGGCAGCTGGCCTTCGAGTATTCACCAATGATGCTTTTGGAACCGTGCGTACTGTCGAGACCGACAGCAAGGTCTTTTTTTCTGCAACCGTGATGTCTCCACCGCTTTCGGGTATGCCAACACGAAAGACGCCCTGTCGCGCCACTGCAAGAAGGTCGTGAAACACTACCCCCTCGACACCGCTGGTGGCACCCAGCAAGCCCGGTTCATCACCGAAGGTGACCTCTACCGCCTCGTCTTCTCGTGAAAGCTTGCCTCTGCCCAAGCTTTCGAGTCCTGGGGGTGTCGACGAAGTCCTTCCGTCGATCCGTCGCCATGGCGTGTATGCGATCGAGGAGATCCGCAGTAACCCGAGGGCGCTGCTGGCCGCGTTGGAGGCGCTCATCGCTGAGCAGGAACGCAACGATGCCCTCGTCGCCGAGAACCTGGTGCAAGCGCAGCTGATTCTGAAGTCGCGCCCGAAGATCTCTTATTACGACCTGGTGCTCCAGTCCGATTCGCTGATCACAACAACGGAGATCGCTAAGGACTATGGCCTGTCTGTGAAGCGGCTTAACCAGATCCTCCACGAGGAGGGGGTGCAGTTCCATCGCTCGGGCCGTTGGTTCCTCTACGCACCCTTCACGCAGGAAGGCTACGCGCAATCCGAGACCCATGAGTACGACGCGGGCAAAACCCGTACCCACATGTACTGGACGAAGAAAGGCCGTCTGTTTATGTACGACCTGCTGAAAAACCAGTGCGGCCTGTTGCCGGTCATCGAACAAAACGACTGCGGTGCAGCATGAGCGCCGCGACACTCGACCTGGGCTTCGAGCACCTGAACGCGCATGGCTGTGCGGACCCGACAGCTTATAAGGCGCTGACGACTCTGCATTGAGTGGAGTACGGCTACCGGACCCTGGTCTACATCTGCTCACAGTACGCCGGGGACGTGGCAACCAACGTGGAGCTTGCACGTGAGTTTTGTGCCCACGCGGTGTCGCGTCGGAAGATTCCGCTAGCCCCGCATCTGTTGTTCCCACAGTTCATGGACGTCACCGACCCCCGATCAGCGCGAGTTGGTGACGTTTTTCAACCGGATCCTGCTGACCAAATGTGAGGCCAGGTGGATCTACACCGCACGGGTCAGCGCCGGCATTCGGGCAGAGATCGCGTGGGCATCCCACCTCGAGTTGTCAATCTCATACTTCGATTGAAGTGTCCCAGGTTTTGTTCCGTCTGAGTAGATGGGAAAATCTGGAACTTGCCAAGAAAATTTGACCAGGATGTGAAGGACCGCGTGGTTCGCTTGGTGGAGGATCGCATCCTGGCAGAGAACATGTCGATGCAGGCTGCGTGCCAGGCAGTTGCGCCGAAGCTGGGCGTCTCATGGCATACTGCTCGGCAGTGGACACAAGCGGCTCGCCGTGACGGTCGTATTGCCGAGCTGTTGTCCGAAGACCTCGTGGCAGAGGTAGCCAAGCTTCGGCGTGAGAATCAAGAACTTCGCGACACCAACGAGCTGTTAAAGGCCGCGTCGGTTTTTTTCGCATCGAAACTCGACCCAAAACGTCGGAAATGATCCAGTTCATCGATAAACACCGGAATCATTTCACCGTCGAGTTCATCTGCACGACGTTAAACACACACCGTGTTGGCGGCTTCCTTACTTCTCGTGGGTACCGCCAATCTAAGGCTCGGGGATTAAGTGTCCGTAGCCTTCGCGACGCCGCCCTAGTTGTAATTCCCCGTGAGGTTGTGAACGCGTTGGGCGGGCGTTGAGCCTCCGATGCCGGTGTGGGGTCGGTGGTGATTATAGTAGTGCAACCAGTCAGCATAGGTCTCGGCTCGGGCTTCGTCGCTGTAGTAGGTTTCAGCGTAGGCCCATTCTTGGGCTAGGGTGCGGTTGAAGCGTTCAACTTTGCCATTGGTTTGCGGCCGATAGGGTCTGGTGTACCGGTGTTTGATCTCTGGGCCGAGCGTGTCGTTGAACAGGCGTGAGCGGTAGCAGGAGCCATTATCGGTCATCACCGCGGTGACGGTGATGCCAGCATCGGTGAAGAACGCTTGGGCGCGTTGCCAGAAGGCGGCGGCGGTGTCTTGGCGTTCATTGGGCAGGATCTCGGAATAGGCCAGCCGGGAGTGGTCATCCACCGCGTGATGCAGGTAGGCGTAGCCGCGGCCTGTGTTGCCATACCCGTTGTTCTTGCGTCCAGCTGCCCCGAGTTTCCGGTGGCCGCCACCATCAGGGATCCGGCCGAGTTTTTTGATGTCGACATGCACCAGCTCCCCGGCGGTGGCCTTCTCGTAACGCACTGGCGAAAGTTTGCGCATCGGTAGTCCGGTGGCCTGATCCAACCAGGCCAGTGGTGGCATGTTGTACCGTGCTAACACCCGCCCCACCGTCGATCGAGCGATCCCCAGGTGGTAACTGATCCGATGTGGGCCCCACCGCCGGGTAAACCGAAGCGCAATAATGCGGCGTTCTCGCCGGGGTGACAGTCGGTTGGGACAGCGCCGGGGTCGAGACGAGCGGTCGGTCAACGGGTCTCCGGCCCGATACCGTGTCGCCCATTTCGACGCGGTAGCGGGTGACACTTGGAATCGCTCGGCAGCTCGACGAATCCTCCACCCCTCCTCGACGATGAGCACGGCCAGGCGTCGGCGACCTTCGGGCGTCAGGGGTGCATTAGGGTGGGACATGAAGACCTCCGGATTGATGAGTGTTGTGGTAAACCCCATCTGTACCGGAGGTCTTCATCCTACCGCGAGTGTTCACAACCTCCCGAGGAACTACACCTAGGAACAAAACCCGGGGCACTTCAGTCTGGTTCGTTCGGATCGCTACGACAAGCACGCTCTGATCATGGTGGCATTATGGTGGCACTGTGTCACGTGAATGTGAACGCACGAACCCTCGGTGAGCTTGTCGTGTACTGGAATGAACCACAGAAACTGGCCGATAAAACTCCACCTGTTTCGTGGCATCAACATCGTCCAGACCAACCATCATGCCACCACTGTCACACCCGATAGCACGCTGGTACATGACAAATCACCGCCACCATCTGAACCGAGGATTCAGGAACTGCTGAAAGAACTTGTGGCCCCACACGCTAAGCTGTGGGTGGTAGTGGATCAGCCCAAGACTCTCGGCACATTGGTAATTGCCGTTGCCCAACACCTTGGGATTCAGATGCCGTATTTGCCTGGATTAACCATGCGCCGGGTAGCCGATCTGCATCCGGGCCAGGCCAGAACGGACGCTCGAGACGCCGACATTATCGCTGAAACAGCAGGCACCATGCCCCATACGCTGGGCGGTATGACTGTAGCTGAAGAGCACATTGCCGAACTGCCGCACAACTGACCCAGGTGCGCAATCGCTTGCCAGGCCTGCTGACCCAGATCCATCCCTCGCTCGAGACAGTACTAGAACCTCGACTCGCTCATCCAGCGGTGGTGGATCTACTGGGCCGGTATCCCACCCCAGCAACCCTCCAACGGGCCGGGCGAGGACACTTCAGAACCGGTTCACGAAACTCGCGCCCCGTATCCCGATGCGACTCACCGACGAGATCTTGGCAACACTCACCGAACAAACCACCGTCGTGACCGGAACCAGAGCCGCTGAACATATTATCGGGCGCTTGGCTACCCAACTTCAGCAGCTCACCCAACAGCGACTCGACATCGAAACTGAGATCCTGTCAGTAGTTGATGCCCACCCCTTTACCGACTTCCTGACGTCCATGCCCGGCGTAGGGATCAGGGCAGTCGCACGAATCCTCACCGAAGTGGTGGGCAAAGACTTTAAATCCGCAACAGACCTGGCCGCGTCTGCTGGCATCGCACCCGTCACCGGCCAATCGGGGACTTCGACCCGCGGCCAAGCGCCCTGCAGACGTGGCAACAAAGTCCTCAAACGAGCGCTGTTTTTGTTTGCCTTTGCCTCGATCAAAGACAGCCCCGCTTCGCGCGCCTACTATGATAAAAAACGCGCCGAAGGGGAACGTCACAACCAAGCCCTCATCGCCCTAGCCCGTCGAAGAACTGACGTCCTATTCGCTATACTCAGAAACGGTACCTTCTACGAATCTCAACCAGCCCCACTAACACCAGCGGCTTGACGAAAACGATAGAAGCCCCCCGGACCCCGTTCCAGCACTCTGCACAGGTGGTCAGATTATTCTGACTTCTCGGATGTCGTGGGCTCCGGTTTCGCATCCACGCCAGCTTCCTTGCGCTGCTGAGCGGTGATCGGCGCCGGAGCCTGGGTGAGTGGGTCGAAACCGTTACCGGTCTTCGGGAAGGCGATCACCTCACGGATTGAGTCGGTTCCGGCCAGCAGGGCCACGATCCGGTCCCACCCGAAGGCAATTCCGCCGTGCGGGGGTGCCCCGTATTGGAAAGCATCCAGCAAGAACCCGAACTTCTCCCGGGCTTCCTCATCGGTAATGCCCATGACGTTAAAGGCACGTTGCTGAACCTCGGGATTGTGGATACGAATCGAGCCACCACCAATTTCATTGCCATTGCAGACAATGTCGTAGGCATAGGCCAATGCCGAGCCCGGGTCGGTGTCGAAAGTGTCCAAAAACTCCGGTTTGGGCGAGGTGAAGGCATGGTGGACCGCTGTCCAGGCGCCGGACCCAACGGCCACATCTCCGGCGGCCACCGCTTCGTCAGCGGGTTCGAACATCGGAGCATCCACAACCCAGACGAATGCCCAGTCTTGGTCGGTTGCGGCGATTTCGGAGGGGTGCTTAATCAAACCGGTGCGGTGACCGATTTCCACCCGAGCTGCCCCCAGTAGCGCACGGGACTCGGTGGGCTTGCCGGCTGCGAAGAAGATGCAGTCCCCGGGCTGGGCGCCGGTGGCATCAGCCAGCCCGGCCTTTTCGTCTTCGGAAATATTCTTCGCGACCGGGCCGGTTAGCTCACCGTCATCCTGAATCAGCACGTAGGCCAACCCCTTGGCCCCGCGTTGCTTGGCCCATTCTTGCCAGGCGTCCAGGGTGCGACGCGGCTGGGAAGCGCCACCGGGCATCACCACAGCGCCGACGTAGTCGTTCTGGAACACCCGGAAAGGGGTGTTAGCGAAGTACTCGGTCAGCTCGGTCAGTTCCAAGCCAAAGCGCAAATCCGGCTTGTCCGTCCCGTATGAGGCCATGGCCTCCGCGTAGGTCATCCGCGGAAATGGGGCCGACAGTTCCACCCCGATCAGCGACCATAGCTGGGCAATGATTTTTTCGGCTAACTCGATCACGTCGTCTTCTTCTACGAACGATGCCTCAATATCCAGCTGGGTGAACTCTGGCTGACGGTCGGCGCGGAAGTCCTCGTCGCGGTAGCAACGGGCGATCTGGTAGTAGCGTTCAATACCGCCCACTTGCAAAAGCTGCTTGAACAGTTGCGGGGACTGCGGTAGCGCATACCACGAGCCCGGTGCTAGCCGGGCCGGAACCAAGAAGTCGCGAGCGCCTTCTGGAGTGGAGCGGGTCAGGGTTGGGGTTTCGACCTCATGGAATCCTTCCTCGGCCAGCAACGTGCGTGCCACCCGGTTGACCTCCGAGCGTAGGCGGATAATCCGGGCCGGCTCCGGGCGACGCAGATCCAGGTACCGGTAGCGCAGGCGGGCTTCTTCCCCGACTTCGACGTGCTCATCGATCTGGAAGGGCAACGGGGCGGCGGCATTGAGTACAGTGACCTCCGAGGCAAACAGCTCGACGTCCCCGGAAGTGATGTTCGGATTCTCGTTGCCTTCGGGGCGACGTCGGACCTCGGCGGTAACCTGCAGGACGTATTCGTTGCGCAGGTGATCGAAATCTGCCTCATCGTGGATGACGATCTGGCCCAGCCCCGAGACATCACGCAGATCGACGAAGGCTACCCCTCCGTGATCGCGCCGGCGGGCCACCCAGCCTGCCACGGTGACGGTTTCTCCGATGTTCTCGGCGGTGAGCTCGCCAAGCTGATGAGTGCGCAACACAGTGCAACGACCCCTTAAACGTGTTGTGGTTTGTCTATCTGATGCTCGTGGACACGATCAGCTTTGTATTCTACCGGCTCTGTCTCGTGCCTGGAGCCTGTGGCCTGGAGGCGCGCTGGCCCCTAACGTGTGGCTCGTACCTGAGGGTCCAGGTCGTCGGCCGGTGGCATCCAGGTGGTGGGATCAGCTGGGACTTGTTCCCCGGAGCGAAGATCTTTCACCTCGTGGGAGACGCTGCCATCCTCAGCGACCGAGGAGAACCACACGAAGGGGATGCCCCGCTTATCGGCGTATTTGATCTGCTTACCGAATTTCTCGGCCGAGACCGCGACCTCGGTGCTAATGCCACGCTCACGCAACTGTTGAGCGGTATCCAGTGCGGTGTCCCAGTCCTGATCGTGGGTCAGCGCCACCAGCACACAGCTGGGTACCGAGCGCGAGGCTTCGGCCATGGTCTGCGACAGGATACGCATCACCAGGCGAGTCACGCCGATGGATAGCCCCACACCGGGGAAACTGCGCTTGCCTTTGGTGGCCAGCGAGTCGTAGCGACCACCAGAGCAAATTGACCCGAGTTGTTCGTGACCGACCAGCACGGTTTCATACACCGTACCGGTGTAGTAGTCCAAACCACGGGCAATGGATAAGTCCGCCACGGCGGTGCCCGGAACCCGGCGGTGGAGCTGATCGATGACCTCGGCCAGCTCGGTCAGACCTTCCTCCAGCAGTTCGTGTTCCACGCCGAGAGCACGAACTTGATCAACGAATCCGGTGTCTTCGGTGCGAATCTGGGCCAAGGCCAGGGCTTGTTCGGCCTGTTGAGCGGTGGCACCAACTTCATCCTGCAACGCTTCGGCAACCTTCTCAGCACCGATTTTTTCTAGCTTGTCAATATTGCGCAACACGCCCTCAGTGTCGTCCAACCCAATCCCACGGTAAAAGCCTTCGGCGAGTTTGCGATTATTAATCCGAATGGTGAACTCGCCAATGGGAAGTTTACTGAGGGCTTCGGCCATCACGAGGGCGACGTCGATGTCGTAGCGGAAACCCAGCTGACCGTCACCGACCACATCGATATCGGCCTGGGTGAATTCACGGGCACGACCTTCTTGGGGGCGTTCACCCCGCCAGACTTTCTGAATTTGGTAGCGGCGGAATGGGAAGTGCAAATATCCGGCGTTTTCGGTGACGTACCGGGCGAAGGGAACGGTGAGGTCGAAATGCAATGCCAGGCGGTTGGGGTCGTCGCTGGCTTGGTCTTCATCGCCTTGCAGGCGTGACACCGCGTAGACCTCTTTGTCGATCTCTCCCTTACGTAACAGGGTACCGAGGGTTTCCACAGCACGAGTTTCAATATTGGTGAACCCATGGAGCCGGAAGACCTCGGTCAATGTCTGTAACACATGCAATTCCACCATGCGTTCAGCTGGTAACCATTCGTTGAAGCCAGAGAGGGAGCTCTTCCGTGCCATAGTCTGTTGCGTTCTCCAGGGGTCGATTGCGGTGATGCCGCTGGGATGTCATTTCGGCATCGATTCACTGAATACCATGCCATTCTATGCCTATCGGGGTAGGCTATTTGTGACCATGTGTGCCGATTCTCCACTTTATGGAGGCAGGCACACCCGGCCAATACCAGGAGAGTTTTAGCGGTGACTAACGGTCAAGAATCCGACAACCCACAACCCGTCTTATCCGATGCCGAACAGAACAGCCAGGCGACAGAAAGCCAGGCTGTGGACCAACAGTCCGCCGATGGTACTGAGGTCCAGGAAGCCGCTGAGGCCCAGGAACAGGACGTGTTGGCATCCACGGTAGCTACCGAATCGGCCCCCGAGCCGACGCCGGCCCCCAAACCCAGCGCTCTGGCTCCCAAACCGGGGACTCCGCTGACAGTACCGGCCACGGCGACGCCGAAGACTCCGGTTGCTCCGGCCGTGCCGGACTTCCACACGGATCTGGCACAGGCGCGCCCGTTCGCTGATGTCGCCGAGGACGGCACCGTGTTCTTGATCGATGGTGACGACCGGCTCGAAGTAGGTCAGGTCACCGATGCCACTGAAGACCAAGCGCTGGCATACTTCGTGCGCAAATACGATGACGTGATGGCACAGTTGCTCCTGCTGGAGCAACGCTTGTCCACCGATACCGCCACCAACGAGCTGACGAAGACGCTGAAGCCTCTAGCCGATGCCGTGGAGGCTCGTGGCATGGTCGGTGATATGTCAGCGTTGCGGGAGAAGGTTGCACAGCTTTCCACCGCCCTCGAGAATCGGCGCGAGCGGGAAAAGCAGGCCCGGGCCGAGGCCTTGGAAGAACAGCGCCAGCAGCGTGAAGCAGTGGTCAACGAAGCCGAGGAACTGGCTGCACAAGATCCCCAACAGATTCACTGGAAGAAGACCTCCAACCGGATGAAGGAGCTCTTTGAGAGCTGGCGGGAACTCCAGAAATCCGGCCCGCGGTTATCCAAAGACGTCGAAGATGCACTGTGGAAGCGGTTCCGTTCGGCTCGGAATCGGTTCGATAAGGCGCGCCGGGCCTTTTTCTCGGAACTGGATAGCAAGAATGCTGAGGCCAAGAAGGTCAAGGAGAAGCTGATCAGTGAGGCTGAAGAGCTACAGCATTCCACGGATTGGGCTCGCACCACGCAGAAGTACCGTGATCTGATGACGGCGTGGAAGAAAGCTCCGCGGGCGGCGCGCAAGGAAGACGATGCGCTGTGGGCTCGTTTCCGCGCCGCTCAGGACGTGTTCTTCGGTGCTCGTCAGGCCGCTCACGACGAGATCGATCGCGAATTCCAGCAGAATCTTCAGGTCAAGGAACAAATCCTGGAGGAAGGTCGCAGCCTTCTGCCCTTTACCGATGTCGAGAAAGCCCGGGCTACCATGAATGATCTACGCACTCGGTGGGATGAGGCCGGAAAGGTTCCGCGCAAGGATATCTCGCGCATGGATGCTGGCTTCCGCGAACTTGAAGACGCGTTGCAACAGATCGAGGATGACCACTGGTCACGAACCAACCCGGAAACTAAGGCACGCACCAATTCTGCCCTGGCCCAGCTCGAAGAAACCATCGCTCAACTGGAGACAGAATTGGCACAAGCCCAAGAAGCCGGCGATGAACGCAAGATTGCTGAGAAGCAAGAAGCACTGGACGCCCGCCGGGCTTGGTTGCAAGCGGTCCAAGCCTCGGCCGAGTAACTGCACGATCGATCGTCTCGACGAGGTCGTTAATGAAGACCTCGGGGCTAGCTGTCCACAGCGGGAACACCCGCCTCAGCTACCAAGTACTGGCTGTCCACAATGGTGTCCTGAGTATTTTTCCCGGTGCCACCTCGTGACATTCTGGAGGCATGCCTCAGCCAGACACTTCGTCCTCGATCCCGGTTCCCACCACCCGCCAACGTCTCGACCGTGCGGTAAGTCGCTTAATTCATCCCGACGCACCGTTGAGCCCAGGCGAATTGCAGGCTTTGCAGTTACGTGGCGTGATCCGTGAACAAGTTGGCGGGAGCTTCATCAAGACCGAACATCCCGATAGCGTGTTGCAACGAGCAGTAGCCGCCTATTGCTTTGGTGCCAACTTATTTACCGGACGTTGGGCGCTATCTCATTCCACCGCAGCCTGGATTCATCTCTCAGGCCCTGCACCAGCGGATTTTCAGGCGGTCAGTGGTCACCCTCGACGGATGTCGCGGTCGAAGACGCGTGGCATCCAGGTCACGATGCGCAAAATCGAGTACATGCAGGCTGTGGAGACGAGCCTCCACCACGGGCTCATTTTGAGTCTGGGTCCGATCCTGTTTACCAGTGTGGAACAAACGATCATCGACCTGTTGCGCTTCTTTCCGGGAAATCACCAGCTCCGCACCGTCAGCGAGCTCTTACCGCACTGTGATGAGGCTCGGCTGGCCCGAACGCTGGCGTCACAGCGTCATCTGGCGGGGATGGAGACCGCGATAGCCCGTTATCGTCAGCTCGTCCAGCCAGCAGCCTAGGGATTATTTCTTACTCGAGCGCTTTTTCCGCTCGGAGGACCGGTAAACCTCGTAGACACCATCGATCCGACGAATCGCATTGAGCAGGTGCTTCAGGTAGCCGGGATCTCCCATTTCGAACACGAAGCTCGACGAGGCGATCCTGTTCTTCCGGGTGGTGGACGTGGCCGAGAGGATATTGACGTGGTGTTCAGCAAGGATCCGGGTGACATCAGAGAGCAACGAGGTCCGGTCCAGGGCGTCAACGGTGATGTCGACAATGAACACCGAGTCCTGGGTTGGTTGCCAATCGACCTGGATGAGACGCTCCGAATCGTTGGCGAGATTACTGATGTTGTTGCAGTCGGCACGGTGGACCGAAATGCCAGTACCACGGGTGACGAATCCGATGATCTCATCGGGTGGCACCGGGGTGCAGCACCGGGCCAGTTTTGCCATCACGTCTCCGGCTCCCGGAACCACCACGCCAGAATCCGAGCCGCGGGTTGGTCTTGGAATGAGTGGCAGGGAGATGGTGTCGGGGTCGTTATCGTCCACCAGCTTCGGTTCCGGCTCGGGAGGTGATACCAGTTTCTCCACCCGATCCAGCACATTCTCAACCGACACGTTGCCATCACCGATCGCCGCGTAAACCCCGGAGACTCCCCCAACGTTGAGTTGGTCGGCCACATCGCCCAGAATCCCGGCGTTCATGATCTTCTGGAGTGGCAACGGATGTTTGCGGGCTTCTTTGGTCAACAGCTCCTTGCCACGTTCGACAATTTCGTCGCGACGTTCTTTCGAGAACCATTGCCGGATTCTATGTCGAGCACGACCGGAGCGGACGAAGCCCAACCAGTCTTGACTGGGTGCGGCATCTTCGGACTTGGAGGTGAAGATTTCGACCCAGTCACCGTGATTCAGCACGTAGTTCAAGGCCACCAAGCGACCATTGACCCTGGCACCTACGGTACGGTGCCCCACCTGCGTGTGAACCGCGTACGCGAAATCCACCGGTGTCGAGCCCGATGGGAGGGCTTTGATTTCACCTTGCGGTGTAAAAACGTAGACCTCGGAGGACCCTATTTCGGTCCGAAGCGAGTCCAAGAAGTCGTCGGGGTCCTGAGCATCTTTTTGCCAATCCAACACGGCCTTCAGCCAACCGGGTGTGCTCGCGGTGTCCGCGGCGTTCCCACCACCGCGATGCTTGTACTTCCAGTGGGCTGCCACACCGTATTCGGCCCGATGGTGCATTTCATGGGTGCGGATCTGGATTTCCACCGGTTTACCGCGGGGCCCGATCACCGTGGTGTGAAGCGACTGATACATGTTGTACTTCGGCATCGCAATATAGTCTTTGAAACGCCCCGGCATCGGCGACCACTTGGCGTGTAGCACGCCTAAGGCCGCATAGCAGTCGCGCACAGAGTCCACCATGACCCTGACCCCGAGCAGATCGTAGATATCGTTGAACTCTTTTCCGCGCGCCTGCATCTTTTGATAGATCGAGTAGTAGTGCTTGGGGCGACCGGTGATCGTGGCATTGATTTTCGCCTCGCGCAGGGTCTGTTCGATGATGTCGGTCAGCTGGGCAATATTTTTTTGTCGCTCCGGAGTGCGCTCCCCCACTAGGCGCACAATCTCGGAGTACATTTTCGGCCACAAGGCGGCAAATGAGAGATCCTCCAACTCCCACTTGATCGTGTTCATGCCCAGCCGGTGGGCCAAAGGGGCATAGATTTCCAGGGTCTCTTGGGCTTTCCGAGCCGAGGACTCCGGTGGCACGTAGCGCCAGGTGCGCGCATTGTGCAGACGGTCAGCGAGTTTGATCAGGAGCACGCGGACATCTTTGGCCATGGCCAACACCATTTTGCGCACAGTCTCTGCTTGTGCGGCGGCACCAAAATGCACTTTATCGAGCTTGGTGACACCGTCGACGAGCAGGGCGACTTCTTCGCCAAATTCGGCGGTGAGCTGCTCGAGGGAGTAGGAGGTGTCCTCGACGGTGTCATGCAACAGCGCTGCCGCCAACGTCGTGCCCGTCATACCCAATTCAGCCAAGATCGTGGCCACTGCCACCGGGTGGGTAATGTAGGGGTCCCCCGACTTACGGAATTGGCCGTCATGGTGTTGTTCAGCAATGGTGAAGGCCCGGATAATCACGTCCAGGTCTTCTTTGGGGTGGCGGACCTTGAGCGTACGAATCAACGGCTCCAGGATGGGCGAATAGTCTGTGCCGCCCATCCTGCCGGTGAGCCTGGCCAGTCGGGAGCGGTGACGTTTGGGCGCAGACCGTTGCCCTCCGGCACCGTGGCGACCGGATTTTTGCGCATCAGAAGTACTACTCATCCGGCACCGCCCCGCTTTCTCTCCGCTGACCTCTGGAACCCAAACGCTGATTCCAGTACGGATTGTGGTTGATTGTTTTCATACACTAGTCCCCCGATGTCGCCGGTGACAAAACACCGGTAGCACCGGGGGGACGGACTGTGGTGCGACGGTCCGGCGCCGTTAGGCTGTCGTAATTTGTTCTTCAGTCACGTCCTCAGGGCGCAGACCGGTTTCCTCACGGAGGTTGAGCACTCTGCGATCATGGTTTTTGACTTTGTCTTCCCCACCCCGCAGCAGTGCATACAGTGGCGCCTGAATAAACAGTGTGGCCAAGGTACCGACGATAATCCCCACGAAGATCGATAGCGAAATATCGCGCAGGGTCCCTGCCCCGAGAAGCCCGGCACCAATAAACAGAATCGACCCGACCGGCAAAATACCTACTATAGAGGTGGTAATGGACCGGACCAAGGTCTGGTTAACCGCCAGGTTGACCATCTCGCGGAAGGTTCTGACGGTATTCTCGTCCATATTCGCGGTATTTTCACGAATCTTATCGAAGACGACCACCGTGTCGTAGAGCGAGTAGGACAAGATGGTCAGGAACCCAATAATGGCTGCGGGCGTGACCTCAAACCCGGTGGCCCCATAGATTCCCACGGTGAGGGCCACCACGTAGAACAACCCCAGCACTGCTGCCAACGACATCTTCCAGGTCCGGAAGTAGATGGCCATCAGCACGGTAACCAGCACAATGAAGATCACCAAGCCAATCAACATCTGCTGAGAAATCGCCTCACCCCAGGTCGGGCCCACGAAGCTGGAGGTCACGTCATTGGCCGAGACCTGATAGGCCTCTTGCAGATTGGAGGCCACCTCAAGGGTCTGGTCATCGGTGAGCTCTTCGGTTTGAACCCGCATGGTTCCGGGCGCGATATTGGTCGCGGTGGCTTCCACCTCAGCAACGACGTCGGTCACGGCCTGCTCGCCCACCGTCGGGTCGGTGTTCTGCACCGAGGAGACGGTGAACTCGGACCCACCACGGAACTCAATGCCGAAGTTGAAGCCACCCCGTGCCACGGTGATACCGACTGCCACCAGTAGCACTATAGCCGCGATGGAAAACCACAGTCGCCACTTCTGGATAAACGGGTAGGACTTTTTGCCCGTATAGAGTTTATTTCCCCACTCAGCGATGCTACTCATTCTGCGTCCTCCGTGGTCTTCTCGTCCTGTGTCAGACCAAGCTTTTCCTCACGCTCTTGTTGCCTGCGCTCGGCAATGGTTTGGCGTCGCTGAGCTTCTTTGGCTCTGCCCTTGATCTTTTTCTTCTTCACGGGTGCCCGGCTGGGTTCGTCGTTAAACTCCCGGACCCGGCCAGCGCCCTGGTAGAGCGCTTTTTGTCCCAGCAACGAGGGGTCCATCCCCGACAGCGGATGTCCGCCACCGAAGAACTTCGTTCGTGCTAACAGTTGCATAACTGGGTGGGTGAACATAAACACCAGCAACACATCGATCAGTGCCGTCAGGCCCAGAGTGAAGGCGAAACCGCGGACATTACCGACAGCCACGAAGTACAGCACTACCGCGGCCAGCAGGTTCACGGCCTTAGAAACGATAATGGTACGTTTAGCCCGCGACCACCCGAATTCCACGGCTGATTCGAACCGTCGCCCCGACCTCATTTCGTCCTTGATTCTTTCAAAGTAGACGATAAAGGAGTCCGCGGTCAGACCAACGGCGACGATAATACCGGCCATACCGGCCAGCGATAATCGATAATTATCCGACCAACCCAGCAACACGATCGCCACGTAGGTCAGCAGGAACATCACCAGCAACGAGGTCAGGGTGACAAAACCCAGGGCACGGTACTGGTAGAACTGGTAGACCGCCACCAGGCCCAAACCGATCAGTCCAGCCACCACGCCCCAGAACAACTGGTCCTGGCCCAGGGTCGCCGAAATCTGTTGTTCAGATTCGATAGTGAAGCTAATCGGCAGAGCACCATATTGGAGCTGTTCGGCCAGGGCTTGGGCCGATACTTCGGTGAAGTTTCCTTCAATGGTGGCACGGCCGTCGGTGATCACCGCATTCGAACGCGGTGCGGAAACGATGGTGCCATCCAGGACAATCGCAAACTGGTTCTGTGGTTCCGGCATGCCCGTGATGCGCTGAGTGACCTCGCGGAAGGCCTCGGTGCCCTCGTCGTCGAAGCTGAGGTTGACCACCCAGTTATTAGCCGACACTCCAGTTGGGGTCTGTGCCATACCGTAGTCGGCGTTGTCGATCTGGGTCCCTTCAACTTCGACGGGGCCCAGAATGTATTTCATCCCATACTCAGGGTCACAGGCGACGACCGCTTCATCTGTGGGTAGTTGTTCGTTTATTTCCTGCTGTTGTTGCTCACGACAGTCGGTGTTTTGAAACTCGTAGGCCAGCTCTGGGGTGATCCAGTTCTGATCCGAGCCATCTTCGGGTTCCGCCTCTGGCTCGGGGAAGTCCTCCACGTCTTGGCGCTCCTCTTCCGGGGTAGCAATACCCGGGGCGCCTTGGAGGACCGCGCGGAATTCCATATTGGCCGAGGCCTGGATTAAATCGCGGGTTTGTTGATCCGGGTTGCCGGGCAGGGCGACCACAACGTTGTTATCGCCTTGGGTATTAATTTCAGCTTCCGAGACACCGGAACCATCCACACGGGCACGAATAATCTCGACGGCCTGGTTCAGCGTTTCGTCGGTGACTTCTTCACCAGAGGCGGTCTGCGGTGAGAGCACCATCTGGGTACCGCCTTCGAGGTCCAAGGCGAGCAGGGGCAAGCCATTGGTTTGGTTGGTGGCGATACCTACGCCGAGGATGCCAGCCAGCACGACGACTATCGCTGCCAGCCAGCCCAGAGTGCGTCGCGCGCGCCCTTGGGGGGTTTTTGAGGCCATGATGGTGTGGATCTTTCAGTTCTGGAGTGCGGACTCACGAAAGGTTCAGCACCCCGGGGTGCTGAACCTTTCGTGATGGTCTGGTGGTTATTTCTTCTCGTCGTCGTTTGGGGAATCTTTGTCGGTCTCCTCGGTCGAACCGTATTCTTCGCGGGGATCCTCCGGGTTACCCGATGCCTGAGTGTCGGTGGCGTCGCGGTTCTCGCTGTTGATCACGATCTTGTTGGACTCATCCGGTGTTGGTTCCGAGCTAGCAGTCGAGTCAGCGGTGTCTGCCACCGGTTCGATGACTTGAGCAATGGTCTGCAGGTGTACGGTCACGCTGTTGCCGGGCGAGACCTCAAGGACCACCTTATTGTCGTCGTGGTTGACCGAAATCACGGTACCGAAGATTCCGGCAGCGGTCATGACCTCAACGCCCGGGGCCAAGGCCTGGCGAGTTTCCATCTGCTTCTTCTGCTGTTTCCGGGTGCCACGCATGGACAAGAAGATCAGCAGACCGAAGATGACCAGCATGACGATCAAAAAGCCAGCGCCAAAACCGCCGCCACCTTCAGCATTCTGAGCCAGTGGGTTGACGAGATGAGTCAGGTCAGCAAAGTGCATGTATCGATCCAATTCCTCGGGACAATGATGTCTAGATCTTCCACCACGACAAGTCTCGTGGTGGAACGCATTATTCTCAGGCTACCTTAGGCACCTGAGGTCGGGCCTAATTCTTAAGGGTCACCTTCACGCTGGAGACCATTCTCACGGCACGGTCGCTTGATTTTTGCCCGGATCTAGTCGTGGGACTCGTCCCGGGAGAAGTCATCTGGGCCGAATAACGGAGAGGTCTGACCGGGTTCATCGGTCTGGGATTCTGCGAGTCGCCACATTGACTGCACCTCTGCGTTGTGAGGAACATCAAGTCCTAAATGTTCCCAGGCCGCCGGCATCGCGATCCGCCCGCGCGGGGTACGTCCCAGGAGTCCTTCACGCACTAGGTAGGGCTCGGCAACTTCTTCGACGGTTTCGACCTCTTCACCGACGGCAATGGCCAGGGTGGACAGTCCGACCGGGCCTCCGCCAAATTTCTGACACAATGCTTCGAGCACGCCACGATCGAGGCGGTCCAAACCACGCCGGTCAATTTCGTAGATATCCAGGGCGGTGGAGGCCGACCGGGCATCCACTTCGTCAAGGTGGTGGACCAGTGCCCAGTCACGCACCCGGCGTAGCAGTCGGTTGGCGATACGCGGGGTACCACGGGACCGTGTTGCGATTTCGGCAAAGGCTCCCGGTGACAGGCGCATATCCAGCATGGCTGCCGAGCGGCGTAGCACCAGTTCGAGTTCGGCCACGTCATAGAACTCCAAGTGACCGGTGAAACCAAACCGATCCCGTAGGGGACCCGGCAAGAGCCCCGCTCTGGTGGTGGCTCCGACTAGCGTAAAGGGTGGGAGCTCGAGCGGAATGGACGTCGCCCCAGCACCTTTGCCGACCACGATATCGACCCGAAAATCTTCCATGGCCATATAGAGCATTTCTTCAGCTGGACGTGACATCCGGTGAATTTCATCCAGGAAGAGCACTTCTCCCTCAGTGAGCGAAGAAAGGATCGCAGCGAGGTCACCTGAGTGTTGGATGGCCGGACCAGAGGAGATCCGCAGCGGGGCGTTCATTTCCGCGGCGATAATCATCGACAGGGTGGTTTTGCCCAGCCCCGGAGGACCTGAGAGCAACACGTGGTCGGCGGTGGCATCACGGAGTTTGGCGGCTTCGAGCACTAAGGACAGTTGTTCGCGAACCCGGGATTGGCCTACAAAGTCTCCGAGATGCTTCGGACGCAGTGCGGCCTCAATTTCACGTTCTTCGGTGGAGGCACTGGGCCCGATCAGGCGGGAATCCTGCTCAGCGTTGTGGGGATTGGTACTCATCTCGATCTAGCATGCCTTCCGACGGAGAACGTGTTATGAGTGGAGGCGACGTTGTCCTTGTCCCAGGTGACGCAACGTCGCGCGCAGAACCTGGGAGACGTCCTGTGACTCGCGCAATTCGGGTTCATGTTCCAGAGTGGATTTCAACGCCTTGGTGGCATCCTTGTCGGTCCAGCCGAGCCCGGTGAGAGCTTCGTGGACTTGCTCCTGCCACACCGGGTCATTGCCCGGCGTGGCACCGCTCAGCTGCCCTGGTTGCGCGGGGTTCTCGGTCGGTACGAGCTTACCGGACAGTTCCAGGATGATCCGGCGGGCGGTTTTCGCACCGATGCCGGGCACCTGGGTGAAGGCCTTATCGTCGTCTTGAGCGACCGCGCGCCGGACCTCTTCGGGTGCATAGACCGCCAGAATCGCCAGAGCGATCCGTGGCCCGATCCCGGAGATGGTCAGCATCGTCGTGAAAATTTCGCGTTCGTCCCGGGAGCGAAACCCGTAGAGGGTCATGGCATCTTCACGAACGATCAGCTCGGTCAGCACGCGTGCTTGGTCCTCGATCCGCAGTGTCGCTAGTGTTTGCGGGGTGGCGAAGAAGGTATAGCCGACGCCGTTGACATTGAGCACCGCCGAATCGACACCGAGGTACTCAACCACTCCGGTCAACGAGGAAATCATGAAGCCTCCGTAGCTGTGCGTCGAGCTCCGCCAGGTGTTTTGTCCACTGCCCGTACCGCAAATGATAGAACTAATCTACGAACACTGTACCCCGCAGGGTGCAACCGATGTTAACGGGCACGCCGTTCGGCTTCCAACCACGCTCGCTGGGCTGGGGTTGTGGGGCGGGAATTCTTTGCTGTCGCACCGGGAAATTTCGATGGTCGGGCCGGGCTGGTCAATTTCCCGGTGTCCAGTCCACGCCCGTGGAGTCCCCCGCGCCAGGCGTGGGCGATCGCCAGTGCCATCGCGTCGGCTGCATCGGCGGGTTTCGGTGGCGAATCTAAGCCCAGGACCCGGGTTACCATCGCGGTGACCTGGTTTTTATCGGCGGAACCGTTTCCGGTGACCGCAGCTTTCACCTCGGAGGGGGTCAGCAAAGCGACCGGAATATTGCGTCGGCCCGCCGCTGCGATCACCACTCCGGAAGCTTGGGCGGTACCGACTACGGTTGGCGTGTTGTTTTGAGCGAACATCCGCTCCACGGCCAGGTGGTCGGGACGGTGCGACTCAAAGAAATCGGCAATGGCCTCGTCGATGGTCGCCAGTCGCTCACCGATCGAGGCCGTGTTCGGAGTCCCCACCACGCGTACGTCCACCAGAGTGGCCTGCCGGTTGGGGGCGACGTCGACCACGGCCATGCCACACCGTGTCAGTCCCGGGTCGACCGCCAGCACCCGCAAGGGTTTGCTGGGAACCCGCACCGGTTAGTCGTCCTCGTTCTCAAGTTCTGCGGCCACCTCATCGGTGATGTCCACGTTGGAGCTGACGTTCTGTACGTCGTCGAGCTCTTCGAGAGCATCAGCTAAGCGCAGGAATTGGCGGGCAGCTTTGGCATCGAGCTCGACCTTCATCGTGGCCACGAACTCGACTTCGTCGGATTCGTAGTCGATCTCGGCTTCGTCGAGTGCTTTGGCTACATCCTGCAGATCGGAGGGGTCCGAGTAGACTTCGAAGCTACCACCGGACTTGGCCACTTCTTCGGCTCCGGCATCCAGGACCGCCATCAGGATTTCGTCTTCTTCTTTACCCTCGGCGTCCATGCGGACCACGCCTTGGCGGTTGAAGAGGAAAGCGACCGACCCGGAGTCGGCCAGGGTGCCGTTATTGCGGGTGACGGTGTGGCGCACTTCGGCTGCGGCACGGTTCTTGTTATCAGTCAAGCATTCGACCATCAACGCCGAGCCTTCGGGACCGCGAACCTCGTAGATAATCTCTTCGTAGTTAATGACCTCACCGGTCAGACCGGCACCGCGCTTGATGGCACGGTCAATATTGTCATTGGGCACCGATTGCTTCTTGGCTTTGGAGACTGCAAGATCCAGCGCCGGGTTACCTTCCAGATCTGGCCCACCGGCACGAGCGGCTACCTCAATCGCCTTAATGTGCTTGGCGAACATTTTGGCGCGCTTGGCATCCAGGGCAGCTTTTTTATGCTTGGTTGTTGCCCATTTTGAGTGACCGGCCAATGGAGCCTCCTTATGGGGGTCAGGGTGCGAACAATAAAACTCTGCCCTATAGTCTAAACCCAGCCCGCTTCTCTACCGCGATAACTGTGGCACTACACGTCGCGGGCCACTGAGCACCACATAGAGCCAGCTCAGCGTTGCTTGTTCCCAGCGGTCAGGGTCAACATTCCATTCTCGCGTGTGCCGGGCCTTGGTGAATCGCACCAACGAGACCAAATCCGGACGCAGATTCGCCAGCTGTCCAGCCGGCCCGATCGGAACGAAGTCGTCGTCTTCAGAGTGCAGAATCAGCACCGGGTGCTGGAGTTGCTCGGCCCGGTCCACCCAGTTCAAGGCTTTCAAGTCCACCGGGGCTGCCAGCCCGGCAAGACGACGGGCCCATTTATTGGCAATCATAAATTGCCCCAGATGACCCACCGCGTCGGGAAGCCGGTTCAACCGGGCCTGGTAGGCCAAGACATCAATCCAGTTAATAACCGGTCCGTCGAGGACCAGCCCCGCAATCCGGTCGCGTAACGGTGACTGGGCAGCCAATTGCAGGGACACCGCACCACCCATGGACCAGCCGAAAATCACGACTTGTCGGGCACCGTGACTCAGCGCATAGTGCATGGCAGCTTCCACGTCGGGCCATTCGGTCGCTCCGAGCCCGTATCGGCCATCTCCGGCCGGCGGGGCGTTGCCGTCGTTGCGGTAGGAAATCAATAAGCTCGGCATACCTAGAGCGCCGGCGACGCGCAGGGCACGAATTCCTTCGGTACGCCGGGAGCCACGTCCGTGAACCATAATCGCCCAGGTGTCTTCTCCGAATTCAGGGGTCTGGGTAGGAAGGGGGGACTCGGCGACACGCGGGACTTGGGGTGGTACATACCAGGCCGGGGCTTCGCCACGTTCGACGGGAATGGACACTTCCTCGGACACAAACCCGGCATCACCGGGGTGGGGCCAGGTAAAGCCGGTCCAGGAGCCTTTTTGCGCCGCGGTGAGATCCCCGGAATAGATCTGTTCAATTTCTCGCACCACAATCCCGGCTTCAGCGTCGCGGTCAACGATCTTACCGATGCGGGCGATACCTTCACCGGCGGCGAAGGTCAGCGAATAGCGACCTTCCACGGTGGTTTCACGGGTGGCCTGCAACGCGATGTGAGGCCGGGGACCGTAGGGCTCAATGATTGCGTAAATCCGGATGTCTTCGGCCACCCGTCGCGTCGGGGTCACGACCGTACGGGCAAAGACGGTAGCCAGGGTAGAAATGGTGCCGGCAAACAGCGAGCCCACCACCGCAGCAGAGGCACCGACCACGGCGAGCACTTGGGAAAACCGTGCTCGAGAACGCGAGTTGTCAGACTCAGCGCGGGATCGGGGGAAGACTCGCATACTGGTCATTCTTCCCCGTTCACCGGGGAATTTCCAGTTTCTCAAACGTCGGGTCGGGAACAATCCCCTGGCCTGTGACGTTATAGCGGATATGACAGTTTCAGATACCTCTCACCACCAAGACGACACCACACAAACCACCACTACCCGCTCCGGTCAGCTCTCCGAGGACGAGTGGAAACAACGCCTCAGTCCTGCGGAGTACCAGGTGCTTCGCCAGGCGGCCACTGAACGACCCTTTACCGGGGAATACTGGGATGATTTCAGCGAAGGGATCTACCGGTGCCGGGCCTGTGGGGCTGAGCTGTTCCGTTCGGATCAGAAGTTTGATGCCCACTGCGGTTGGCCCTCATTCTTTGCCCCGTTGGCTGAAGATCGGGTGGAATACCGCAAAGACACCTCCTTGGGGATGACCCGCATCGAGGTCTTGTGTGCCCAGTGTCAGTCCCACTTGGGCCACGTGTTCGAAGGTGAGGGCTTCAATACCCCGACCGACCTGCGCTACTGCATGAACTCCATTTCCCTGGAGAAAGTCCCCCGCTCAGACCGATAAGCTCGAGGGTTCTCGGCGTGGCCTGCCCCCATCCTTCAGGTAGCGCTTTAACCTTGAGGGGTGAGCATTGATCGGTCGAGTGCAGAAACCTTGGCTTCGGCGCCTGTGACTTTTCGTCGGGCGCTATCGGGACTGCGGATGGCCCAGCCCCGAGCGGAAGTCCGGCTGACTGAAATCCCGGCACCGCAGAAAATCGCACCCTATGCGGTGGCTATGGCCGCCGATGTTTACCCGGCCGTGCTTCCGGCCCCGATCACCTCAACCGTCACCACACTCGGAGCGGTTGAAGACCAGGACCCCAATGAGCCACTAGCCACCGGGCGTTTTATTCTCTTGCATGACCCGGCCGGTTCGGCCGTGTGGAAATCCACGTTCCGCATTGTGACCTTCATTCGGGCGTCGGTTGAAGCCGAAATGGGCGTGGACCCGATGGCCGCTGAGGTGGCGTGGACATGGTTGGTGGAAGCCTTAGATGGTCACCAGGTGGATTATGACCAAGCCGGTGGCACCGCCACACGGGTGCTGTCGGAAAGTTTCGGAGTGTTGGATGATCGGGCCGATGCCATTGACATTGAAATGCGGGCCTCGTGGAGTCCTACCAACCTGATGGGCGAATCGATGGAGAACCACCTGGAGGCCTGGGCAGATATGGTCTGCGCCTTTGCTGGTTTACCACCGGTTCCTGAAGGCGTCACAGTTCTCCCTCGAGCACGAAGGACGTAACATCATCCTGACCACAAACGCAGAATCTGAGGCACCGGTTCTGATCACCGAGCCGGCCGAGGGCATCCCAGAACTTACCGACACGCCCGAAGGGCTCACCACATGCGCTGAAGCGCTCCGCGCCGGTAGCGGACCGGTGGCCATCGATACCGAACGCGCCTCCGGATTTCGCTACGGTCAGCGAGCATTCTTGGTCCAACTCAAGCGTGAGGGCTCTGGCATTTGGCTCATCGACCCCGAACCCTTGGAGAATCTGGACATTATTCAGCAAGCCATCGGTGGCACCGAGTGGATCTTACACGCTGCCACGCAAGACTTAGGGTGTCTGGCTGACTGTGGATTACGTCCCTGTGCCCTCTTCGATACCGAGCTAGCCGGACGCCTGTGCGGCTTCCAGAAAGTAAATCTGGCCGCACTGCTACAGCGTACGTTGGGAATAACCTTGGCCAAGGAGCATTCAGCTGCCGATTGGTCGCAGCGCCCGTTGCCCGAGCAGATGCGTAACTACGCCGCCTTGGATGTGGAGTATTTGGTCCCGTTACGCGCACAGATGATTCGCACACTACGTCGGCAGGACAAGCTGGAGATCGCTGCCGAAGAGTTCGAAGCGTTGACCGCTTGGCAACCCCCGGAGCCCCCTCACGAGCCCTGGCGGAGAACCTCCGGTATTCACCGGGTGAAATCACCACAACAGCTGGCCATTGTCCGTGCCCTGTGGCATGCCCGTGATGAACTGGGCCGTCAGGAAGATGTCTTCCCGGGGCGGCTACTACCCGATCGGGCGATTATTGCCGCAGCGACCGCACAACCTGCAACCGCAGGTGAGCTGATGAACACCAAGGGGTTCACCGGACGGGCTGCCGGCCGGGAGAAGGACCGGTGGTTGGAGGCGATTCGGCGCGGGGTGGCCGAAGGACGGGATCCCGCAACGCGACCGGAGAAGAAACCGGCTGGCTCCGGTGGCCCTCCGCCGGTGAAAAGGTGGAAGTCTCTCGACGAGCTGGCCGCTCGGCGATTCGCCACGTGTAAGGTGCGATTGACTCGCCAAGCCGAGGCGATGGGCGTGCCGTTAGAGAACCTCTTACTCCCCTCGACGCTACGAGATCTCTGCTGGCGTCCGCCCTCACCCATTACCCCGGAAACCGTCGAGGAGTATCTCAAAGACCGGGGTGCCCGTAACTGGCAGGTCTGGGCCTGCTCGGCAATCATTACCGTTGCATTACTAGACCCGGATCCATGGGACAGCGATGACGAGCAGCCCTGAGATGACTGAGAATCCTGAACAGACAGGTTCCACCTGTGCCGATGGTTCCTCTCATCTCGACCGTCGCCAATTGCTCTCTGGCACCGCAGCCATCGTGGCAGGTGGTGCCAGCATGCTGGGGCTGTCCAGCTGTGCACCGGCCGAGCCGGATACGGTCGAGGACTTCTCGGGTCAGCCCACTGAAGTCCTCGACGCCGATCTGTTGCCCGTCGGGGAAGCCACCGGGGTCCATACCGGCGACTATGACCTGCTGATCTATCGGGACAGCGAGAGCTCGGTGCAGGCGTTTCACGCGATCTGCCCCCACCAGGGATGCATCGTGCGCGTCGGTGAAGGGGCGGAGCCCGCCCCGGATTTCACCTGCCCCTGCCATTCTTCCCGCTTTGATTCCGAAACCGGTGATGTGCTGGGCGGGCCGGCTCCCCGGGGCTTGCGACGTCACCCCGCCGAGGTCCGCGACGGCGGCATTTGGGTCGAGGTCTAGCGGGTCGTCGAGCTCGTCTCTAAGGTTTCCACGCCCCGTGTTGCCGGTGATCGGCACGTAACCGTCGGGGCACCACGTGCCCGGTGCCGGGACGGTTGGGATCCCAGTTGGGGGTTTCTGCCTTCCGGCGCGGGTAGTAGTACAGCCTCCACCACGCCCACACCAGGCTCCCGAGCACCGGCAATAAGAAGATCGCCACAACCCAGACGATACGTCGCTGTGGTTCCAGAGGCGACCGTAGCAGGCTGATCACTGACCACACCATCACGGCCACGACCAGGATGGAGACAATCCACCATAGGGCTGATTCGAGCATTCAGGCGTTGGTCTTTCGGACGGTGACTTTTGAGGCCTGCACGCCGGCAGCTTTCACTACGGTCGGGATGATCTCGCGGGACCTGCCCGGGTGGACGGTGGCGACCGCAATGGTAAAGGCTCCGGCGTTTAGGACCGGCGAGTCGGCCTCACCGAGTCCGCGCCAGGCCAGCTCGCGGGTGGTCAAGGTTGCCAGAGTCTGCGCTTGATGAGATTCCACGTCACTCGGCTCGGTGCCACGCAAGGTATAGGTGATCTGTAGCTGTTCCATCTCGGCGGGGTCGATGGGCTGGTAGCCGTCTTCGGTGCACTGTTGGCTGAAGCCTGACAGCAGCGCTTCGGCCTGCGCGCAGTCCTCGAGTTTCTCGGCAGTGTCTACACCAGTGGCACCGACTTTGCCGTAGTGGACCACGAATTCGTGCTGGTCTTCATCCCACCACGCCTCCCGGTAGTGGGTGGGACGAGTGCTATCTTCGGGGCAGAAATAGGCTCGGATAATGGACACGGTGAGCACCTCCTGCGCGCGGGCCGGTTGATAACCCTGCTAGTTTAGCGTAACCGTGACCTGATCAAGAAAGCGGTTTAATGGCCTCGGGGCCTGCACTGTGACCGCGTGGGTCGTGGGCGCAGGCCCCGAGGACTGGCTTGGCTGCTGGTTGCGTTAGTTCTTCTCGGAGGAAGCGATCTGACGCAACACGTACTGCAGAATACCGCCGTTGCGGTAGTAGTCAGCTTCACCGGGGGTGTCGACACGCACATCGGCGTCGAACTCGGTGACCTTACCCTCAGGGTGGGTGGCGGTCACGTGCACGGTGGCCGGGGTGGTGCCCTCGTTCAACTCGGTGATACCGGAGATGTCGAAGGTTTCCGTGCCGTCCAGGCCCAGTGAGTTCGCGGACTCCCCCTGCGGGAACTGCAACGGCAACACACCCATGCCGATCAGGTTCGAGCGGTGAATACGCTCAAAGGATTCGCTGATCACCGCGCGGACGCCCAGCAGTGCGGTCCCCTTAGCGGCCCAGTCACGGGAGGAACCAGTACCGTATTCCTTACCGCCCAGCACCACCAGCGGAGTGTTTTGATCAGCGTAGTTCATCGCGGCGTCGTAGACATAAGCCTGCGGTCCACCCTCCTGGGTGAAGTCGCGCGTGAAGCCACCTTCAACGCCATCCAGCAACTGGTTCTTGATACGGATGTTCGCAAAGGTACCGCGAATCATCACCTCGTGGTTACCGCGACGGGACCCATACGAGTTGAAATCCTTACGGGCCACACCGTGCTCGGTCAGGTAGCGACCGGCCGGGGTGTCGGACTTGAAGGCGCCTGCCGGAGAGATGTGGTCGGTGGTCACCGAGTCACCCAACTTCAGGAGCACGCGGGCCCCGGAGATGTCCTGGACGGGGTCCGGGGTTTCCTTCATGCCCTCGAAGTACGGGGGCTTGCGCACATAGGTGGACTCATCGTTCCAGTCAAAGACGTCCCCGGTCGGGGTATCGATCGACTGCCACCGCTGGTCACCATCGAAGATCGTGGAGTATTCGGTGTGGAACATCTCGGTGTCGATGGAGTCATCGATGATCTGCTGCACCTCGGTGGGGTCCGGCCAAATGTCTTTCAGGTAGACGTCGTTACCGTCCTGGTCCTGACCCAGCACGTCATTGTCGAAGTCGAAGTCCATGGAACCGGCCAGAGCGTAAGCGACCACCAGCGGCGGGGAGGCCAGGTAGTTCATCTTCACGTCCGGGTTAATCCGGCCCTCGAAGTTACGGTTACCCGACAGCACCGAGGTCACCGACAGGTCGTTTTCCTGGATGGCCTGGGAGATCTCGGACTCCAGCGGACCGGAGTTACCGATACAGGTGGTGCAACCATAACCGACGATGTTGAAGCCTAACTGCTCCAGGTACGGGATTAGACCCGACTTCTCGTAGTATTCGGTCACCACCCGGGAACCGGGAGCCACTGAGGTCTTCACCCACGGCTTGGAGGACAGGCCTTTGTCCACGGCATTGCGGGCCAGCACCGCGGCGGCCATCATGACCGAAGGGTTAGAGGTGTTGGTGCAAGAGGTGATCGAGGCGATCGACACAGCACCGTGGTCGAGTTCGAACTCACGCCCATCCTCCATCTTCACGTCAACGGTGTGCGAGGGACGCCCTACGCCCGCATCGTCGCTCTCAGTGGCATAGTTGTGGATATCCTTGCGGAACTGCTCCTTGGCGTCAGAGAGCACGATCCGGTCCTGTGGACGCTTCGGACCCGAGATGGAAGGCACCACAGTGGATAGATCTAGCTCCAGGTACTCGGAGTACTGAGCCTCATTGGCCGGATCGTGCCACAGACCCTGTTCCTTAGTGTAGGCCTCAACCAGCGCGATGTTCTCTTCGGTACGACCGGTCAGTCGCAGGTAGTCCAGGGTCACCTGGTCGATCGGGAAGATCGCGGCGGTGGAACCGAACTCGGGCGACATGTTGCCGATGGTGGCGCGGTTCGCCAGCGGCACCGAGGCCACACCTTCACCGTAGAACTCGACGAACTTACCCACCACACCGTGCTGACGTAGCATCTCGGTGATGGTCAACACCACGTCGGTTGCGGTGGCACCTGAGGGGATGGACCCGGTGAGCTTGAAGCCCACCACGCGCGGGATGAGCATGGAGACCGGCTGGCCGAGCATCGCGGCCTCGGCCTCGATGCCGCCCACACCCCAGCCGAGCACGCCCAGGCCGTTGACCATCGTGGTGTGGGAGTCGGTGCCCACACAGGAGTCCGGGTAGGCGCGCAACACGCCGTCGACCTCGCGGGTCATCACGGTGCGTGCCAGGTATTCGATGTTGACCTGGTGGACAATGCCCTGTCCGGGAGGAACGACCTTGAAGTTATCGAAGGCGGTCTGACCCCAGCGCAGGAACTGATAGCGCTCACCATTGCGCTCGTATTCGATTTCCATGTTGCGCTCGATGGCGTCAGGGTTACCGAAGCTATCGATTTGCACGGAGTGGTCAATCACTAGCTCGGCCGGTGCCAGCGGGTTCACGCGCTTGGCGTCACCGCCCAAATCCGCGATGGCCTCACGCATGGTGGCCAAGTCAACCACACAGGGCACACCGGTGAAGTCCTGCATCAGCACCCGGGCCGGGGTGAACTGGATCTCGTGGCGGGGATCGTCCTGCGGGTCCCACTGGGCCAGCGTTTCAATCTGCTTCTTCGTGACGTTGGCGCCATCTTCGGTGCGCAACAGATTCTCGAGCAGAATCTTCAGTGAGTAGGGAAGGTTCTGTGCACCTTCGACCTTGTTAAGTCTAAAAATTTCATACTCGGCGCCGTTGACGTCCAATACGCCCTTCGAGCCGAAACTATCGACAGTAGTCACGGAGATTCCTCTTCCTGCCCATCAAGGGGCGCTCAACCGATCTCGCCGAAGCCGCTGGCAGCAGTCCCTCTTCGCTGATCAGCGACGTGCGACTCGGTACCGGTGCGATGCCAGTGTCGCTGGGCTCGAAATCCAGCGACCAGAAAATTATTCTACAACGCGCAGCCACTGATCCGGATCAGATGTCGTTACCTGCGTCACGATGACGTCGGTACCCGGATCAGCGCGACACTACCGGGTGAAGATATTGACCGACTCCATGTGGTGGGTGTCGGGGAACAGGTCGAAAATCTCCGAGCTCTGGTGTTGCCAGCCCAGTTCGGCCAACAGTTTGGCATCTCGAGCCAGGGAGGCCGGGTCGCAGGAGACGTAGACGACCTTGGAGGCCGGTAACGCGTTGATGCCTTTGATGGTAGCCCGGCCAGCACCAGAGCGTGGCGGGTCAAGCACCACCGTATCGATGTCACGACCTTCCAGTCCGCCTTGGCCGCTGGGGGCCTGAGGGCGGTGCGCCCACGAGGAGACCACTTTCTCAGTGCGACCATTGATCACTACGGCCTGCTTCATCTCGTGCAGGTTCTTCCGGGCGTCTTTGCTGGCCTGACGGGCCCGTTCGACCGAGTAGACCCGGCCAGTCTCCCCGACCGCCCGAGCCAGAAACGCTGAAAAGAGCCCAGCTCCTGCATATAAGTCGGCAATGACATCACCGGGTTGCGGGTTCGTCGCCTGCATGACGGCCTCGACCAAGATATGCGGGGCGTCGCGGTGGGACTGCCAGAAGCCTTCGGCCGAGACCCGGAATGTAAAAGTTCCGTGGTGCAAACTGCGCACAGTTTCACTCACCCACGTGCGACCGCGCAACCGTATGGTGCGTGGCTTCTGGTCCGGTTGGAGTTGAGGAACAGACACCACTGCCGAGACGGTACCGGGTAGCCCGGAGAGTTGGCGTCGCCAATCGTTGATCGCCTTATTCAGCGTGGGCTCGTGCGCCAGCGTCTCGGTAGCCGGGTGGATGACGACCATGACTTCCTGGCTATAGCCGGGGGTGATGACGTCCACGCTGGAGGCCCCGAGGAAATTGATATCCCACAGGTGTAGCTCATCGAGTTCGGGCACCGCCAGGGGAATATTGCGGACCGGAATCATGGTCTTGGATCGGTGGACGAACATCGCCAAGCGCCCGGAGGCGGTCACCGCGAAACGGTTGCGGGTCCGCCAGTGCAAACCGGTAGGCTCATCGGCTTCCACTGAGGTCACCTGAGGCTCTACGGCGAGGCGACCAATCCGATTGAGTGTGTCGCGAAAAACTTGGGCCTTGAGCCGGCGTTGGTGTTCCAGGGTGATGTGACCGTATTCGGCGCCACCGATCGGCTGACGCCCAGCCTGATAGGCGCGCAAGGAGTCGGCCAATTTCCACTGGTGTGCCCGCCGGAATTCGGAGCCCCGGATCACGTTGACGGTATCGGCCCGCCAAAAACGAGCCTTCGCGCCACCGGAAGTCACCACGGCTCGCACCACTTCGCCAGGAATGGCGTGGCGGACGAAAACAACGCGTCCTTCGTGCCGGGCCACGCAGTGACCACCGTGGGCCATGACTCCCACCTCAAGGGTCAGGATTTCCGGATAACCGGTGTCACCGACGCCGAGCGTCGAAGTCTCGTCTAAGGTAGTCACATTCACCATGCACCGGTCTCTTTCATCATGCGCGTACCGTGTGAACCCTCAAATTTAAGCAGGTAGGGCACAAAAACAGAATACGCTGATCGCCGGGAATAACAAGACTCATTTCGGTCCGCGACGTATCAGCGAGTTTCGGTGATCTCAGGGCCGCGTGTGGGCATGCCCTTCGCATCGGTCGGGGTTGACTCCGCTTGACCTGCCTCCGATTGTTCGGCGGCTGGTTTGACCCGACGCAGGTTCTTCGGAGCGTGCAGGCGCAGGATCTCCCGCGAGGGGTGTGGTTCCTGGCCTCGGTCAATCGCAGAGCGACCCAGCACGTCGAGCAACCGTTCAGCGTGTTCGGACTTCAAGACCGCTGGTCCTCCCACAACGGCACGGACGAACCAGCGGGGCCCATCAATGCCGATAAACCGAGCCACGCGCCAGCCAGGACGACCATCTGGCAATTTCGCCGGAATCTTGGCCAAGAGCTCGGTGCCAAACCGTCCCTGTTCTTCGGTCACAGTGGCGTTGTTGGCGGAAGTCAACGATTCGGTGAGTTCTTCCCGAATGTCGTCCCATAGTCCCTGCGAGCGTGGGGCCGCAAAAGTCTGGATCTGCAAGCTGGACTTATCGTGGGACAAGGTGACACCAATGATGTCCTTGGTCTTTTCTTCGACGTCCAGTCGCACAGCGATCTGAGGGTCAGCAGCAAGTTTCAACGCGCCGAGATCGACCAGGCCCTTGGCATGATCAATTTCCGAAATGTCGCGGGGACCTGCCGGGCGCGCGTCGGGGTCGGTCGACTCTGGCGCTTCCCGCAGGTGTTCTGGAAGTGTCACACGCTCGACCTTCACGTCGCGGTTGCGTCCAAAGAGCTTCAATCAACCTGTCCTCTCTCCAGCGGTGGGGCAGTTTCTGGTTCATCCATCTGCTGCAGTGTTCACCTATCGTGGCGTTCTGCGGTGTCGTCCTGACTGAGCGAACTAGCCGTCGTGACTGGCTCACCGGTGATAGTCTACGCGGATTCGCGCGCGGTTTCAGAGCACGACGGGGGTTCGTTCTAGTTCTCTGTGTGCGAAAACCCACCGGTAGAACCAAAACCCTGCTGGCCACGAACCGATTCCGGCAACTCCTCGACCACTTGGAAACAGGCCTGATAGACGGGCTGAATGACCAATTGCGCAATACGGTCCCCCCGATTGAGCACAATCTCGGCGTGAGGATCGGTATTGATCAGGGCCACTTTGAGTTCGCCACGATATCCCGCGTCTATGGTGCCAGGCGCGTTAACGATGCTCAGGCCTTTTTTCGCAGCCAACCCAGAACGAGGGTGTACCAACCCCACGAATCCTTCCGGTAAAGCAATCGCAATCCCCGTGGAAGTCAGGTAGCGCTCCCCCGGACCCAGACGCACATCTTCTACCGTGACCAGATCGGCACCGGCATCACCGGGCTGAGCATAGTGCGGGACCGGGACATCGGGGGCTAAGAGTTGCAGGGCTACATCGATCTGAGGCATGGTAGAAGATTCCTTTCTGGATCGTTTCCGAGATTATTTCCTGGGCTGGACTCCCGAGACTGGATGCACCGGTGTGCTCCAGCACGTATTCTGCCAGGGTTCGGCCTGTTTTCGGCCCCGGCTGGTGGCGAGCACCTCACCTGCAGGTCAATGCAACACCGGGAAAACACAACACCGGGAAAACACAACACCGGGAAAACATGAACAGAACAAAAATATGGGACCCTAGAATTATGAGCTCTTCACCGACGACTCCACACAGTCTTGATTCCGCCGATGATCCGGTGCTGTACCATGAAAAGCTTCGGGCCACACCCTGGATGTGGCTACTCGTGGTCCTTTTCGGTGTCCTCGGATACATGGTGCTGGCACCGATCAACGTCGCGGCCGGAATCGGCTCCGCTGTGGTATTGGCCCTGATCACCGTGGCCATTTTGGTCGGGATGGGCTCTGAAATTATTGTCACCAAACAGTTTTTACAAGTCGGTCGTGCCGGGATTGAACGACGATTCGTGGGCAACGTGACCGGATATCGCGGTGACGACGCCTTCGAACAGCGCGGTCAGAAACTTCACGGTTTGGCTTACACCAATCTGCGCAGTTGGGCCTCGCCGGTGGTGCGTATTCAAATTACCGACGAACGGGACCGCACTCCCTATTGGCTGACGTCAACCCGCAATCCTGAACAACTCGTTGATGCCCTCGGTGGGGCTATGTACGCCCGTCCCGAAGATCTCGAGGATGAGAACATCCCCGACTGGTTGCGCGAAGAACGAGAAACACAACAAGCACAACAGCGCGACGATTCCGAAGGTCACACCCCCACCGACTCCAACACCGATTAGCGCAACATCAGCCCCCGCGCTCAGCAACACTGCCGGCGCGACGCAGGAACGTCAGCTCAGGGACATAACAACGTAGTGGGCGGGCCCGGGTGTAACCGGGCCCGCCCACTACATGGTTGTCGATCAGTTGTTGCTCAACTGAACCTTGCTACCCTTCACAGTCGGTGCAATACAGCAGACCATTTTCTTCATAAGCCACCTGGGATCGATGTCGCACCAAAAAACAGGAGGCGCAGGTGAATTCATCAGATTGTGCCGGCAGCACAGTAACCTGCAGTTCTTCATTCGACAGGTCAGCGCCGGGCAGCTCAAACCCCTCAGCAGCTTCGGCCTCGTCTTCATCGACCGCGGCAGACTGCGTATCGGTCCGACGATTCTTCAACTCCTCAATGGAGTCTTCCCGGACCTCATCGTCGTTTTTGCGGGGCGCATCGTAATCAGTTGCCATATATTTGCTATCCACTCCACTAAGTCATCGACTGAACGCACAGGTGTCAGTGTCTGACAGGTTAATCTCGGTGATTGGTTCTTTTATTCCAGGCCCAAACCGGTGGCTTACCGCGGTGCATGATCCCTGGAATGACCCTCGTGACAACGCGCTCACCGAGTATCATTTCGCAGAGAATCCTACTGTCCCCGACCAAAATTTCAAATCGCCAACAGTGAACACATCTTGAAGTGCCTTGAAGTGCCGTGTTGACCGCTTTATGGGATCGCTCACACTCGTCGGTCCCCCTGCGATGTGTCGCCACACCGAGCGAGATTCTGGTGTAGTGGGGGCTGACGTGGCAGAGTTCAGCACAGAACTAGGACTATTCTGGAGGCAATTTATGGATTCACCGCAGTCACCAGACCATACCACCGCGTCCGGTGCACGTCGCGCCCAACCGTTGCGCCTCGTTGGTGTCGATGATGCCGGTGACCACCTGATTCTGTCCAATGATGCTGGCGAAGAGTTCTCCCTGCCGATCACCGATGCTTTACGTCATGCCACCACCCGCCCCATTGGCCGGCCCTCGGCGGCCGCAGCCGACGAGGCAGCAGCGGTGACGTTGTCTCCCCGAGATATTCAATCCAAGATCCGCGCCGGCTACTCTGTGGACGAGCTGGCTTCTCGGTACGACGTCAGCCTGGACCGGTTGAAGATCTACGAGGCCCCGGTGCTAGCCGAACGCCGCTGGATTGTTGATCAGGCCCGCGCGATCGAAGTCTCTTCTCCGCAATTAGGTCACGATATTTACCGGGCCGTTTTTGGTGAAGAACCGGCTCTGCTGGAACCCATGGTGCGACACCGGCTGGCGGCACTGGGCTTAGACACCTCCACCCTGGAATGGGACGCGTGGAAGGAAGAGGGCTCCAACCACTGGACCATCTCGGCCAGTTTCCAAGATAACGGCGCCCAAACCCAAATCGGCGACGAGCCGGTGGCCCGCTGGAGTTTCCGTCCCGCCGCCAAGCATGTCGATAATCTCAACCGGTGGGCCCAGGTGCTCTCCGAACTCGAACCACTCGATACTCCTACCGCGACACCCACCCGACGGCTGAGCGCAGTGTCATCAGCGGAACGTGTTTTTGACGTGGAATCCACCGAAAAGCCTGACCCGCGACCGCGACGGCATTTTGATTCCGATGCGCAAGAAGAGTTACTCGAGGTCCTGCACGCCCGACGCGGGCAACGGTTGGGCGTCGATGAAGACGCTGATGACGAGCTAGCGATGATGATCACTCGCGAGGAGCACCCCACCTCCTGGACTGGACCACGTCTGGTGGTCAGCGGGGAATCCGATTCCGCTAAACCTGCTGAGTCTGAGACAGCTGATCAGACCGATCCGGATACGGAACAACCGGGGCAGCAGGAGCCGGAGCCGTCCACGCGGGCAGGGGTCGAGGACGAGTCAAGCCAACCAGAGAAGTCTACATCATCACTGTCTTCTGTCTCATCCTCTGAATATGAGGGTCAAACCGATGCCTTTGACGGGATGGATGAGGCCTCTCGCGGTAACGCCTTGCACCAGCAATCCACCCAACACCACCAGGACGGCAAAGACGGGCGGAGCGGTAGCTCCGCGTCTAAGTCCACACGCAAGCGTCCCCGGGTGCCCAGCTGGGACGAGATTATGTTCGGCACCCGCAAAGACGACTGAGACGAAGCGCTACTCTACAGCCTCCGCTCGTTGTGAGATTTCTCAGTCGATCACCAGCAGTGGCACCAGGCGTTCATCGTCGGTGGTCGATCCGTGGTGGCCCCACATCTCCCAGGACATCGCTGAAGCCCGGAGTGAGTCGTAGAGTGCGATATCGCTCTGGGCTACCACCAGCAGGTCTCCAATACGGGGCACCACCCGGGGTTCTAAGGGCCCGAACCAGCCGTCGTGTTCTGCTCGGTCGCGACTAATGACGATGGCTACTTCGCCATAGATTTTCTCCCACCGTTGCTGGATCTCGCGCCGGTGACTGTCGTCGGCCTCGGGAGCGAAATACAACTGGAAAAAGCGAGGTTCCCCGGCCGTGTGCAGCACGCCGTCGTAGAGTTCGGAATGTTCTCGGGTGTCCAACCGGTCTGCCGGGGCAATGGTGACCATACCGTGGTCGGCCGTCAGGAGCACGTTCACCGGGTGGCCGATCGTCGATAGTTTTCTGCGTAGCCGACGCATGTGACTATCGATCGCTTCCAGTACCTCAATCCATTCGGCAGAACCGACCCCGTGACGGTGCCCTGCTTTATCCAGTTCCGGGATATACAGGTAGACAAGCGCGCCGGGTCGTTGCAACTCCGTCAACGCCTTATGAAAGCGGGCTCCCAGGGACCGTGCCCCCACAAAGCGCGGACCGCGCAAACCAGCCCGGGTCAGCCCGCTGTCAGCAAACTCCGGCAAGGAGACCGTGACGGCCTCCAGCGGTGCCTGCACACTCTCAAAAAGTGTGGGATGGGGTTGCCATTGTTCGGGATTAACCTCCGGGTCCCAGTTGCCCAGCTGGTTAATAACCTGGCCACGATCCGGGTCGAAACTGTCATAGCCCACTAGCCCGTGTCGGCCGGGCAACAACCCTGTGGCCATCGAAGTCAAAGCGCTCGCCGTGGTGGTGGGTAACACCGTAGAGATTTCGGTTGGGACACCACCGGTAGCAGCAGCGTGATCTTCTTGGCGGGTGAGCATCTGGCGCAAGGTGGGAGCGTAGGAAGAGTAGGCCACCAGCTGGCGGATTCCTAGCCCGTCGACCAAAATCACCATGCCAGACCCAGCCTGGGGAAGCTGCAGGCTCGTCGCGACCGGCTGGGCATCAGACGAGGGCCTCAGCGAATTCAGCAGGGCCGGAACAACGTCCCAGATCCCCGGAGACTGGGGGTAGTGCGTATGACGATCGATCATCAGCGATGCTGGTCCCGAGCGGTCAAAAAGGTGGTCCGCAGGGTGCGGGCAAAGGCCAGGGCCTGGTCCACAGCCTGTTGGCCCTCGGCTTCGGCAGCGACCCGCAGAGCAAGATCTTCTGGTGTACTGGTTCCGGTCACCCCGTGGTCGGCAGAACAGTCGGGATCCGGGCAGACTGCCGGGACCAGCTCCAGACGCTGATTGCCACGCCACAACAAGCTCAGGGTCACCTCAGCCACCGGCAGATCCGGAGTCCACGTGGCCGGCTGGTCGTGGACGGTGGTGACCGAGACCGAGTCCAGCGCATCCAGCGGGACCATCTCGGTGGTCACTTGCGCCCGGGTGGCACCTGCGTATTCTTCGGCGACGAAGTCGGTCAGGTGCACGGCAGCCAGTGCGGTGTCGGTCAGTGCCAAGACCGTCAGGTGGCGGTGTAGGTCGTTGTAGTCCACGTGGGTCTCCACGTGGACTAGCGAAGCGAGGATCTCACGGGAATCGAGTTGATCGTACAGCGCACTGATCACCAGTTCGGGGTAGAACCCAGCGTGGTAAATGTCTGACCAGGGTGACAGCGAGGTATCGATGTCCGAGGAGAGGTCTGTCATGATCCCATCATAAAGCGTAACCGGTGGTCTGCTACTGGATATCTCATCATCCGCTCAAGGCCCGGCGGGCTGAGTCGGTCCGGCGAGCTGCGTTGGCCAGCTGGACTTCTGCTTGGAGCACGCTGACGTTGTCTTCGGAGGCCAATAGCGGCGAGAACCGCACCCGCACCACCTGGGGTAAGTCATGGGCCAAGATCGACAGCCGTCCGAGTACTTCTTTCACCCCGTGAATATCGGCCGGACGAAGCCCACCGTAGCCAAAGAGTTTGGCGGCCGCCCGCGGGGTGCGCACCATCCGTTCCAGATCTGCGCTGGTTAGCGGTGGCACCATATGCACCCAGTCGTGGAGGAGTTCTACGGCGTCACCGGAGATCCCGAAGGACACCACCGGTCCCAACAGCGGGTCTTCCACGGCCACAACCGTGCAACCTTGACCGGCCGGTGCCATCGATTGCACCTCGAGTTCAGGGCTACCGTAGCGGGTGAGCACCTCACGCATTTGGGCGACATTGCCTCGCAGTGATTCAGCATCGACAATATTCAGGCGCACCCCGCCAAGATCCAAGCGGTGGCGCAGATTGGCGTCCACGGCTTTTAGGGCGACCGGGAAGCCAAGTTCTTCAGCAGCGGCCACAGCTTCGTCTGCGGTACTAAATCCCCGGGATTCCAACACCGAGATCCCGTAGCACGCCAACAGCTCGGCGGTTTGGTGCTGATCCAGAGCCAGCAGGTCGGTGCCGACGGCTTCTTGGGCCCATTCGGTGACCAGATCAACGGCACGGTGCCGATCAAGATCAGAGTATTCGAGTTCTTTGCCCTGATCGGCGTCCCGCCAAGCCTGGTAGCGAGTCAGCTGGGCAATGACTTTCAGCGCGCTTTCCGGAGTACTGAAGACCGGTAGTCCGTGCTGGGCCGACAGTGTGATTTCTTCCGCGGCTTCAGCTTCGGTGCGTTCCCGGTAGGTGCCCGCACCGAAAACGCCGGTCGGGGTAAAGGCCTGGTCCAGCACCGCGGTAAAGCAGGCCAGCACGGTAACATCAGTGTCGGCAGCGATCTCACCGAGTTGATTGGCCAATTCTCGGGCATCGCCAGGCAACTGAGTCATGGCTGACTGCACGCAGACCAGTACGGTATCGACCTGTTGCGATTCCACGGCCTGTTCAATGGCCTCGGAGAAGGCACCGAAAGCCTGCTCGACGGTATGGTCTTCGGGCAGTCCCGACACCGCGTCCCGGCGAGTAACCTTCAGACCCTGCATTTCGGCCGATTCGGCAACTAGCTCATTGATAGCAACCGCATTGCCGATCACGCCGAGCCGGTCGCCACCAGGGACCGGCTGACAGGCCAGCACCTGGAGGACGTCCATCATGTGGGCGGTGGAGTTGGTCTGAATCACCCCGGCCTGGTCCAGCATCGATTCCACGGTGCCCAGCGGAGCCTGGGTGGTACGGGTGGAGTGACCGGGAGGCAACCGGCGTCCCATGGCCGGTGAACTGGCCAACACCACCGGTTTCTTCCGCGAGAGACGCCGTCCGATACGGGAGAACTTCCGCGGATTACCGAAGGATTCCAGATAAATACCCACCGCTGAGGTGTAGGGATCGTCTTCGAAGTATTGCATCGCATCGTTACCGGACACATCGGCACGGTTCCCGGCCGAAATCACCGAGGAGACCCCGATGCCACGTCGGCTGGATTCGGTGTAGAGATTAGCGCTGAGCGCAGCCGATTGGGAGAACAGTCCGATGGAGCCACGTTTGGGCATCGCCGCAGCCACCGAGGCGTTGAGCGAAACCTCGGGGTCGGTGGAAATAATTCCGGCCGAGGCGGGCCCGATCAGACGCATCCCGTAGGAACGAGCCAAGGAGACCAGCTGGCGCTGGCGGTCTATGGCCGAAGTGTCCTGGGCACTCAGATCGGAGACCACCACCAGACCGCGCACACCTTTGGCCGCACAGTCACGAATGACCTTATCAAGCTGGTGATCCGGCACCGCGATCACCGCGACGTCCACATCGCCGGGAGCCTCAGCGATGGACCCCAACGAGATCATCCCGGCCAGCTCGAGTGCTTCGGGGTTGATGCCGTAGACCGGTCCGGTGAACTTGCCTTCAATGATATTTTCCATCAGCGCGTAACCGACCGACCCCCAGTCCCGCGAGGCACCGATCACCGCAATGGATTCGGCCCGTAGCAACTCACCCAAGGACTTGGCTTCGGCGCGGTGTTCGCGCGATTCCATGACCGCACGCGTTTTGGCGGTCTCGTCCAGCGGAAATTCCACAACAATGACACCGTCTTCAAAAGAGCGTTTGATATCGAAGCCGGCGGCCTGGAAGACGGAGAGCATCTTCTGGTTCTCCGGCAACACGTCGGCCACGAAACGCCGGATCCCGTTCTCGCGGGCGGCTTCGGCCAGGTGTTCCATCAGAATCGAGGCCAGTCCGCGACCGGAGTGCCGGTCGGCGATATTGAAGGCAACCTCGGCGTCGTAGGAGTTGGGCAAGCGATCATATCGGCCAATGCCAAGCAGTTCGTCGCCGTGCAAGATCACGAACGCGACCCGGTCGCGATAGTCCACGACGGTAAAACGCTCGAGCTCTTTGGCTGACAGCGAGGACTTATACGTAAAATAGCGGAAGTAGATAGAGTCCTGGGACTGATGCTGGTGCATCTGTTGTAGCGCCTGCGCATCATGAGGTGACACCGGGCGCATCCGGGCAGTGGCACCATCGGCGAGTACGACATCTGCTTCCCAATGAGCTGGATATGCACGGTCTGTGGTGAGCTCTCCCATAGACTCAGCTTAGACTCTGGACCGATATCAGCGAAAGTATAGACCGAAGAGGACCATGGCGAAAAAGTCGACACCGCGTTCCACCGCTGACAGCAAGCTGGCGCCCCAAACCGTGCCGGACCAGGAACAGAAGATCATCGATATCGATGTGTCTGCCGAGATGGAACAGTCCTTTTTGGAATATGCCTATTCGGTTATTTATTCTCGCGCCCTGCCCGATGCCCGGGACGGACTAAAACCGGTGCAACGTCGCATCCTGTACATGATGAGCCAGATGGGGCTGACCCCAGAGAAAGGGCACGTGAAATCGGCGCGCGTGGTGGGCGAAGTGATGGGTAAGCTCCACCCGCACGGTGATGGGGCCATTTATGACGCAATGGTGCGGTTGGCTCAGGACTTTAATATGCGCCTGCCACTGGTGGATGGTCACGGGAACTTCGGCTCGGTCGATGACGGTCCAGCGGCCTCTCGGTACACCGAGGCGAAGATGACCCGGGCCGCGGTGGAGATGACCGCCGATATTGGTGAAGACACCGTAGAGTTTGAGCCCAACTACGATAATCAGATCTTCCAGCCCTCGGTGTTGCCAGCGGCCTTTCCGAACCTGTTGGTCAATGGCTCCTCCGGTATTGCGGTGGGGATGGCCACCAATATGCCACCCCACCACTTAGGTGAGGTTATTGCTGCCGCCCAACACCTGCTGGCCCACCCGGAGGCCGATACCGCCGCGTTGATGAAGTTTGTGCCCGGCCCGGACCTGCCCTCGGGTGGCAAGATCGTGGGGCTGGAGGGCATTAAAGAGGCCTATGAGACCGGCCGTGGCTCGTTCAAGATGCGGGCCAGCATCACCGTGGAGCAGGTCAGTGCTCGCCGGACCGGTTTGGTGATCACCGCCCTCCCCTACGGGGTGGGGCCGGAAAAGGTGATCGATAAAGTCAAGGACGCGGTCAATAACAAAAAAGTCACCGGTGTGGCCGACGTGGTGGATCTCACCGACCGTCATCACGGGCTACGGATGGTCATTGAGCTGAAGTCCGGGTTCAATCCGCAGGCAGTGTTGGCTCAGCTGTATAAGCACACTCCGTTGGAGGAATCCTTCGGGATCAATAACGTGGCCCTCGTCGATGGCCAGCCGCGCACGCTGGGACTAAAAGAACTGCTTCACGTCTATGTACACCACCGACTCACCGTGGTGCGTCGGCGCACCGAATACCGGTTAGGCAAACGCCGGGACCGACTGCATTTGGTCCAGGGACTGCTGTTGGCACTCGTCGATATTGACGAGGTTATTGAGATCATCCGCTCCTGCGATGACGCTGCAACGGCCCGGTCACGACTGATGATGGTCTTTGACCTCACCGAGGTACAAGCCGACCATATTCTGCAGTTGCGACTACGACAGCTGACAAAGTTCTCCCGGATCGAACTCGAATCTGAACAGGCAGAGCTTACGGCAGCGATCGCCGAGCTGGAAGCGATTCTGGCTTCTGATGACAAGCTCCGCGAAACTGTCTCGGACGAGCTGGGTCAGATCGCAGAGAGTTTCTCCGACCCGCGCCGCACAGCCTTGCTGAAGTCCGAGGAATTGGCGCCGGTCCCCTCGACCGCCCAGGCGAAGAAGTCCCCGGAGAAAGCTGCCTCGGCGATGATGATCGCCGATGACCCGTGCTGGGTAATTTTGTCGACCTCTGGTCAGCTGGTGCGCACTGTGGATCGAACCCCGCTCGTGGCCGCCGGGCGACGGAAACGCCATGATGTCTTCCAGTCGGTGGTCGCGACCACCGCCCGCGGCGAAGTGGGCGCGGTGACCTCCATGGGGCGGATTATTCGATTCAATACGGTCGATGTACCGGTGCTCAGTCAACCTACCGAATCGCCGACAATGACCGATGCGGTGAAGGTCTCGCAGTTCCTTCCATTACCGGACCGCGAAGACCTCGTCGGCCTGGTGCCACTCAATAAGGTGCTGGCACTGGCGACCCGCCAGGGTGTCATCAAGCGGGTGCGGGATGAGTGGCCGTTGAACCAGGACGAATTTGATGCCATCAGCCTGAAGACCAACGATCAGGTGGTGGCAGCTGCCGTGGCCGACCGTGACGACGACACGATCGTGTTAATCACCGCCCAAGCACAGCTCTTGCGGTTTGAAGCCAGCAAGGTGCGTCCTCAAGGGCGCCACGCCGGTGGGGTGGCCGGCATCAAGCTCTCCGAGGAGGATGAGGTCATTGCCCTGGGCGTCATACCGGCTGTCGCAACCGAGCAGGCGGAGGTGGTGACCGTCACCGAGGCAGAGGAAGACCTGTTAGGCGCGGTGGGGTCTGCTAAGCGTAGCCTGTTCAGTCAGTTCCCGGCCAAAGGCCGGGCGACCATGGGCGTGCGCGCTCACCGGATGCTACGTGGCGAGACCGGGCTGAAACTCGCCTGGGCCGGAAGCGATCCGCGCGGTAGTACCAGCGGTGGTACGGCTCGGAACCTGCCCACTGAGCACAGTGACCGGGATGCCTCCGGTGTGCTATTGGATTCGGCCGTAGAGACCGTGGGGACCGCCAGCTCACCGGTGACCGTAAACAGCGCGTCGGCACCGTCCGAACCATCCGACCAGCAACCGGAGGGATTGTTCTAGCCCCTGCCCACGCACCGGCTAACCCAGCCTCACCGCCTGGTTTCCAGCGGTGGCGAATCGGGAATCGTGGGTGACCATCACCACGGTTCGATCGGCCAAGGCCTTCTTGAGATCCGCCACCAGGTGCGCTGCTTCATCGGCGCCTAAGTGTGCAGTGGGTTCATCCAAGAGCACGACGTCAGCACGAGCGATGAGAGCCCGCGCGACAGCGATGCGTTGACGTTGACCGCCGGAGACAAAATGTCCGGAGGGGCCCAGTCGAGTGTCGAGCCCGTTCGGGGCCACCTCGAGCCAGTCGGCCAGTCCCACGGTTTTCAGGGCACGGATGAGCTCGGCATCCTCGGGTCGGTCATCCGGGTCGCGGGCCAGGGCCAGGTTGGAGCGTAGCGTGGAGTCAAAAAGATACGCCTCCTGCGGGCACCAGGCGATCGCGCCCAGGGCAGATTCCGGGCCGATGATGCTGTCAGTACCGGACTCGGTGGCGTCTGTGCGCCGGGTGGCATGCAGGACCATGCGCCCGGATTGTGGTCGCAAGAAACCCAGCAGTACCGCCAACAGCGTGGACTTTCCAGACCCTGACGGTCCGGTAACCACACAAAAGTCACCGCGGGTGGCCTGCAAGCTCAAATCTGCCAGTACTAACGGTCCGTGTGGCGCATAAGCCACGTCAATCTGGTCAACCTCCACCGCGCTGACGACCACATCGCGATGGTGGGCGCGCTTCTGTTCAGCCACGTCGTCAGTCGCCGGTGGGGTGGGCACTGCCTCGACCTGCACCCAACCACCAGTGGCGGTCTGCGAGGTCTGCAGTAATGGACCGATCTTCTGCAGTTGCCGGCGGAGAATTGAGAACTCTTGAACCCCTTGGTTCAACAGTCCGAAGGGCTCGGCGAGGGCGAGCATCATCATCACCACCAGCGCGGTATGAGGGGCGTTGATGCCGTGTTGGACGCATTCCCACATGATCTGGATGGCGGCCCAGCCGGAGACCAATGAGGATAGCCCCTGGCCAAGGCCGGCAACCATCGAATGGCGTTTCAAGGGGCGCTGGTGGTGGAGATCCCAGCGGGCAAAGCGTTCCGAGGCCACCGTTGCGCCCCCATTGCCGGCCAAATCTGCGGCCGCTGTCAACAGTCGGGAGGTTTGCGACATCACCTGGGTGCGGTGATCGGCCAGCATCGCCGTCGACCGCGCATCGCTGAGAGCAACCAAGCCCGGGATGACGACGATGCCGAAAAGTCCGGCAACCAGGGCGGGCCACCAGGCTCCGGGGGCGAAGTACATGGTTATCCCCAGCGTCGCCAACCACGCGATCACAGCGGCAGGAATGGGGACGATAACGCGCGGAACTGCATCGCGCAGTTCGTCAACGTCGGAGATCAACACCGACAGGGCGCCACCGGTGCGGGTCAGTCGGGTCCACTGTTGCGCTTGGGAGCCTAGAGCGTCCCAAATCTTCAGGCGCAAGTCATCAGCCCAGGACAGCACCGCGTCGTGGACCGCCAAGCGTTCGGCATAGCGAAACACTGCCCGGCCGATGCCAAAGAAGCGAACCGCGACAATGATGGCCAGCAAATAGAGGATCGGGGGCTGGTAAGAGGCCTGCACAATGAGCCATCCGGACAGGGCCGATAGGAGCGCGGCGGAAAGCACAGCAGCGGCCGACCAAAAGACTCCGGCCAGGAATTTTCCGCGGTTCAACGGCAAGAACCGGAACCACTGTCCCAGGCTGAGCCGGTGGTTCTCGGTGTCGTGTGGCTGGTGCGCCCTGTGGTGGTCTGGGGAAGACCTCTGGGGCGTGGTAGCGCTATGCTCCGCCTGGTCGGTGATTCGTGCACCGGCAGACACGGTATCTGCTACCGGTGTGGTCGCAGCGTGTGTCACGGTCTGAACGGTCGCGGCATCGGTCCTCACCCTGGCACCGTCCACCAAATGGTCGGCCAGGTGGTGCACCTCGGGATCGTGGGAGGCCACCACCATCGTGATCGGCGGAAGCAGTGGTGTCTCGCCGACGTGGTGCGTGCGATCGGTCGCTTTAGGGAGACGTCGTTGTCTCAGCGTGGCCAGCGTCTCCCGGACGGCGTCAGCGGAGGCTGGATCCAAGTGGGCGGTGGGCTCATCCAGTATCAGTAGCCAGCCACGGGCGTCGTCACCGGCGGCGAGTAACCGGATAACCACGCGGGCGAAGCCCAGGCGCCGGCGCTCCCCGGGGCTGAGATCGTTGACGATGCGGGATTGATAGTCGGCCAGCCCGCTCGTAGCCAACGCGTGAGCCACCAAGGACTCGACGGTATCGGCGGTGGCCTCAGGGCGGTCCAGTCGGACATAGAACTCCAATTCCTCGGCCACGGTGGGTTCACTGAAATTGGGGTGCTGGGCCAACCAGGCCACATGGAGCTCATCGAGGCCGCTCACCCTGCCACGGAATTCTGCTTCGGCCTCGGTGAGTACTCCGGCCAAGGCGTTGAGCACCGTAGATTTTCCGGTCCCCGAGGCCGAACCGAACACGGTGATTTCTCCCGGTGCCAAGCTCAAACTCAACCCGGTGACCACCGGATCTAACACCTGCATCCGATGGGTCGGGCCCGCATGGTTCTTGTGGGCCAGCACTTTGGCCCGTCGTGGGTCATCGTGGTGGAGCGCCCGAATATCGGGGAGTTTTTCCGCTGTGATTTCGGTGAAAGAGCGGTAGGCAATGCTGAGGTTGTCGATGGAGACGGTGCTCGTCTGGTGTGTTGACTCAGCCCGCAAGGATTCGGCGAGGGTTTTGGCTTCGGGCTGGTTAATCTGTTCGCGAGCGCGTCGCAGTGCGTCCACCCCGTCTTCGGAAGAGTGGAAGGCAGAGCCAACATCACGGAAGGGCAAATATACTTCCGCGGCCAGGGTGAGCACCATCAGGCCCACGCTGAGTTCTAGTCCCCCGTAGACCAGACGCACCCCGATCAACACCGCAATCACCGCCACCGACAGGGTCGCGATGAGTTCCAGAGCCAGGCTGGACATAAACGCGGCCCGCAGGGTGGACATGGTGGTGCGTTGGTATTTTTCTGACACCGTCGCCAAGGACTTCCGCTGCACCCCAGCACGGCGCAACCCAACGAGCACGGGCAGACCGCGGGCGAGCTCTAATAAGTGATGCGAGAGCCGGTTGAGCCCCGCGGTGGCGTCATCGACCCGGGATTCGGTATACCGACCGATCAAGATCATAAAGACCGGGATCAGTGGCACGGTGATGACCAAAATGAGTGCCGAAACCCAGTCGTGTAGCAGAATCCAGCCGCCAAGCAGAACGGGAATGACCAGGGCGGAAAGTAGGGCCGGCAGGAACTCGGTGTAGTACTTATCCAACCCATCGAGACCTTTGGAGGCCAGTACCGCGTCTTCGCCGGCTCGATCGGCGTGTTCGCCGGCGGCGTTGAGCCGATGAGTGACCAGCTGGGCGCGCAAATATTCTTTTTCGCCCAGCGCGGCCCGGGAGGCCAACACCTGTTGGCCCCAGACGGCGACACCGCGCAACACCGCTCCCCCGAAGCCGGTCACCACGGGAGCGAGGAATTCGGTAGTGAAGGCAGCCTGAGCTAGTGATTCGACGATGCCCGGTGAGGTGGCCGGAGGATTGAAGAAGAGGTCAATGAGTTGGGCTGCGTCCTGGGTGGGCAGTGAGGCAGCCAGCTGCGAGATGCCTCGGGCGATCCCGATGGCAATCAGGATCCATCCGAGAGCTTTCACGACGGCGAGGACGCCGAGCCCTATCAGAGCACGGCGTCCTGTCGCAGAGGTTGGTAGTTCTGGTTTCAGACCGGAGTCACGACCTTGGATTCAGGGATATGGGTTTCGGCGATCCGCTTGCGGAACACCCAGTAACTCCAGCTACTGTACGCCAAAACGATCGGCACGAAGATCGCTGCGACCACGGCCATCACGGTCAACGTGTAATCCGAGGAGGAGGCGTTGTTGACGGTAAGGTTCCACGCGTCGTTGAGCGTAGAGGGCAACACATTGGGGTACAGCGCCCAGAAGATCGCTGCCACACCGGCGGCAACGAAGACCGTCATCCCAAAGAAGGCCCAACCTTCACGTTCCTGGGCCGCGAAAACCAGTGCGGCAATCATGCCTGCCACGGCGACAACAAGCAGGATCCACGGCATCACCTTCGGGTAGAGGATCAGGACACCGACAGCCCAGCCGGCCATCGGTAACAGGTAGACCCACAGCCACCGGGACAGGTGGCGTTTGGCGGCTGCTCGTGGAGCGCCCATGGTCTTCAGGCCGAGGAAGGCCCATCCCTGAGCCAAGGCGAAACCAACCACGGCCAGTCCGCCGATCACAGCCCAAGAGTTCAGCCAGACGAAGGCGTGACCCACTCGGTCACCGTTCTCATTCAGTGGCAGACCGGTGGTGGTGATGGCCAGCATCGCCCCGACACAGAAGGCTGCCGTCAACGACCCGAGACACAGTGCCCAATCCCACAAGTTACGCACTCGTGTGGTGTGGGCTTTGCCCCGGTACTCGATCGCGACCGCGCGGAAGATGAGCCCCAGCAGGGCTAGGGTAAGCGGGATGTAGAGGGCTGAGAATAACGAGGCGTACCACATTGGGAAAGCCGCGAAGGTGGCGCCACCGGCGGTGAGCAACCACACTTCGTTGCCGTCCCACACGGGGCCAATCGTGTTCAGCAACACACGTCGTTGGGACTCGTTGCGAGCCCAGAACTTCATGAGCATTCCGACACCGAGGTCGAAACCCTCAAGCACGAGGTATCCGGTCCAGAGCACTGCAATGAGGATGAACCACAGGGTGGGAAGAAATTCCATGATGGCGTGATTACCTTTCTCTACTGGGTTCTCTCATTTAGTACGCGAAGGACAGAACATCAGAGGAATCTTTGTTCTGGTCATCCCCGTCGTTTTCTTCATCTGCAGTCAGCTCCGGCATACCTGCCGGCACACCACCGCGGATGTAACGGACCAACAGAACCACTTCGACCACCAGCAACACCGCATAAACCAGAGTGAGGACGATCAGCGAGAACAAAATCTCACGCCCGTCGACTCCCGGTGACACCGCGGCAGCGGTAAACTGCCAGACCTGATCCACTCCGGTGGGGTCGGGGTTGGGGGCGACCGTGAAGGGTTGACGCCCCATTTCCGTGAAGATCCAACCGGCCGCGTTGGCGCCAAACGGTGCCAGGATCGACAGCCAGGCGGCGTGCATCAGCCACGGAGTTTGCGGCACGGTGCCCTTGCGCCCCAGGAAGAGTCCAATAGCGGCTGCCAAGGCCGCCAGACCACCAAAGGTGATCATCAGCCGGAAGCCCCAGTAGGTGACTTCCATGACCGGCAGGTACTCAATCTCTGACCCGGCACGTTCACCGTACATGGGGTCGTCGGGCAGGTGGGTACCGAAGTTTTCTTCATAAATCGGGATCAGGGTGTTCACACCGGGGACGTCGGTGTTGAAGTCGCCGTAGGCCAGGTAGGACAGCAGGCCCGGAATCTCAAAGACGCCCACCACGTCATCACAGGTGGTGGCTCCGTCGGTATTGGAAATATCTCCGACCGTCAGCACCGAGAAGCCGGTCCCGTCGTGGCAGGCAGCTTCAGCGGCTGCCATTTTCATCGGTTGCTGTTCGATCATCATTTGAGCTTGAGCGTGACCGGTAAAGGCCGTGCCTAGGAACGCACCCAAGGCGATCCAACCACCCCAGCGGAACGAGGTCCGCCACACGGTGTGGTCAATACCGTCACGAGCTTTGGAGCCGGTGGCACCAATGATCACTTCGCCGTTGGTGTTGAGGGAGTCGATACCGTCTTTGCGACGTTTCCACAGGTGGTACCAGGCCACACCGAAAAGCATGGAGCCGGCCACGGCCAGGGCGCCGAAAATGGTATGGGGGAAGTGCACCAACAAGGTGGGGTTAGTTAGCACGGCCCAGATATCGATCATCTGAGCTCGACCATCGGCGTATTCAATGCCGACTGGGTGCTGCATGAAGGCGTTTGCGGCCAGAATGAAATAGGCCGACACCACCGAACCAATCACCGCGGCCCACAGAGTCGCTAAATGCAAACGAGGGGAAATTCTGCCCCAGCCGAAAATCCAGATACCGAGGAAGACCGATTCCAAGAAGAATGCGATCAGAGCTTCCATGGCCAGCGGGGCACCGAAAACGTCGCCAACGAACCGGGAGTATTCGCTCCAGGCCATTCCGAACTGGAACTCCTGGACAATACCGGTGGCTACACCCATGATGAAGTTGATCAAAAAGATCTTGCCCCAGAACTTCGTCATGCGTAAATAGTGTTCTTTACCGGTGCGATGCCACATGGTCTGCATTGACACCAGCACAATACCGAGGCCGATTGTCAATGGAACCATCAGGAAGTGGTAAACGGTCGTGATACCGAATTGCCACCGGGCTACCTCAAGTGGATCCATCAGGATTCCTTCCTCACGAGCGCCTAACGCGCCGACGAATGCAAGAGATGGGTCGAGTTCGGCTGTGGTCGACCTCGGTCAAAACCCTGTCGCCAAGGCCTCAAACTCGAGGCTCAAACGGTGATACGACACGATGCTCGCAGTGAGGCTCACTCCGTACAACGCTTGATCGCCGGATAAGCTACCACCATCATAACCACTTTTCTACGCTGTGTAGAAAAGATTTCTACGCGTTGTAGAAAATTCGCCTGGGCTGAGCTCAACACACGGTGCCCCGGTAGCGTATGACGCAGATCAAGCAGGCGCGCCCCGTGAAAAGCACCCGAGAGCAACGGTCATGGATATGGCATCAGGCCACTATGTCGTCATAGTGCACCGAAACTTCTACAATGCGTAGAATAAATCTACTACCGTGACCGTCAGCCCCAAGGAGTACAGAGTATGAACACCGGTTCATTAGGACAGTTGGAACAAGCCGTCATGAATCTGCTGTGGGATTCCTCTGCGCCGATGACCGCTAATGACTTACGCGAGCGATTAGAGCAGCGTACCGGCTCCACCAAAAATACTCCGGCGATCACCACGATCCTGACGGTGCTGTCCCGGCTGACGAAAAAAGGTTTTGTGAATAAGGACCAGCAACAGCGTCCGCACACCTTCACCGCCCGAGCAACCCGGGAAGCCCACACCGCTGATGTTTTGCACGAGGTCCTCAACCAAGCGCCAGATCGTCAAGCGGTGCTTGCTCAATTTGTGGGCTCCATTAACTCTGAGGAACTCGCGACTCTTCGGAGCATCCTGAATGCTCGCGACGAATCACTCAGTTAGTAAACTAGAGGGGCCCAGTCCCCTAACCGCAGCGCCGTCCGCCCATTCGTCGCATTCTCGACCCACGATGTTATGGCCCCCATTCTTCTCGCCCTCGTGGCCGTGCTATTGGCCTGGCCCGTACCCGTGCTTCTGGGGCGCGCCCAGTGGCCTGCTCGCGCTCCCGTGGCAGCGATGATTTTATGGCAAGCGGTGGGGCTCGGTGGCGGTCTAGCCCTCATTTCAGCACCCTTGCTCTATGCAGTCCGCAAATTCGGCTCCGGGCTCATCCCTGCCGGGACAGAAATATTCGAGGCGATCGCCAACCACGGTTTATTCGCTCTCCACCTCGACCCACGCTGGGGTGGGCTAGAGATCGTGGCTGGAACCCTAGCAGTCGCCATCGGCGTACATCTGGTGCTGAGCCTGGTGTACTCCGCATGGCGAACCACCCTGGAGCGTCGTCGCCACCGCGAGACGGTGCAGTTACTCTCCAAAGTCATCCACGACCCCACGGCCTCTGAGACCCTGACCCCATACCAACGCAATTCCGGTGGCGTCACCACCTTATTGCTCCCCTCCGAGCACCCGCTGGCCTACTGCATTCCCGCACTGTCCGGCTCGTATACCGTGATCTCTCAGGGATTGATGGAGCGACTAACCGAAGCCGAATTGTCAGCGGTGATCGAACATGAAAAGGCCCATTTGCGTCAGCGTCACGACCTATTGCGGGTGGGGTTTGAGGCCTGGCACCGAGCGGCATCCTGGCTGGTCGCCACCGAGACCTCACGGATTGCGGTGACCACGCTCACCGAGATGCTTGCCGATGATGCAGCTCTGGCACGCATCGATCGCGAGACCTTAATCCGGTCTATGGCCGTGGTTGCCAGCCACGACGCCCCGCACACCATCGCCAAACCGCTCTCCTCAAACCAGCCGGCCGACCGAACTACCTCGGTGACCGCGGTACGACTCAAACGGCTCCTCTCCAGCCACCCCCCTTTACCCGGTTGGCAGCAAGCCCTGATCATCACCCTGGCAGCCTGCCTGTTGACCGTCCCGGCAGCCCTGACGCTGTGCGGGGTGTAAGAAAACTAACAGGCTTTCATTAAGGCCAAATGCCTTCAACTTCTTCGTGACCGATAGAGTAAGAAGACATGGCTAGGCGAGCGGTCGTGGCGAACCCTATCATCGCGATGACCCCAGACCTGGTTCCGCGAAACTGAAGTCTCCGCGTCATCGTGCCCTACCCCAGACCAGGTGGGGCTTTTGATCAACACCTCGGTCATCCGCACCCACCTGGAACCAGCGGTGTCCGTGGTGGTTCACGACAAAATGGGACTGCCGAGCTCGGCCATGAACTTTGACATCACCAACGCCTGCCTGGGATTTGTCAACGGGATGGGGTTGGCCGCGACCATGATTGATTCAGGACAAGTGGACTAGGTGGTGGTCGTTGCCGGAGAAGATGCTTCCAAGGTACACGAAGCCACCAACCGCGATGCCTTCCTCTCCCAATTCGCCACCCTGACCCTGGGATCAGGGGCCGCCGCTGCGGTTATTGGGCCGAGCGACCGTCACCCCGAGGGGCACCGCATCCTGCACAGCGTCACCCGGGCAGGTACCGAGTTCAACCATTTGTGCGCCGGAGACCATAAGGGCATGAGCACCGACTCCACGGCTCTGCTAGCCAATGGTCTCGACCTGGTCATGGCTGCCTGGAACGACGCCGACCCGGCATGGAAGTGGTCCGAGGCCGACCGCTACATCACCCACCAGGTCTCCTCCCAGCACACCAACGCCATTATTCAGGCCGCCGGGATTGACCCAGACAAGATCCCGGTCACGTTCCCGGATTTGGGCAATATCGGACCCGCCGCGCTACCGGTGACCTTGGCCCGGGAAAAAGACATGCTGAGCCCCGGCGATTCTGTGTTGTGCATGGGTGTTGGCTCCGGACTCAACGTGGCCAGGCTCGATCTGCAGTGGTAATAGCCCCACCCGGTCCACACCCTCGAGAAAGAAGAGTGTTGCTGTGATTGTGACTCGTGCCGCCCATCAACCCGACTCCGAGACCATGCAGACCGAGCTTCCCGGTTTCCGTCCAGAGTTTTCTCACCTGGTCACTCTCGCACGAGCAGAACATCCCGCCGGCTTCCACGTCATGGACACCGGCCCGGCTCTCGAAGCCCAGGGACTGACCCCGTTACATTCATTTGTAGGTCCTCATCAGAGGATCTGGTCGCTGGTCCTGGTATGGTTTTTTTGCCCTGTCATCGATGATCCGGGGGGTGTTGCCGCCAGGAGTCCAGGACGCGCGTTGACTGCT
>NZ_QHLP01000015.1:0-60995 GCF_003185985.1 Auritidibacter sp. NML100628
CAGCTAACCCAAGTTTTCGCGCTCAAACTAGCTGAGGCACGACACTGCAGCCACGCGACCTCTCGCGCTCACGATCTGTGAGGCACGACTTACCCTTCGCGCTCAGTTTGACATGAGGCACTACGTGCGAACACTCAATATTGGCTGGAATGATCCACTCGTGGCATACGCTGGAGATTATGTTTGGTCATGATCATCACCTGCGACATCGCGTTGCGATGTTGGGCTTGCTCGCCGGTGCGCTGAGCGTTGTTGCTACCGGGTGCAGTGCCACGGTGGCCGGTATTGAGGTGGCCGAGGATGCCACCAACCCGGAATGCGCTGAAGCCATGGTGGCCCTACCCGATGAAGTTGCCGGCCAGGAACGTCGTCGGACTGACTCCCAATCAACTGCCGCCTGGGGAGACCCCGCCACTGTGATCTTTCGGTGTGGTGTGCCGGTCCCCGGCCCCACCACCGAACATTGTGTGGAAGCCAACGGCGTCGATTGGATTACCCAAGAAGAAGACCAAGCCTGGCGTCTGACCACCTACGGGCGGGACCCGGCCATGGAGGTAGTCTTCACCGCCGATGCGGTGGCCTCCTCTTCGGTCATGGTGGACCTGGCCGATGCGGTCTCACGCGTTGAGTCCTTCGGGCAATGCACCACCTCGGATGTGGAGACCGTGGAACCAATACCCGAGACCAGCCCGCTGGAACAGCAGTAACCAGTAGCGGCCACCAGTGCCGACGGTGTTCGTCCCCTTCCTGCCTAGCCCTGCGCCGTCAGTGACCGCGGCGTCCAAGGTTCAGGCCGTGGGTGATCAGGTGCTCGATCAGGCTGGAGTAGTTCACTCCCGAGTGTTCCCACATTTGCGGATACATCGAGATAGGAGTGAAACCGGGCATGGTGTTGATCTCGTTGATCACAAAGTGCCCGTCGTGGGTGTAGAAGAAATCCACCCGCGAGAGCCCGCGGGCATCGACAGCATCAAAACCGCGCACCGCAAGCTGACGGATCTCGCGGATAGCCTCATCGCTGAGGTCGGCCGGACACTGCAGTTGCGCGGCGGATTGGTCTTGGTATTTGGCGGAGAAATCATAAAACGGCAGGTGTTCGTCATCGCCCACCACTGAGATTTCGCCGGGATAGGAGGCAATTGATCCTTTGTCTGGCCCCAGATCCAGCACCGCGCATTCGATTTCGCGACCGTCGATGCCAACCTCGACCAGTACCTTGGTGTCAAAGGTGCGAGCCTGTTGGATTGCTGGTTCCAGTTGCTCGGGTGCGTCCACGCGGGAAATCCCCAGCGAGGAACCACCGCGGGCGGGTTTGACGAATACCGGCAGCGGGAGCCGACCCACTCGTTGTACCACCGCCTCACGCTCGGTCTGCCATTGGCGTTCGGTGATGGTGACCCAGTCACCGACGTCCAACCCGGCATGAACGAAGGCAATCTTCATGAAGTGCTTATCCATACCCACCGCCGAAGACAACACGCCGGTACCGACATAGGGCACCCCGAGGGTCTCGCAGTAGCCCTGCAGGCTACCGTCCTCTCCCCCGGGTCCGTGCAACAGCGGGAAGACAATGTCGACGTGTTCCAGCACCTCGCCGTCGTCGTTGCGCAAGGTAACCGGATCCCCGGCCACCAGGTGCACCGGCTGATCGGGTTCGGGCACCTGAGGCAACCGGGAGCCCAGGGCCGATTGGCCAGCAGAGGTCTCATCGCTGTCGTCGTTGACTAATGTCGCCACACTCCAGGGGGCACCGTGCTGGTGGGCGGTCCCTAGTCGATTCCAGTAGCCCTGGGAGGTGATCCCGACCGGGATGGGGCGAAACTTCTGCGGATCCATAGCATTGAGCACCCCGACTGCAGAAACGATGGAGACCGGATGTTCTGGTGAAATACCACCAAAGAGCACCAGCACGTTGAGGGGTTGTTCCCCGGTGGAATACTGTGCGGTGTCGACAGGCAGTGGTGTGCTCATAACCGCGCCTCCGGTTTCAAATCTCGTCCCAGCAGTAATGTTGAAATATCGGAAATGCTGATCTGGCCGTTGACCACAGCGTTCATCGCCTCAGAAATCGGCATTTCCACCCCGGCTGAGTGGGCCAGGGCCACCACCGCAGACACGGATTTCACCGATTCGGCGGTTTGCTCCATCCGGTCGATGACTTCTTGGGTCGACAGCCCTTGCCCGTAGAGTCGTCCGGCGGTGCGGTTGCGGGACAACGGTGAGGCACAGGTGGCCACCAGGTCACCGAGCCCGGCCAGTCCGGCCAGGGTATCGGGGTTGCCCCCTACGGCAGTGGCCAGGCGGGTGGTTTCGGTCAGTCCGCGCGTAATAATGGATGCTTTGGAGTTATCTCCCAGCCCCTGGCCATCGCAGAGCCCCACCCCCAGGGCGATAATATTTTTGACCACGCCACCAATTTCGACACCGGTGACGTCAGTATTGCGATAGGGCCGGAAGTATTTGGAATTACACAACGCCACCACCCAGTCGGCGACCGATTCTTCACGACAGGCCACCACGGTGGCGGTGGGTTCTTCATGGGCGATTTCCATAGCCAGGTTCGGGCCGGAGACCACGACAAAGCGTTCGGGTCCAAGCTGTAGTTCGGACTGACACAGTTCCCACATCGACGATTGGCTATCCCGTTCCAGGCCCTTGACCAAAGAGACGATCACGGTCTCGGACCCGATGTTCTCGGTGAGGTCAGAAAGCACACCGCGCACCTGCTGCGCCGGAACAGCTAGGACCACCAGGTCGGCGGTCCTGACTGCCTCGACGGCGTCGGTGGTGGCGGTAATGGATGCAGGAAGCACAATATCGGAGAGGTATTGGCTATTGCGGTGGGAGAGGTTGATATCGTCGGCGACTTCCTGACGACGCGCCCAGAGCCGGACGGTAACCTCTTCACCCCGCTCTTCGGCAGCATCGGCGAGAACTTTCGCAAAGGTTGTCCCCCACGAGCCTGAGCCCAAAATGGCAACCGTGACTGCCTGGGTGGACCGAAGGGGGTGCAAACGTGCGGTATCAGCCGTCATCGGTTCGCCTTTCTGAGTGCTGCGGTGCCGGTCCGTTCCTGGGGCGCGGTGCTCGCGCGCGCTTGAGCGCCTGATCCGGACCTTCATAGCGTTGCCTGGAGGGGTTCCACAGCTGGTTTGTCGGCGGGTTCTTCCCGCGCAGTGGCGCGACCAGGTCGGTCACGGCCGTCATCATCCGCCAGGTGGTGTCATGCAACACAGTGCTATTCAGTGTCGTATCGCGCAGGTCGGAGAGGTCCAGGGGTTTTCCGACGTTGATCTGGTGGATGGTGCGCGGCCACATTTTCGGCTTGGTGGCCCGTTTCGGCAACATCCTGTGCAGTCCCCATTGACCCACCGGCACCACCGGAGCACCGGTCTTCAACGCCAAACGTGCCACCCCGGTTTTGCCCTGCATCGGCCAATAATCCGGGTCCGTGGTAATCGTCCCCTCGGGATAGATGATCACCACGCCCCCTTCGCCAATGACTTCGGACGCCACCCGCAGAGATTCTTGCCCGCGACCACCGCGGTCGACCGGAATCTGTTTCAACCCATTCAGCGCAGTTTTCAGCCCGGGGATCCCAAACAGTTCTTTCTTGGCCATGAAGTGCGGTAGCTTGCCGTGGTTATACAGCATGTGTCCCAGGGCCACCGGGTCAATCTGCGAGATATGGTTGGCGGCGACAATACAGCCACCATCGGGAAGGTTATCGGTCCCGGTCCATTTCTTGCCGTAGGCCACATTCACCAGCGGGCGCACGATATTGGCGGCCACGGCGAACTGTAGCCGCTCTGCAAACGGTTCACTCACGCTGAGACTCGGTCTTCCGTGCTCGACAACTCAACATCGGCGCCGAGACCATCCAACTTGGTCATGAATTTCTCATAACCGCGGTTGATGATTTCTAGCCCGGTGGCCTGCGAGGTGCCCTGGGCTGCGAGGGCGGCGAGCAGGTGAGAGAATCCGCCACGGAGATCTGGAATATCGAACTTCGCACCGTGCAACTGGGTGGGGCCCGAAATCACCGCAGAGTGTAAGAAGTTGCGTTGCCCGAAACGGCAGGGCACTGAACCCAAGCACTCTCGGTGCAACTGAATCGAGGCGCCCATCCGCACCAGCGCGTCAGTGAATCCGAAACGGTTTTCGTAGACGGTCTCGTGCACAATGGACACGCCGGAGGCTTGGGTCAGGGCCACGACCAAAGGTTGTTGCCAGTCGGTCATAAACCCTGGGTGCACATCGGTTTCCAGCACCAACGGCTTGAGATCTCCGCCGTTGCGCCAAAACCGAATGCCGGTGTCGCTGACCTCAAATTCACCTCCGATTTTGCGGTAGACGTTCAAGAACGCGGTCAAATCGCGTTGCATGGCGCCTTCGACGAAAATGTCGCCGGTGGTCACCAGGGCAGCCGAGGCCCAGGAAGCGGCCTCATTGCGGTCATAGATGGCAAAGTGGTTATAACCGCCCAGTTCCGAAACCCCTTCAATCCGGATGGTGCGGTCGGTTTGGACGGTAATAATCGCGCCCATCTTCTGTAGGACGTGAATCAGATCGTGAATCTCTGGTTCCACGGCAGCGCCCTTGAGCTCGGTGATCCCTTCAGCTTTCACCGCGGTGAGCAATACCTGCTCGGTGGCTCCGACTGAGGGGTACGGCAGTTCCAGCTTGGCGCCTTTGAGGCCTTTGGGGGCCCGGATATGAATACCCGTGGGTAATTTATCCACCACGGCGCCGAAACTCCGTAGCACGGTGAGATGAAAGTCAATGGGACGATCACCGATCTGGCACCCGCCCAGATCCGGGATAAAGGCTTCACCGACCGAGTGCATCAAGGGGCCGCAGAATAGGATCGGAATCCGGGAATCACCGGCGAACGCATCGATCTCCGAATTGGCTGCGGTGGTGGTATCAGAGGGGTTGAGGTAGACTTCGCCGGACTGTTTATTCCACTCCACGACAACACCGTGGAGCTTCAACAGCCCGATCACGATCTCGACGTCCTTAATTTCCGGGACGTTGCGGATAATGGATGGTTTAGACCCCAACAGTGCAGCGACCATGGCTTTGGGCACCAGGTTCTTTGCACCGCGTACCGAAACTGTTCCTGTCAGGGGCTTGCCCCCATTGATTGTTAGTAGCTTCGACATCTACGTCTAAATCCTCCAAGATCCCACCGCTGCGGCCACCTGTCATCGTGACGGCGGGACGTCACCATGGCTTGTATGGGAAAAACTGTTATGTGGTCCGACAACTAGTCTAAGTGATCATGACCGAAACGATGAGCGCTTCGCCGGGAGCGTGGTGGGTTTAAACCCGGGGCGACGTTTTTCAAAATCGGCGATAGCCTTTTCGTGGCGCAGAGTAATGCCAATGTCGTCCAGCCCCTCCATGAGCCTCCACCGCGTGTAGTCGTCTATGTCGAAGTGTGTCGTTAGCCCCCCGCAAGAGACCACCCGGTGTGCCAAATCCACGCTGACGGCAGTGCCCGGATGATTCTCCAGCTCTTTCCAGATCAACTCAATATCACTGTGGTTCACAACACCAGCCACCAGACCTTGTTTGCCGGCGTTGGAGCGGAAAATATCGCCGAAACGCGCCGAGAGGATCACTTTAAATCCGTAGTCCCGCAGTGCCCAGACGGCGTGCTCGCGGGAGGAACCGGTCCCGAAATCCGGTCCGGCCACCAGCACACTGCCGTGGCTGTAGGCAGGCTGGTTGAGTACGAAGTCCTCGTCCTGGCGCCACCGTTCAAACAGCGCGTCGTCGAAACCGGTCTTACTGATTCGTTTCAGATACATGGCCGGCAGGATTTGATCGGTATCGACGTTGGAGGCCTTCAGCGGCACGCCGACCCCGGTGTGGGTCACAAACTTTTCCATGAGCTGTCCTCTCTGTTCCCGCTATTCACCCGCGGTCTCGCCGGCCGGTGTGGTAGCCATCACGGGCGGGGCCAGTCCTAAATCTGCCGGTGATGACAAGGTGCCACGCACTGCGGTGGCAGCGGCTACCACCGGAGACACCAGGTGCGTGCGTCCGCCCCGACCTTGTCTCCCCTCAAAGTTGCGATTCGAAGTTGAAGCGCAACGTTCTCCGGGGGCAAGCTGGTCAGGGTTCATCCCCAAACACATCGAGCATCCAGCAAATCGCCATTCGGCTCCGAAATCTCGGAAGATCTGGTCCAATCCTTCGGCTTCGGCTTGCAGGCGGACCTGCATCGAGCCGGGTACCACCAGCATCGTGACGTTCTCGGCTTTGCGCTGTCCCTGGATGATCTGGGCCGCTGCACGCAAATCTTCAATTCGGGCATTGGTGCAGGACCCGAGGAACACGGTGTCAACGGCGATGTCCTTCATCTTCGTGCCCGGGGTGAGGTCCATGTATTCCAAGGCCCGAACCGCCGAGTCATGCTCGACCGGGTCATCAAAGGAGTCGGGATCGGGCACCTCAGCGTTCAATGGCACGCCCTGTCCCGGATTGGTCCCCCACGTCACGAAGGGCTCGAGTTCATGGGCGTCAATGAAGACCTCCCGATCGAAGACGGCCCCCTCATCGGTGTGCAATGTCTGCCAATAGGCCATCGCCTCATCCCACTGGTGCCCCTGCGGAGCGTGTGGACGACCCTTGAGATACCTGAAAGTGGTCTCATCGGGGGCGATCATCCCGGCTCGGGCTCCGGCCTCGATGGACATGTTGCAGATGGTCATCCGGGCTTCCATGGATAGCGACCGAATGGCCGATCCGCGGTATTCCAGCACATACCCGGCTCCCCCTCCGGTGCCGATCTTGGCGATGACCGCCAGAATAATGTCTTTGGAGGACACCCCGGGCCGCAAGGTGCCTTCAACATTGATGGCCATGGTTTTAAATGGTTGCATTGACAGGGTCTGGGTGGCCATGACGTGTTCGACCTCCGAGGTGCCGATACCAAAAGCCAGCGCCCCCATCGCACCGTGGGTCGAGGTGTGGGAGTCACCACACACCACCGTCATACCCGGCTGGGTCAAGCCCAGCTGGGGTCCCACCACGTGAACAATGCCTTGGTCGTCATCCCCCAGCGAGTGCAAACGGATGCCGAAATCCTGCACATTATCACGCAGGGTGCTGACCTGAAGCCGGGAGGTGGGCTCCTGGATCATGGCGTTGATATCCCGGGTGGGCACATTGTGATCTTCGGTGCCAATAGTCAGATCGGGCCGGCGCACCGCGCGGTTGGCCATGCGCAACCCTTCGAAGGCCTGTGGGGAGGTGACCTCATGAATCATGTGGAGGTCCATATAAAGCAGGTCCGGGGTCTGCACATCGCCCTGCGTTTCGCCGGGCACGACCACATGGTCCTGCCAGACTTTCTCGGCTAACGTCCGAGGCGCGTTCTCGGTCATGGTTACCTGCTCCTTGATGCTCGAGGTGAATCGCGACTGGCGATGACCACCGATAACTTGCCCTCAGACTGGCACCACCGGCGAGAAATTCCAACCTCTCCACGTTCCCATCTCATTTATTGAGATGCACACCGAGGTCCCCGTAGAATCTGTCGTGATGAGCGATAAATCTGAGATCCCCCCGTCGGGAGTTGGCGTCATCGACAAAGCGATGACGATCATGGCCGCTTTGGAATCTGGCCCGGCTGACCTGACCACGCTGGTCGCTGCCACCGGTATTCCCCGCCCGACATTGCACCGCATTGCTGCCGCGCTGATCCATCATCGCCTGCTCACCAAGGACGAGCGTTCTCGCTATGTGCTGGGCCACCGGATTGGCGAGTTAGCAGCAGCAATGGGTGGCGATGATCCTCTGGCTGTGGTTGCGCCCGACACACTGCGCTGGTTGGCCGAGATGACCGGAGAAGCCACGCAGGTGTACCGGCGTCAAGGAGACTTACGGTTGTGCGTGGCCACGGCCGAGCGCCCTGTCGGGTTTCGCGACACCATTCCGATCGGCTCCCGTTTCTCCATGAAGGCCGGCTCGGCAGCTCAGGTGTTTTTAGCCTGGGAAGACCAAGATGAAATGGTTTCCGGTCTGGATGGCGCTGTTTTTTCAGCGAGCACCTTGGCTCAAGTGCGACGCCAGGGGTGGGCCCAAACCGTGGCAGAACGCGAAGACGGCCTCGGTTCGGTGTCGGCTCCGATTCGGGCGGCCAATGGCAAGGTGGTGGCTGCTGTGTCAATGTCTGGACCGGTCGATCGCATCACCCGCCATCCGGGGAAATTACACGCCACCTCGGTAGTGGCCGCCGCCCACCGGATCTCTGACCTCTACCAAAATTATTCTGCCTAGCTGGTCCGGAAATGATCCCAGCCGGGACCCTGGTCCTGTTCCGCTGCCGGCCAGCTCTCGCCGTCGACGGTGGTGGCCGGGCTCAGGGTGCCGATGACTTCGAAGCCGTCGGGAATCGGGTCGTACTCACCGATCACGGCCAGCAGCCCGTAGTCTTCTCCCCCACCGTGCACCCACTGTTCGGCCGTCGCGGTCTCACCGGTCAGGGCTTGTGCCAACGGTGCCAGCTCGGTGGCTCGGCGACGCACCCATGTCTGGTCAACGCGCACCCTCGCCCGGTTGGCTTTCGCCAAACGGTGCGCATCGCGACCGATCCCGTCGGAGACATCCATCATCGCTACCACCTGCCGGGCCACGGCCGGTCCCACGGCCAGCTCCGGACGGGGCCGGAGTTGGGCCCGCACTGCCCGGGCGGCATCACGAGACAGTGCCCGTGGAAGCTCGGTGGTGGACTCCAAGACCTGTAGCCCAGCAGCTGCCCAGCCGGGGTGGCCACGATGAATCAGCCGGTAGGAACTGGCTACTGTGGGGTTAGCGCGAATGGACCGTTGTGTCACGGCCTCGGTGGCCAGCACCCCAAGGGCGGTGAGCGAGGCTGAAATTTCGGCGCCTGCGGTCAAATCTCCCCCGGCGACTTTGACTCCGGGCACCCCCAAATAGCGCAGGCTGGCCATCACTCCGGTGGCAAACTGCTCCACCCATTGGACCCGAAGCCATCCGGGCAGTGCCAGGGAAATAACCAGGTGGGTGGGGATTGCTCCCATGGCGTTGAGATCAGAAAGATTCTGGGCGACCAGTTTCCAACCGGTGGAGTATCCGTTGTCCTCGACCCCACGGGGCCACGATAGTCGGAAACTGTGGTCCTGGTTCATGGTGTCAGCGCAGACCACCATCCGGGCTGGGCCTGCGCCTGGTGCCGTGTGGTGACCAAGGTGGATCACGGCCGCGTCATCGCCGGGGCCGACTTCGTCCTCGGCCCAGCTGGTGGAGAATCGAGCGTGAAGAATGTCGAGAATGCCATCTTCACCGATATCTGCTATGGTCATGGTGGCCTTTCGCGCGTCAGCCGGTCATCGGTCGAGCTGCACATGGCGAGAACGAAAAAACCTCCGGTGGTGCCACCGGAGGTTCCTCGACTGTGACCCCAGCGGGATTCGAACCCGCGTTACCGCCGTGAGAGGGCGGCGTACTAGGCCGCTATACGATGGGGCCAAAACCCGTCGAGACGGGTTCAGCTGGGGTACCAGGACTCGAACCTAGAATGACGGTACCAGAAACCGTTGTGTTGCCAATTACACCATACCCCACTATTGAGTTGTGTTGTCAGCATCTCTGCCGAACACGAGTAGTCACTCTACCCGATGATTTTCCCAGATATCAAATCCAGGGTGAGCATCTGCGTCGTGATGCTCACCACCTGAATTTAGGTGACCGGGAAGGTGGCATCCTGTTCCTCAGCGAAACGCCGGATGCGAGCCAGGGTGGCGTCTTGACCGAGAATCTCCAGGGACTCAAATAGCGGCGGTGATACCTTGCGCCCTGACACCGCACTGCGCACCGGCCCGAATGCTTGGCGCGGTTTCAGCCCCAGCCCATCGATCAACGCCACACGCAGAGCCGGTTCGATGGCCTCGGTGGTGAACTGCTCGGGGTCGATGGCCTCCAGGGCACGATAGGCGGCTTCCAGAGCGGAAGCCAGGTCTTCGGGCATGCCTTTTAGTGCCTGTTGTTCGGTTTCGATCTGGTCATCGTCCAGATAGAGGAAGGCCATCATCTCGGCGGCATCGGCCAGCAACTGGGTACGTTCTTGCACCAACGGTGCTGCCTGAGTGAGAATTTCCAGCTCGCGTTCGGTGGGGTTGTCTGCGATGAGTTGCTGGGCCTGCAGGTACGGGATCATCCGATCGCGGAAGTCCTCGGGCTCCAGCATGCGGATGTGGGTGCCGTTGATGGCAATGGCTTTCTTCTCATCGAAGCGTGCCGGATTAGCCAGCACGTCGTGGATATCGAAGTGTTCGACGAACTGTTCGGGTGTGAAGATATCCTCATCGGCCGATAGCGACCAGCCCAGCAGGCCCAGGTAGTTCAGCAGACCTTCGCGGATAAAACCGCGGTCGCGGTGCAGGAACACATTGGATTCTGGGTCGCGTTTGGACAGCTTTTTATTGCCGGTTCCCATCACATAGGGTAGGTGGCCGAAAACCGGCATGTGCGTGGCGACACCGATCTCGTACAGCGCCTGATACAGCGCAATCTGGCGTGGGGTAGAAGACAACAGGTCTTCTCCGCGCAATACGTGGGTGATGCCCATCAGCGCATCATCGACCGGGTTGACCAGCGTGTATAGCGGGGAGCCGTCGGCACGTACCACGACGAAGTCCGGTACCGAACCGGCTTTGAAGCTGATCTTCCCACGGACCGCATCAGTGAAGCTGATGTCTTCATCCGGCATCTTCAACCGCAACACCGGCTGACGGCCTTCATCCCGGAAAGCCTGCTTTTGTGCTGCGGTAAGGTTCCGGTCGTAGTTGTCATAGCCCAATTGCGGGTCGCGACCGGCAGCTTGGTGACGGGCTTTGATTTCCTCAGCGTTCGAGAAGGACTCATAGACGTGCCCGGATTCCACCAGCTTGTTGATCACATCCTGGTAGATCTCGCCTCGCTGAGATTGACGGTAGGGCTCGTGCGGGCCGCCAACTTCCACGCCTTCGTCCCAGTCGATCCCCAGCCAACGCATCGCTTCCAGCAGTTGCTGGTAGGACTCTTCGGAGTCACGCTTGGCGTCGGTGTCTTCGATGCGAAAGACCAGCGTGCCACCGGTGTGGCGGGCCCACCCCCAGTTGAACAGGGCGGTGCGGATCAAACCGACGTGTGGCGTTCCGGTCGGTGAAGGACAGAACCGCACGCGCACCGGGGTCGAAGCATCAACTGCAGGAATATCGTCAAAACTGGTCATAATCTCCACCCTACGCCACTGATGGTGTGGTTGGTGCCGAGCACGTGCGGTTCTGAACGCTTTAGCGCCGGATGAGCGTGGTCAAGGTGCCGATGCCCTCAACCTCGCACTCCACGCGGTCTCCGTCCTCGATGGTGCCGACCCCAGCCGGGGTACCGGTCAGGATCACGTCCCCGGGCAATAACGTAAACGCCCGGGAGATCTCCGCGACCAGATCAGCAACACCGAAGACCATCTGGGAGGTATTGCCTTCCTGGCGCACCTCACCGTTGACCGACGAGCATACTTCAGCGTCTTCTACATCCAGATCGGTTTCAATCCACGGGCCCAGTGGGCAGGAGCCGTCGAAGCCTTTAGCCCGGGCCCACTGGTTTTCAGCTCGCTGGATATCCCGTGCGGTGAGGTCATTGGCGACCGTGTAGCCGAAGACCACCTCGGGGACCTTCTCCACCGGCACCTCTTTGCAGATCCGACCAATCACTACGGCCAGTTCGGCTTCGTAGGAGACCTCTTCACTCCACGACGGCAAGGTTACCGGGTCGCCGGGACCCACCACGGTGGTGTTGGGCTTGAAAAACAGCATCGGGAAGGTGGGTACCTCGTTGCCCAGTTCGTGGGCGTGGTCGAGATAGTTTCGGCCCACTCCGATGATTTTCGAGCGCGGGATGATCGGGGCCACCAGCCGGATATCGGCCACCTGGTGGGTGGTCGAGGTCGGCTGGATGCCCTGATAGAAGGGGTCGCCGTGGATTTCGGTGAACGTCTCGTCGTCAACCAGCCCGAAGGTGGGCTGGTTGACGATGACAGCTCGAGCTATCCGCATGGATGACAAGTGTCCTCTCGATCTGATTAGGCCAGGCGGTAGAGCCAGCCATAGGGGTCGTCACTGGCACCGGTTTGCAGATCCAGCAGGGTCTGACGCAACCGGTTGGTGACCGCAAAGTCCGAGTGGGAGGAATCAATCACCCGGTCGCCGTCGCGAAGTGTACCGATCGGGGTGATCACCGCGGCGGTACCGCAGGCAAAGACCTCCGTAATGGTCCCGTCAGCCACGCCCCGGTCCCACTCATCCAGGGTGATACGACGTTCTTCGACGGTCATACCCTGATCTTCGGCCAGCTGCAGGATGGACTTGCGCGTCACACCTTCCAGGATGGTACCGGTCAGCTGCGGGGTGATCAGGCGGTTGTCGTCGGTCACGAACATCACGTTCATGCCGCCGAGCTCTTCAACAGCGTTGTCGTGGGTGGGGTCCAAGAACAGTACCTGGTTATATCCCTGAGCATCGGCCTCGAGTTGCGGGGCCAGGGAGGCAGCGTAGTTTCCGCCGCACTTGGCTTCACCGGTACCGCCGGGGCCCGAGCGGGCGTACTGGCGGGAGACCATAATCGAGACTGGCTTGAGCTCGCCACCGAAGTAGTTACCGGCCGGGGAGGCGATCACGTGGAAGGAGACCGCGCGGGCTGGGCGCACCCCCAGGAAGGCTTCGGTACCGATCATGAAGGGGCGGATGTAGAGTGATTGACCGTCGCCGTCCGGGACCCAGTCCTGGTCTTGTTCGACCAGCAACTGGATGGCTTTCACGAACGCTTCTTCGTCTAGTTGTGGCAGGGCCAACCGGCGCGCGGACCGGTTCAACCGGCGCGCATTTTCGAAGGGCCGGAACGTCCAGATGGAGCCGTCTTGGTGGCGGTAGGCCTTGATGCCTTCGAAAACTTCCTGGGCGTAGTGCAACACACCGGCCGCCGGTGAAAGCGTGATGGGTCCGAAGGGCTCGATCCGGGCCGAGGACCAGGTGCCTTTCATGTCCAAGAAGTTTCCGGCAGCCGCGGCTTCCCGTTGGGCACTCACGTCGGCTTTCCACTCAATGGTGGCCATGTGGTCGGTGAAGTAGCTACCGAAGCCGGGATCTTTCAGAATCTGGGCACGTTCGTCAGCGCTGACGGGTGCCGGATGGGGGTGAAGTTCAAATTCCATGGGGAAAATCAACGACCTTTCACTTCGTTTCTGGCAGGGCGGCGATGATGTCATCGCCGATCTGCTCGGTCGTCCGGGGACGGCGATTGGCCACATCGCGGCTGACTGCCGTGCGGATTGCCCGTGCGGCCTCGGGCTGACCGTGGTGTTCGAGCAGGATGGCTGCCGAAAGGATCGCTGCGGTCGGGTCGGCACGACCCTGGCCCGCAATATCCGGGGCGGATCCATGAACCGGTTCGAACATCGACGGTGCGGTATCGGAGAGATTCCCCGAGGCCGCCAAACCGATCCCGCCGGTGATTGCGGCGGCCTGATCGGTGATGATGTCACCAAACATGTTATCAGTCACAATCACATCAAACCGGGACGGATCGGTGGTCAGAAAGATGGTCGCCGCATCGACGTGCAGATAATCGTGGGTGACCTGCGGAAATTCTTCGGCCACTTGATTCACCGTGTCCTGGTAGAGCCGACCAGCGTGGACCAACACGTTGTGTTTGTGCACGAGGGTGAGGTGTTTGCGCTCACGGTGTTCGGCCGCATAGGTAAAGGCTGCGCGGACGAGTCGTTCTACCGACAACCGGGTATTGACCGAAACCTCGGTGGCCACCTCGTGGTCGGTGCCGGCCCGCAACCGTCCACCCTGTCCCAGGTAGAGCCCTTCGGTGCCTTCGCGGAAGACCACGAAGTCGATCTCGCCGGGGTCAGCCAACGGGGAGCGGACTCCCGGGTAGAGCTGAGCGGGGCGGAAGTTCACCCCGTGGTCGAGGCGGAATCGCAATGAAAGGATGATCTCGCGTTCCAGGATGCCCGAGGGAATCCGGGTGTCGCCCGGGTGGGAGCCGATGGCACCGAACAAGATGGCCTGGTGGCCACGGATGGCCTCCAGGGTCTCATCGGTTAGGGTCTCACCGGTGGCCAGATAGTGCTCGGCACCCAGCAGGTACTCGGTGGTGGTCACCGGGGTCTGAGAGACCGCCTTGAGCACCTTGACCGCTTCAGCGGTAACTTCCGGGCCGATCCCGTCGCCGGGTATCACCGCAAGATCCAATGCGGGGATGGTTGTCATCACGGTACCCCTACTGCTGATCGTCGGTGTCGTCGTGCCGCGGGAACACCCCGACCGGCTTGGGAATCTCAGTTCCGGGCTTAAGCTTTTCGTCCCAGGCCGCGAAGGACCGCGGGCCCTGCCCGGAGGCTAGGGTTGCTCCGGCATCGCCCTCGGCAGGCACACCCAACAGGGTCAACAGCTGGGTAGCAGAGTCCGGCATGACCGGTTGGATCAGCAACGCGACCTGACGCACGACTTCCAGCGTCACCCACAGGACGGTCTTCATCCGCTCGGGGTCTGCTTTGCGCAACACCCAGGGTGCCTGGTCGGCGAAATAGGTGTTGGCTTCATCGAGCACACGCCAGGTTTCGGCCAGGGCACGGTTGAACTCTTGCCGGTAGTAGTGGTCCTGGTTGATCTTTAACAGTGGCTGTGCTTGGTCCAGTAGCGCCCGGTCGGCGTCGGTGAGGTCACCGCCGGGTGCTGGGATCTGGGCGTCGCAGTTTTTGAACACCATCGACAGCGATCGTTGGGCCAGGTTACCCAGGTTATTGGCCAAGTCGGCGTTCTTGCGGGCGACCACAGCCTGGTGGGTGTAGGACCCATCGGCACCGAAGCTGAATTCGCGTAGTAGGAAGTAGCGCACCGTATCCAGCCCGTAGTGCTCGACCCAGTCGGCCGGGGCAATCACGTTGCCCAAGGACTTGGACATCTTTTCGCCGTCATTGGTCAAGAATCCGTGGATGATGACTCGCTGCGGGAGCTCAATGCCTGCCGACATCAAAAACGCCGGCCAGAACACGCAGTGGAACCGGGAGATGTCTTTACCGATCACGTGTAGATCCGCTGGCCAGTAGCCAAACAGCTCGTCGTCGTGGGGGAATCCGGCCCCGGTGAGGTAGTTGGCGAGGGCATCGACCCACACATACATCACGTGTTTCTGGTCGGTGACCAGTCCAGGGTCGGCGGCCAGGGCTTTTTCGCTGGGTTCAGGGACGTCAATGCCCCAGTCGAAGCTGGTGCGCGAGATGGAGAGATCTTGCAGACCAGATTCGACAAAGCGACGGATTTCGTTGGCACGAGAGGCCGGTGCGATGAACTCAGGGTGTGCATCGTAGTGTGCCAACAACCGGTCCTGGTAGGCCGAGAGCCGGAAGAAATAGGATTCTTCTTCGGTCCAGGTCACCTCAGTACCCGTTTCGGTGGCGATGCGGGTGCCGTCGTCGGCCAGCTCGGTTTCGTCTTCGGTAAAGAACCGTTCATCACGCACCGAGTACCACCCGGAGTACTTATCCAGGTAAATATCACCGTTGTCGCTCATCCGCTGCCAGAGCTCTCGAGCAGCCACCCGGTGATCGGCGTCGGTGGTTTGGATGAACCGGTCGTAGGAGAGCTTCAGCACGGTGTCATCCATGTCCTTGAACCGGGCTGAATTGCGGGAGGCGAGTTCGGCGGCGGTGATGCCCAGCTTCTGGGCGGTTTGTTGCATTTTCTGACCGTGTTCATCGGTGCCGGTCAAAAAGCGCACATCGCGTCCGTCAAGGCGGGCGAACCGTGCCATGGCATCAGCGCCAATGTACTCATAGGCGTGACCGATGTGCGGGTCACCATTGGGGTAGGCAATCGCGGTGGTCAGGTAGTACTTCATATCAGCGTTCTTCCAGGTTGAGTTCGCAGGAACGTTCCGCACCGATGGTGTCGCTGATGGTGATCAACGTGCCCTCCGCCAGAGCGGCATCCAGGGTGACCACGGCCAAGGCGGTGTCATTGTCATCATCGGGGCTGACGTCCATGGCAGCAATGTTGACGTGCTGATCGCCCAGGGTCTGACCAATGACACCAATCACCCCGGGTCGATCCTGATACTGCAACACCAGCAGGTGGTCAGCCAAGACCACCTCAAATTCAAAGTCATCGATGCCGACCAGCTTTTGAACCTGCTTGGGGCCGGTCAGGGTACCGGTAACCGAATACTGCTCACCGTTAGCGGCCGCTCCGCGCACCGTGACGGTATTACGGTAGGACGGGGAATCCGGGGAGGTGGTCAAACGCACCTCAACACCGCGGTTTTCGGCCATCACCGGGGCATTGACGTAGGAGACCTGGGTGGAGACCACATCGGTGAACACTCCCTTCAGGGCAGCCAATTTCAGCGAGTCCACGTTCATCTCGGCCAGTTCCCCGGCAACGTGAACTTCCACGGCGGTCAGCGACTGGTTGCGCATCAGTGCGGTCAGGATTCGTCCCAGCTTTTCGGTTAGCGGAATGCCCGGGCGCACGTAGGGATCAATCGCTCCCCCGGCGACGTTAACGGCGTCCGGCACCAGCTCTCCGGCCATGGCCAACCGCACCGACTTCGCCACAGCGACTCCGGCCTTTTCCTGGGCCTCAATAGTCGAAGCACCCAGGTGCGGGGTGACGGTGGCCTTCGGTGATGAGAAGAAGCCCAGGTCCTTGGCGGGCTCGTTCACGTAGACGTCGATGCCGGCTCCAGCGATAGCCCCGGATTCCAAGGCGCGGGTCAGAGCGTCCTCATCCACCAGACCGCCACGTGCCACGTTGATGACGTAAGCGGTGTCCTTCATGAGCGCGAACTGCTCGTCGGAGATCATGCCCATGGTCTCGGGAGTGCGTGGCATGTGGATGGTGACAAAGTCGGAGGCTTGGAGAACTTCCTCGAGGCTGAGGAGTTTCGCGCCGATGGACTGAGCGCGTGCGGCGGTGACGTAGGGGTCGTAGGCGACGATGTTCATGCCGAAAGCCTGCATTCGCTCGGCCACCAGCGAGCCGATACGTCCTAAACCGACGATGCCCAGGGTCTTTTCATACAGCTCAGTGCCCTTGAGCTTCGAGCGCTTCCATTCCCCCGCTTTCAGGGTGGCGTTACCTTCAGCCAGGTTCCGAGCCGAAGCCAGGATATGTGCACAGGTCAGCTCGGCAGCGGAGATGATGTTCGAGGTCGGGGCATTGACCACCATCACCCCGGCGTCAGTAGCTGCCTGGGTGTCAACGTTGTCCAGCCCCACACCAGCGCGGGCAATAATTTTCAGTTTGGGGGCCGCGGCGATGGCTTCGGCATCCATGGTGGTCGCGGAGCGAATCAGGACGGCGTTGGCCTCGGGCAGGGCTTGGAGGAGTTGTTCGCGGTCCGACCCGTCGGTGTGGCGAACATCGAAGTCACCTCCCAAGACGTCCATGGTGGCCGGGGAGAGCTCTTCGGCAATCAACACGACAGGTTTTGTCACGGTTCTGGACACGCTTTCATCATCTCAAGGGGTGGTTCACTTATTGGTGCATCAGTCACCGGTGTTGATGAGCGGACCATGTGGCCCGCCAACACTGACACCTCACCTAGTCTACGACGCGAGCGAGGGCTGGGAGACTGTGCGAAGCGGGAAAGATCGGAACCCCACCGCAGGCGGTGATCATCGATCACGCACCTTGCGGTGGGGTTCAGTCTCGGGTGAGCTGTGCGAGCGCTTAGCGAGCTGCAGTGCCCTCGGTGTAGTCGGCATCAGAGTCCTTGAGCCAGGAGAACATCTTGCGCAGTTCACGACCGGTGGTTTCGATCGGGTGCTGTTCTTCCTCAGCACGCAGTTTCTGGAACTCTTCGGCGCCCTGAGCCTGATCGTCCATGAAGCGCTTGGCGAAGGAGCCGTCCTGAATATCGGCCAGCACAGCCTTCATGTTCTCCTTCACCCGGGCATCGATCACGCGCGGACCGGAAATGTAGTCACCGAATTCAGCGGTGTCAGAGATGGACCAACGCTGCTTAGAGATACCACCTTCGACCATCAAATCCACGATCAGCTTCAGCTCGTGCAGTACCTCAAAATAGGCGATCTCCGGCTGGTAACCAGCTTCAGTGAGCACCTCGAAACCGGCCTGGACCAGGTGGGATGCCCCACCGCACAGCACGGCCTGCTCACCAAAGAGGTCGGTTTCGGTTTCTTCGGTGAAGGTGGTTTCAATCACGCCAGCGCGGGTGGCACCGATACCCTTGGCGTAGGACAGGGCCAGGTCCTTGGCCGAACCGGTCTCGTCCTTCTCTACAGCCACCAGGGCAGGCACACCGCGTCCGGCCTCGAACTCGCGACGAACCACGTGGCCGGGACCCTTGGGGGCCACCATGGCCACATCAACACCGGCCGGAGGCTGAATGTAATCGAAACGGATGTTGAACCCGTGGGCGAAGAACAGTGCGTTACCCTCCGACAGGTTGGGCTCCACCGATTCAGCGTAAACGGTGGCGGCCACCTGATCGGGAACCAGCATCATGATCACGTCAGCCTCAGCGGCGGCATCGGCGACGGAGGCGACTTTCAGCCCAGCAGCTTCGGCCTTCGCACGAGACTTCGAGCCCTCGGCGAGACCAATGGTGACATCCACACCGGAGTCGCGCAGGGATTCGGCATGGGCGTGGCCCTGGGAGCCGAAACCAATCACGGCCACTTTGCGGTTTTGGATGATGCTCAAATCGGCATCGTCGTCATAAAACTTGTGAACGGACATCATTCTCCTTTTTTAGACAGGGCTCTATCGGTCATGGATTTCCCGCCACGGCCGACCGCAATGGTGCCGGAACGGACTAGTTCTCGAATCCCGAAGGGCTCCAGAACTTCCAATAAGGCGTGCAGTTTTTGTAGTGAACCGGTGGCCTCCACGGTCACCGCATCAGTGGAAACATCCACCACGGTGGCGCGGAACAGTTCTACGGCTTGGACCACCGAGGCACGGGTGGAGGCATCGGAGCGGACCTTGACCAGAATGTGGTCCCGGTGCACTGCTGCATCATCGAGCTCGACGATTTTGATGACGTTGATCAGCTTATTGAGCTGTTTGGTGACCTGCTCCAGGTGATCACCATCGGCATCGACCACCACCGTGATGCGCGAGAGCCCGTCGATTTCACAGTTGCCCACCGCCAGGGACTCAATGTTGAAGGCGCGGCGAGAGAACAGCCCGGAGACCCGCGTCAGCACGCCGGGGACGTCTTGAACGAGTACGGACAATGTGTGTCGTGCCATGGTCTAGTCCTCCTCTGACCATTCCGGTGTCAGATCACGGGCAACCTGAATATCGTCATTGGACACCCCGGCGGGCACCATCGGCCAGACCATCGAGTCCCGGGAGACGACGAAGTCCACCACGACCGGGCGGTCATTGATCTGCATCGCCTGGTTAATGATGTCTTCCAAATCCTCGGCGCGTTCACACCGCAACCCGGTAGCACCGTAGGCCTCGGCGAGCTTCACGAAGTCGGGCACCCGGACGGTGTCGGCTCCGGTATTCAGGTCGGTATTGGAATACCGGCCGTCGTAGAACAAGGTCTGCCACTGGCGGACCATGCCCAGCGAGGAGTTGTTGACCACCGCGATCTTGATCGGGATCTGGTTGATCACGCAGGTGGCAAGTTCCTGGTTGGTCATCTGGAAGCATCCGTCACCGTCAATAGCCCACACCACCCGTTCGGGTTGGGCCACCTTGGCGCCCATGGCGGCCGGGACGGCAAAACCCATGGTGCCCAACCCGGCAGAGTTAAGCCACTGGTGGGGGCGTTCATAGTCCACGAATTGGGAGGCCCACATTTGGTGCTGGCCTACCCCGGCAACGTACACGGCTTCCGGACCGGCAATCTGGGAGAGTTTCTCGATAACGGTCTGCGGGGCCATCAGCCCATCGTCGGTGGGCGTATACCCCAGCGGGTAGGTGTTGCGTACCTTATTGAGCACCGTCCACCACTCGCTGAGGTCCGGTGTGCCCTCGGACTCCCGCAATGCGGTGACGTCCTGGTAGAGGTCGGGCAGGATTTCTTTCAAATCCCCCACGATCGGAACATCGGCCGCACGGTTCTTGGAGATTTCGGCCGGGTCGATATCGGCGTGGATGACCTTGGCTTTGGGGGCGAAGCTGGAGAGTTTGCCGGTCACCCGGTCATCGAATCGGGCGCCTAGCGTAATCAGCAGGTCCGACATTTGCAGGGCGGTGACCGCGGCCACGGTGCCGTGCATGCCTGGCATGCCCAGGTTTTGCTCATGCGAGTCGGGAACCATGCCCCGGGCGTTCAAGGTGGTCACCACCGGGGCGCCGGTCAGTTCCACCAAATCCATCAGTTCTTCCTCGGCCTCGCCGCGAGCAGCACCACCACCGACATACAACACCGGGCGAGATGCGGAGTTAATCAACTTGGCAGCTTCACGCACCTGACGGGAGTGGCCACGGGTCACCGGACGGTAGCCCGGAATATTGAGCTTCGGTGGCCAGGCGAAGTCCAGGGTGCCTTCTTGAGCGTTCTTGGTGATATCGACCAACACCGGCCCGGGACGACCGGAGGTGGCGATATAGAACGCTTCGGCCAGCACCTGCGGGATGTCTTCGCTGCGGGTCACCAGCCGGGAGTGCTTAGTGATCGGCATGGTAACCCCCACAATGTCGGCTTCCTGGAAGGCATCGGAGCCTATCAGCTGGGCTCCGACCTGTCCGGTAATGAAGATCACGGCTTCCGAGTCCATGTGGGCATCGGCGATGGCGGTGACCAGGTTGGTCGCACCGGGCCCGGAGGTGGCGATAGCAACCCCGGGTTTACCGGTCGCCAAATAGTAGCCTTGGGCGGCGTGACCGGCGCCTTGTTCGTGGCGGACGAGAATGTGGCGAATCTTCTCTGCATCCAAAAGCGGGTCGTACAGGGGCAGCACCGCTCCACCGGGTAGACCAAAGACATCGGTGACGCCGAGTTCTTCCAGTGACCGGACAATGGCCTCGGCGCCGGTCATCGTGGTGGGTTCAATCCGCCGGTTCTCTCCGGGGACTCGATCATCGTATCCACCGGCGGTGGTTCTTGTGCCGCGTGTTGGTGGATGAGGGGGCATCACCGACGGGGTGATATTCGCTCCAGAACTCATGAGCTATGCCTCATTCATTTCTTCTGTCTACGACTCGTGATTCTGCCATGTTGTGGTTTGCACAAAAGGCCATAAAAAAACCCCGATACCGGCTCTGGTGTGGGCCTTACGGGGTCAGCGCATGGTGGCGGTGCTTCGCCAGCTGAGTTTCTCGACTCAGGCCATGCGCTACATAACGACTACTAGGGTCTTCGACATGTTCTTATATTTGCAGTCGAAGAACTGAAAAGTCAAATATGTCGTGAGGTGGCCCACGGTGTGCTATCTCCCACCGCTTTGACCATCTCACGACCCCGTGTCGTCAGCCCGCTCTGTGCTGTTGTGTGGCGCGCTGTACTGTTGTGTTACCGGGTGCTCACCGGCCGTGAGGTGACCGCACCTGCGGAGGCGGAGGAGACCATGTCGGCAAATTTTCCGAGCACGCCCTGGTGGAATTTCGGTGGCAGGGGTTCGAAGTTCTCCCGGCGACGCTCCAGTTCGGCCTCATCGACCAGCAGATCAATACGACGATCTTTGATGCTGACCTGGATCGGGTCACCGTCTTCGATCAGCCCGATGGGTCCGCCGACAGCTGCCTCGGGGGCAATATGTCCAATACACAATCCGGTGGTCCCGCCGGAGAAGCGACCATCGGTAATCAGCAACACGTCTTGACCCAGACCGGCGCCCTTGATGGCACCGGTAATGGCTAGCATTTCGCGCATACCGGGTCCTCCCTTGGGGCCTTCGTAACGGATGACCACCACGTCTCCGGCCTGTAACTCGCCGGCTGCCAGGGCGTCCATGGCGGCCTGTTCGCGTTCAAAGACCCGCGCGGTACCGTCAAAGACCTCCGCGTCGAATCCCGCGGATTTCACCACCGCGCCTTCCGGGGCCAACGACCCGTGCAACACGGTCAGTCCTCCGGTGGGGTGCACCGGATTGTCCGGGGTGCGCAATACCTCGCCGTCAAGTCCGTGTGGGTTGAGTTCTTCGAGGTTTTCGGCAACAGTCTTGCCGGTCACCGTCAGGGCATCGCCGTGGAGCACTCCAAGATCCAGCAACGCCTTCATGACCACCGGGACGCCACCAATGCGGTCCAGGTCGGTCATCACGTACTGACCGAAGGGCTTCATATCTGACAGGTGCGGGACCTTGTCTCCGATCCGGTTGAAGTCGTGCAGGCTCAGGTTCACCTGGGCTTCATTGGCGATGGCCAGTAGGTGTAGCACCGAGTTCGAGGAGCCTCCGAAGGCCATCATCACGGCAATAGCATTCTCGAACGCTTCCTTGGTGAGAATGTCACGGGTGCGGATCCCTTGTTTCAGGAGGTTGATCACAGCCTCACCGGCCCGGCGAGCATCAGCATCGCGACGACGATCGGCCGAAGGCGGAGCGGCCGAGCCTGGAATCGACAGACCAAGGGCCTCCCCGACCGAGGCCATAGAGTTGGCAGTATACATCCCGCCACAGGCACCTTCGCCAGGACAAATCGCGCGTTCGATGGTGTCCACGTCCTCGCGCGAAATCAACCCGCGAGCGCATGCCCCTACGGCTTCGAACGCATCGATAAGGGTCACCTGCCGAGTCTTGCCATCCGACAAGGTTGCATAGCCGGGCATGATCGACCCGGCATAGACGAATACCGAGGCCAGATCCAGACGGGCGGCGGCCATCATCATCCCGGGTAGCGACTTATCACACCCGGCTAGCAACACCGAACCGTCCAAGCGCTCAGCCATCATCACCGTCTCGACCGAGTCGGCGATTACGTCGCGAGACACCAGTGAGTAATGCATACCGTCATGGCCCATAGAAATACCATCGGAGACCGAAATGGTGCCGAATTGCAACGGGTACCCGCCGGCTGCATGGACACCCGACTTCGCGGCATCAGCCAGACGGTCCAGGGAGAGGTTGCAGGGGGTGACTTCATTCCACGACGACGCAATACCGATCAGCGGTTTGGAGAAGTCCTCATCCCCCATGCCCACGGCACGGAGCATGCCACGGGCTGGGGCCCTTTCCATCCCATCGGTCACGTCCCGTGAGCGGGGCTTGAGATCTGGCTCAGATGAATTGTCCGGAGTGCGAGGTGTCATGACGACAGTCTACGACTGCTTACCCCTGTTATCTGCAACACGACGAACACATTGCACTGACTGAATCGTCGACTAAATCAATCGCTGGTGATTTCATCATGACGCAGCGTCATCCCAGAGACTAGACTGGTCGATTATGATGGCACACCTCAAGCAGGGCTCTTCCTCGTCTGCGGCGCTGAAGCAGCGCCTGCGTTTGCTCTTTGAAGCCACAATTTTTAACTACGGCGATTACAACCTGATTTATGCCCACCCGGTCGCGACCGGACCGGCCTTCGTGATCGGCTATCGTCGCCAGCCTTTAGAGATGGTATTGCTGCCGATCGTCACCGAAGAGGTCGAAGCCTTTGGGGTGCACACCGAGGCCGACCGAGAAGACATCCTGACCATTGACCTGTCGAATGTAGCCATGGTGTCTGATTCGGGTGCTGGGTACGGAGTCACCACCGTAACCGGCCATCGCGCACATTTTGATGTCATTGGAGACCCCGAGGTTCCCCTCGGCGCCGGGCACAGCGTGGCTCTCGAGCAGTTCGATGATTCGGAGGACTTTCACGAGTTCATGACCGAGCTGATGGACCAGCTCGATGAGCTCTACAAGCGCAAGCAAGATCAGTAGGCTGAACAACAGGTCGTGATCGTCACACCGCTCAGATTTAACAATCGATAAACTCCTCTGCTAGAGTAGTTCCTCGTGCGAAACGCGCATATAGTTCTGCGCCTCTAGCTCAACTGGTAGAGCACTTGACTCTTAATCAATAGGTTGTGGGTTCGAGTCCCACGGGGCGCACTCTCAGTCGGCACCTCGTTTGGCCACACGTCAAACAGGTGCCGTTGTCATATCCGGCGGACAAGGCAAATCCACCGTCTACCCACAGCTTTAAAGCCACTAGCTCCGCCTCCGCGCTGGGGTTGTTTGTGCCCATTGACTGCCAGCTTCCGTGTGGTTCCTAGTCTCCGTCATGGTCTGGGCGCTGGTGCCCACCGACTTACTCCTCCGGCATCACGCCCGCGACAGGACCACGATCTGCTGCATCCGGTGCAATCGTTACCTCCCACACTCTCGCTCTCTCGTCCCAGAGCAGGATACCTCATGAGGCATCGACCACCATGTCCCGACGTGGCGCAACAGTCTGGGTGGGAGCCACCTGTCGTACCGGCCCTCTCGCGACGGGTCGCCTGTTGAGCGTGGCCTGGTACGTGTAACACCACGTCAAGGACACGAAATATATGACAGGGAAAACCGCCACGCCAGAGATGAACGGACGAATGTGTCAGTGCTTTGACCTCGACTAGGTCCCAGCCTTCCCTATCTGAAGAATGGTTAATCGTTCCTCTACCAACCAACGTCAATGGGAAAACGGGAAGTGATCTGATGACAGTCCGGCTTAGTGCTTTCGATTTGGTACCGCTCTCTGAAGGGTATACCCCTGCCGAAGGTATTGATCATGCTCGAGCCTTTGCTCGTGGCATTGAAGAAGCCGGCTATCACCGCTTGTGGTACGGGGAACATCACATGAACCCAGGGATGTTGGGCTACTCCCCTGCCCTGACCATCGCCTTGTTGGCCAGTGAAACCGGAACCTTGCGGTTTGGTTCCGGAACGGTTCTGACCGGTCACCGAACTCCTTTCTCGGTGGCAGAAGAATTCAGCCTGCTTGAAGCGGCCTTTCCGGGACGAATTGATCTCGGCTTGGGACGTGCCGGGTTGAAGGGCCCTAAGAAGAAGCGCACCGAGGCCGAAGCTGCCAAACAAGAGAAGAAAGATCAGGCTAAGCAACAGTCAGAGGACTACGAGACCGACAACGGCGTGTTTATCCCCGCTTCCCCCGATTTGTCTCACCTGTTTGGCTCACCGCGTGCTACCGCTCAGCAGGCCCTATTGCATCAGCCCGGCGCGGAGCCTCGCTTCTATGATGAGTACCTCGATCAATTACTGGATTTGTTCCATGACCGCGCCGTAGTACATGGCGAGCCGATCTCGAATGCCACCGCGGATGTGGGTTCCCCGGAGATTTGGATTTTGGGTACCAACGCCGGTGACTCCTCGCAGCTGGCCGCAGAAAAGGGATTACGGTTTGGTGCGAATTATCACGTAGCCCCCACCCATACTCTGGAAGCTCTGGCGGACTACCGCGAGCGCTTCCAGCCCAGCGAAGACCTCGATGCCCCATACACCATCGTCTCCGCTGAAGTTTTGGTGGCCGACACCACCTCCGAGGCTGACACCTTGGCAGCTGGTTACGACCAGTGGGTCTACAGCATCCGTAGCGGTCAAGGCGCTATCACATATCCTTCACCCGATACCGCTGCACAAAACCAGCTCACCGCCGAACAGCAACCCCTGGTCCGCGACCGGACGACGACCCGCTACGTGGGGGACCCGCACCAGGTGGTCGAGAAACTCAAGGCGCTACAGGCCGCTACACAAGCCGACGAATTGTTGATCTCGACCATTACCCACGACCCGGAAGCCCGCCTGCGTAGCTTCCAGCTGTTGGCAGAGGCCTGGCAATAGCTTCCCCGTTGCCCTCCGGCTACCCCTGACCACCCATCCCAGCCCATCAACTACCCAACCACCACCGAGAATTTATTGTCACGAGATCCGATTTCAAGCCCTGGCTGATCGGACAGCAACCCTCTCTCTGGAGATCGACCACAATCTCTTACACAGTGGGGTGCTCCAGGTGAAGACAAGGCCCATTCGGCAAGTGTGTTTAAGGAGAATCATGTCACGTGCCACACCCGAAACCTCCCACTTCGTCATCGGAGTTGCGCTGGATCGAGGGGGTTTCCACCCCGCAGCCATCCGGAGCCAGCAGGCTCTTGCCGATAACTTCTCCATCACAGCGTGGGAAGACCTCGTGCGTCAGGCTGAGAACCTGGGGGCCGGATTCGTGACCCTCGAGGATGCGTTCAATGACGCCACCCGCCCGGGATTCGATACGTCGTTGCTGGCCTCGTGGTTGGCGCCCCGCACCGAGAAGATCGGCCTGATCCCGACGCTGACCACCACCCATACCGAGCCCTTCCACGTCTCGAAAAATCTTGCCACGCTTGACTATGTCAGTCACGGTCGCGCTGGCTGGCAGGTTGCAGTCTCAGCCACCGAAGCCGAAACGCTGCTAGTGGGACGAGGACGCGCCTACGACGATGAGGCCTCGCTTTATGCTGAAGCCCGCGACGTCATCGAGGTCGTGCGCGGTCTGTGGGATTCGTGGGAAGACGACGCCGAGATTCGCGATGTAGCCACCGGACGATTCATCGACCGCGACAAGCTCCACTACGTGGACTTCGAAGGAGACTTCTTCTCCATCAAAGGCCCCTCTATCGTTCCCCGGCCACCGCAAGGCCAGCCACTGGTCACCATTGCAGGTACCAGCGAAGAGGTGCTGAACACTGCAGTGCGCGCTGCCGACGTGATCTTCACCGGCACCTCGGCCCCGGAGAAGTTGACCTCACTCCACGAGAAGATTACAACGCTGTCCGACCAGCACGGTCGTGACAAGAACGCGCCGCCGAAGGTCGTGGCCGATGTGTACTTTGCGGTTGATCCAGACGAGTCAGAGGCGCTCGCACGCTGGCAACGCCTCAACGAGGTCCAGACCCTTAATCCTTCTCAGGCCGATGAGGTCGTCATCGGTACTCCAGAGCACCTCAGTGAACGCCTCGACCAGGTCAAGGCCGCCGGGGTTGATGGCGTCCGGCTTTGGCCTGCCCAGAACCAGCACGACCTTGCTGTGATCGAGCAGCACCTGAAATCTGTCGTGGAGACACTCCAAGATCACCCAGCCGATAACAATGCCGCTCCATTGCGGGCCCGGTTCGGACTTGGTCGTCCGGCAAACCGGTACGCCTCAGCTTCCTCGTCGGCTTCCGCTCACTAACCTCCCCCAGGAGACACTCATGACGAATCAGCAGAATCACTCTTCCCCTCGCCAGATCATCCTTGGGGCACACTTCCCCGGGGTGAATCATCACACCGTGTGGTCCGATCCGGAGTCTGGAAGCCACATTGAGTTCGAGTCTTTTGAGAAGTTCGCCGCCGAAGCCGAGCGTGGTCGCCTGGACTTCATTTTCTTGGCGGAAGGGCTCCGACTGCGCGAAAACCGGGGTCTGATCCACGACCTGGATGTCGTTGGTCGCCCCGACACGTTGCCGATCTTGGCAGCCTTGGCCTCGGTGACCGACCACATTGGACTGGTCGGGACTATTAACGCCACCTTCAATGAGCCCTATGAGGTGGCTCGGCAATTTTCAACCTTGGACTATGTCTCCAACGGGCGAGCTGGTTGGAATATTGTCACCACCTCCGATTCCTTCCACGGCGCTAACTTCCGTCGTGGCGGTTACCTCGACCGGGCGGACCGTTATGTGCGGGCTTCTCAGGCTCTGGATGTTGCCAATCGTTTCTGGGCAAGCTGGAAAGATGTCGAGTCCGAGCGGGAACGTGTTAACGTCACCAACGATCAGTTCGATATTCACGGCGAGTTCCCGCTCCCCCGTTCCCCTCAGGGGCGTCCGTTGATCTTCCAGGCCGGAAAATCCGCTCAGGGTCAAGACTTCGCGGCCGGTAACGCCGATGCTATTTTCACTTTGCACACTGATAACGAAGACAGCCGACAGTTCTACCATGAACTCTCCGAGCGGGTGCGACAGGCCGGCCGTGATCCCGAATCTGTCAAGATCCTGCCGGGTACTTCCGTTGTTGTGGCAGATACCGATGAAGAAGCAGAAGAACTGGCTGCGACGATTCGGGCTCAGCAGGTCAGCGGTCAGACCGCGATCCTGTTGCTGGAACAGATTTGGAACCGAGAGCTTTCAGAGTTCGATCCCGAGGGCCCACTTCCTGATGTGGATCCGGTGGTCGGTGAAACCACCATCAGTAAGGGTCGCAGTGAGGTCAGGCATGACGACCGGTTCGCGGCCGTGCAGAAGCTGCGGGACATCGCTGAGGCGCGCAATCTGAACCTGCGCGAAACAGTGATTGCCACCCAGTCGCGGCAGACCTTCGTCGGAAGCCCTGAAACCGTGGCGTCCGAAATGATTGAGACTGTGGAAACCCATGTCAGCGACGGATTCATTCTGGCACCACATCTGAGCCCGACCGGACTCGTGCCTTTCATCGACCGCGTTGTTCCGTTACTCCAAGAGCGGGGTGCTCTACGCACCGAATACCCCGAGGGCGCAACGTTACGTGAACTACTCGGTCTGCCCACAACGTTGGATCCGGCCACGACCGGCCGGGCAACTTTCCGGCAAGGGGTGAATGTCTCATGAAGCAGCGTCACGCACGGTCCTCACGTCATGGCGTCCGCTCACTAGCCCTTGTTGCAACGGCCCTATTCGCCTTCACTGGTTGCAGCAGTGGAACTGGCCTGGAATTTTCCCCCGCCGCGGAAGTGGACGAGGAGAACGTTTTACACATAGCGGTTGGTTCGGACGCTGGTTGCGCTGATCCTCAGCAACTCATTCTGAATGATGCGGTGTTTTCCACACGTCACTTGGTAGATTCACTCACGGACCAGGACCCTGAGACCGGTGAAATCGTCCCCTGGCTAGCTACTGACTGGGAAGTCAACGACCAAGCTACCGAGTTCTCATTCACCCTGCGCCCCGGAGTGACCTTTTCTAATGGTGAGCCTGTGACTTCTGAGGTCGTCAAAGCCAATTTTGAACGAATTCTCGAGTTCGGTCCACGCGGAAATATTGCGCGAAGCTATCTGGAGAATTACGAGGACACCGAGATCGTCAACGACCACGAGTTTGTGGTGAAGTTCTCCGAACCAAATGCGCAATTTCTACAAGCCGCGTCCACCCACAACCTGGGGTTGCTGGCTTCGGAGTCCATCGAGCTCTCGGATGATGAACGTTGCCAAGGGGTTATCGGGTCCGGTGCATTTGTCTTGGATTCCTACCGCCCTAATGAAGGAATTAACCTGGTCGCCAGGGAGGATTACGACTGGGGTTCGCCTCTATACGAAAACCGTTCGGCACCCAAGATTTCCGGGGTGAGCTTTACCGTCGTTCAGGAATCTGGAGTACGCGCCGGGCTCTTGCAGTCAGAGCAGGTTGATGCTATTGGAAGCGTGGCGCCACAGGATATTCCCGCTATCGAACAAACCGATGCCACCTTGCACACACTGACCGTTCCCGGAGTACCGATGTCGCTTCGACTGAACCACGGCAGTCCGGTGATTCAAGAGCATGCTGTGCGCGAAGCCATCTCGCTGGCTATTAACCGGGAACAAGTGGCCGAGGTCGTTTACCCTGATGGGGCTCCCGCAGCCACGAGTATCTTGTCGTCGACCACTCCGGGCCACAGTGATTTCTGCGAAGAGCTACGCTACGACCCTGAAAGAGCCCGGGAGTTACTGGCCGAAGCCGGCTTCACCCCTGGTGACGATGGCATCCTGGTTCGTGACGGCGAACGCCTGGAACTTGATTTCACCTGGTCAGCCATCACCGCTACGAACTCGGGTTCGGTGGAGTTGATCCAACAGCAACTCTCAGAAGTCGGTATCGCCGCAGAACTAGATGAGGGGACCCCCGCCCAGTGGACGGCCAAAGTGGCCGAGGGCAATTACCACCTCGATTGGTTCAACACTACCCGTTCTGATGCCGACATTCTCCGGACTGTCTTCGACTCTCGTCTGGCAAATACCTCTCATCTGCCGGAGGGATATCACACCGATGAAGCTCTTTCCCTTCAGGCCACAACCCTGGACCCCGAAGCACGGGAAGAAGCCATCCACCAAGCTCAAAAAGCACTGATTGAGGACTACACATCCATTCCAGTTATCGATCACACCAACGTCATGGCCACCTCCGCTGAGGTATCCGGGCTGCGATTTGATTCAGATCGACGAATTCGTCTGTACGACGTGACTTTGAATCGAGGTGAGGACTGATGGCCCGTTACATTGGCATCCGAGTCCTGATGGCGCTGCTCGTTTTGTGGGCAGCCTATACAGTCAGTTTCATTATTCTCTACATGATTCCCGGCGACCCTGTGCTGGCCATGGCCGCTGGTGGTGGCGACCCGAGTGCCGTGGATGAAGAGACACTCGCAACGTACCGAGAAGCCTATGGTTTCAACGATCCGCTCATCGTCCAATACTTCAACCGTCTTGGTGCCGCCATCACTGGTGATTTCGGTGAATCGACGCGAACCGGTCAACCGGTCTCCACAGCGATCGCCGAGGTCATCCCCTCCACCGCGCAATTAGCGGGGGTCGCGTTGTTACTCGCCGTAGTGTTGGGCGCAGCAATTGCCATGCTCGCCACCTATACGAACATCACCTGGTTGAAGAACCTATTGTTGTCGTTGCCTCCCTTGGCCATCTCTTTACCCACCTTCTTCATTGGTTTGTTACTCATTCAGGTTTTCAGTTTCCAGTTGGGTTGGCTACCTGCATTGGGTGGGGCGAACCTGGCCGGAATCATTCTTCCGGCGATAACACTCAGCCTTCCGATTGGCGCGGTGATCTGCCAGGTTTTTGCATCCAGCCTGGAAAGAAGCTCGGCAGAGTCCTACGTCAATACAGCGCGGGCAAAGGGACTCAACCGGTTTACCGTGCACCTGCGCCATGTGGCCCGAACCTCGCTGGTCCCGGCCCTATCAATGGTGGGACTGGTCGCCGGCGGTTTACTAGCCGGGTCAGTCATCGTTGAAACGGTGTTCTCACGTCCCGGTGTCGGACAGCTGACGGTTCAGGCTGTTTCCACTCAGGATCTTCCGGTGGTTCAAGGCATTGTCGTCTTAGCAGCTGTCGTCTTTGTCACCGTGAATCTGCTGGTGGACCTGGTGTTGCCAGCGATCGATCCTCGAGTACGACTTGGCCGTCGTTTCGCCTAAGAGAACGGGAAACTCATCATGACTCAAACACTCTCTGCTCGACTGCCCCGATCGTCCGCAGAACCCACCATCGCACAACGATCTCAACACAACCGACCACCACAATTCTCGCCAAAATCCATCACGTCTCGAATCGGGCTGATCCTGGCCGGTGTATTCTTGGCCCTCGTGGTGATCGCGGCCTTCTTCCCCGGGGTCCTGGCTCCCGGTGATCCTTACCAAGGTGATACCAATAACGTGCTACAGTCGCCCAGCCTGGCCCATTGGTTCGGTACCGATCAACTCGGCCGAGATTTGTTCACCCGCGTAGTCCACGGTACTTCACTGTCACTGCAGACCGCCCTGATGGCCGTTGTCATCGCCTTCGTGAGCGGAAGCTTCTTCGGAGTGCTCTCTGGATTCCTGGCAGGTAAAGTCGACCAGGTCATCATGCGCATCGTGGATGTCCTTTTGGCGATTCCTTCGTTGCTCCTCTCACTCGCGTTGATTTCCGCACTCGGTTTCGGCTCGTTGAATGTTGCCATTGCTGTCGCTGTGGGGTCCGTGGCAACCTTCGCTCGCATCGCACGGTCCGAGAGCCTCAAAGTCTCGGGTGCAGACTATGTTGATGCGGCCCGTTCCGTCGGCTCCAGTCGATTCAGCATCCTGGTACGACACGTGTTGCCCAATGCTTCCGGACCCATCATCGCGCTGGCCGTGTTGGAATTCGGCAACGCCATCCTAGCGGTCTCCGCCTTGAGCTTCCTGGGCTTCGGTGCTCCCAAGCCGGCACCTGAGTGGGGAGCCCTGGTCTCTGAGGGCCGCAACTATCTCTACAGTGCTAGCTGGTTGACGCTACTACCAGGCCTGGTGGTAGCTGCTACTGTGCTCTCCGTCCACGTCATTGCCCGCCGGATTTCCGCGCGAAAGGGGGTTTGATTCCCATGACCGTTCTGCTTGAAAATGCCTCGTCGAGCGCCCCGAAGCCAACGACACCGTTGCTTCAGTTGGAAGGACTGAAAGTCGATTATCGATCCGGGTCCTCCACCACACCGGCCCTACACGGCATCGATTTTGCTGTCTGCCCCGGACAGAGAATCTCCGTGGTAGGCGAGTCCGGGTCCGGCAAGTCCACCTTGGCTCTGTCCTTGCTCGGGTTGCTCCCGCCGGAAGCCTCCATTCGTGACGGCAAACTTTCCTGGGGCGATACCCCCGTCGCGCTGAGCTCTGATCGAGCCTGGCAACGACTCCGTGGTCAAAAGATCGGATTGATCCCTCAGGATCCCGGTGTCAGCCTCAACCCGGTCTACACCATTGGCCATCAACTCATTGAGGCCATTCGCGCCCACCAGAAGGTGCCGAAGGCTCTTGCCCGTCAACGCGCTCTGGAGTTGCTCGACCAGGTAGGGCTCGATGCGGTAGAGACCCGTTTTGACCAGTACCCACATCAACTCTCGGGTGGTATGCGGCAACGCGTCCTCATTGCTATTGCCTTGGCTCCCGAGCCGGATCTGCTCATCGCGGATGAGCCCACCTCTGCTCTGGATGCCACGGTGCAGCGTAAGATCTTGGACCTGCTGGATTCCATCATCAGTGAGCGAGACATCGCCTTGGTGCTCATCACCCACGATTTGGCAGTCGCTGCGCAACGCACCGAGACGACCGTAGTGATGCATCACGGAAACGTGGTGGAAATCGGAGACACCGGAACCATCCTCAATACCCCCACGCACAGCTACACCCAGCGTCTGGTGGCTGCGGCTGATTCATTACACCGCTCGACACATATCCGTCCCCCACTGGAGGTCGAAACCGAAGTCCTGGTCCAGGTCCGCGGATTGAAACGCCATTTCGCCCAGCCAAAGGCCACGTCACGGCGCCATGACGCCTCAACATTGCGCACCAACGCCGTTGACGGCATTGATTTCGTGATCCGGCGCGGTGAGACACTGGCACTCGTGGGTGAATCGGGGTCCGGTAAATCTACCACCGCACGATTGGTACTCGGTTTGGATACTCCGACCGAGGGGACCGTGACCTTCGACGGGGAACCCGTTCATCACCTGTCGGGACGTCGTTGGCGACAGTTGCGTCGCCGGGCGCAGTTGATCTACCAGAATCCGTTTGCGTCATTGAACCCTCGCTGGAGCCTGGAGCAGATCATCACCGAGCCCCTGCGCGCTTTCAAAGTCGGCAACCGCGCCGAGCGTCGTGCCACGGCCGAGACACTGCTCGACCAAGTCGGGTTACCCGCCACGTTTGGGTCCAGATTGCCCAGGGAGCTGTCTGGCGGTCAGCGTCAACGCGTCGCAATTGCACGGGCCTTGGCCTTATCCCCCGACTTTGTGGTCTGCGATGAGCCGGTCTCAGCCCTGGATGTTTCGGTCCAGGAACAGGTGTTGGACCTGATGTTGGATCTGCAAGCCGAACACGAATTGACCTATTTGTTCATCACCCACGACCTGGCTGTCGTACGCCGACTGGCACACCGCGTCGCGGTGATGAACCAGGGCAAAATTGTCGAGACCGGCACCACCCAAGAGGTGTTTGCTCACCCGCAAGAAGAATACACCGCCTCGTTGCTCAAAGCTGTTGAACCTCTTGGGGCAGGGCACTAGCACCACCAGCGACACCCCACACCGCAATAGCTGAAAGACCTCCGGCCACCACGATGCGGATCTCAGATTCCGTTAGTCACCGGAGGTCTTCTGCTGTCGGTTCCTCGCCCTGTGTCCCTACCCGACAGCCCACCGCACGCGAGCGCTGTCATCAGCGCCGTCGTTAGCACGTACCAGCGACCTGCAGGGGATCTCGGAGGCTTCCGTCTTGAGATTCTCACCTGGCGGGGCTGAGGAGTGCACGGACGGGTCCGCTGGTAGCCGCCGTCTGCTCCAGGTGGCCGGACTGCTTGGCCCCAAAGTCACGAAGGCCCGACTCACGACCGCTGAGTCGCTTTGTCGTAGGGGAACGGGAAAATCGGGAAACGGGAATCAGCAGACCGAGTCGGTCGGTTTCGGATTATCCATCCCGAACAGCGCGCGGGCTTTCAACCCGGCCCAGGTACCCGCCAACGCGGCCACGGCCCACAGCCAACCCGACACGGATCCCGAGGCAATGCCACCTAAGTAGGCGCCGATATTGCACCCTTCGGCAAGACGGGCGCCGATCCCCATCAGGATGCCGCCAAGAACAGCGATGCCTGCTTGCCTCCAGTTGATATTGCGGGCAAACGCCCAGGTCCCGGCCGCCGTAGCAGCAAGGGCTGCCCCGATCATGATGCCAAAGTTTGTCAGTGAGTTCTTGTGGGAAAGCACTGAACCCTCCAGCATGGCGGCCCAGTTTTCTTGTTGCCAGAATTCCCACGTTTCGGGCTGGAAACCAATGAACTGTAGAACCTTGGCGCCCCACAGAGCGAAGGCATTGGTAATGCCCCAAATTCCGCCAGAGACCCACATCACGGCCCCGCCGAGCACCGCGAGCACCAGTGCTCCAACCCACATCGGCCATGAGCCTCGTAGTATTCGAGCAGCACCACGTGCTGTCGGAGGGTTTCCGGTTGGAGGTGGGTTGCGACGGCCCTGGACAACGCGCGTGATCGCCACAATAACAAGTAGCACCGCAATGGTGATCGCCCAGCCTCCCACATAGCCGACATGGTCTGAGAGCAATACCGGTTCCATACCGGGAAGGTCAGAGACCAACGGGTAGAAAAATGGGGCGGTATAGATGATGGAACCAGCGATAAAGCCAATCAGCGTGGGGATCACCATCGATTGTCCGGAGCCCACGGCAAAAAGTGTTCCCGAGGCGCAACCACCGCCCAATTGCATACCCATGCCGAAAATAAAGGCACCTAGGAGAAGCCCTACCCCGATCGTCCCGGCATAGGGCGTCGGTTCGTTGCCGAAGGCTCCCCACCCGGTGGTAAAGAGCAACATAAAGATTGTTGCAGTTGTCCCGAGTAAGAGAGCGTGATTTCGAAGTCCTTTACCATTGCCGACAGCTACCAGCTGTCGCCAGGCGGAGGTAAAACCGAACCGGGAGTGAAATAGCGCTACGCCGAGTCCGAGGCCAATGAGAAAGAGCACGCCGAAGTAGAGCCCCTGCTCTATGCCGGCGTTGAAGGAGTTGACATTGTAGATCAGGGCCAACAACCCGATGGCCAATAGAATGAAGATGCTGATCTTGTTACGTTGTACCGGACCAACCGGATCAGGCTTCGGAGGTTCTACTCGAGTCGGCGCCGGTTCGAAGACTGAGAATTCTGTTTTTGTCTTGCTAGTTGTCATTGCTCAACAGACCCTTCGGAACAGACGTCACCAGCAAACGCTGGGCAGAGACATTAGTTGGACCAGGCTAACGCCGATCACGTTGTTAACATCAGCTGTCTGTCATAAAGGGTCATCACCCGGTCACGAACATTAACACGGAACTTTCTCCCCAGAACCGCTGGCGCGCCCGTGTTTCGCGAAGTGTGCCCAGCAACGGCTCGGGCCCGTCGCAAGCTTGCGAGGGGCCCGAGCTGTTACTGGTGAGCTTGGTCTGTGCTCTGTGGGATCCAACTAGCTGCGCAGAGCGCGCTCAAGATCGATCAGCAGGTCCTCGATGTTTTCGATGCCCACGGACAGCCGCACCACATCAGCGGGCGGAGCTTGTTCGCTGCCCTTGGTGGAACCGTGTGTCATGGTGGCGGGATGAGAGATGAGCGACTCGACGCCACCGAGGCTGACCGATAACAGGAAGGTTTCGGTTGATTCGGCCACCTGACGCGCTTTGGCCTCTCCCCCGTTTAATCGGAAGCTCACAATGCCCCCGGAATCACTCATTTGTCGACGAGCGATGTCGTAGCTGGGGTGGGAAGACAATCCGGGGTAGAAAACCTGGTCGACCTCGGACCGATCCTGGAGCCATTCCGCGATGATTCGTGCATTTTCACAGTGTTGTTGCATCCGCACGCCCAGAGTTTTCAACCCACGAGAGGTGAGGAAACAGTCCTGGGGGCCTGCCACAGCACCGGCAGCGAATTGCTGGAAGCCGATGACCTCGGCCAGTGGTTTGTCTTCCCAACTCGTCTCGCCAACCACAATGGCGCCACCCAAAACGTCTGAATGGCCACCAATGTATTTGGTGGTTGAGTGAATTACCAGATCCGCACCGAGCGTGAGTGGTTGTTGCAGTGCCGGTGATGCGAAAGTGTTATCCACTACGAGCAGTCCGCCATATTGATGCGTTGCTTCTGCCCAGGCAGAGATATCAACCACGGTCAGCAACGGGTTGGAGGGCGTTTCCAACCAGACCACGTCAGGACGGTATGTTTCCACCGCCTGAGCGAGCTTGTCTTGCTCGCTGGGACTCACGAAGACGGTATTAACTCCCCACCGAGCGTAGAGCTGGGTGAGCAGTCGGTGTGTACCACCGTAGGTTTCGGCCGTGCTGACAACGGTTGCACCAGGTTTCAGCACCGCCCGCAACAGAGCATCTTCAGCAGCCATGCCCGAGGCAAAACTAAACGCTGCAGCACCGGCCTCGAGCTTGGCCAGCTGTTCTTCGAGACCGGTCCGTGTGGGATTACCGCCACGGGAATATTCAAAGCCAGCGCGTAGCGTTTCCACACCGGGTTGCACAAACGTCGAGGTTTGATAGATCGGTGGAATCACCGCTCCGGTCAGTGGATCCGGGTCTTGACCAGCATGGATGGCTCGGGTTCGGAACCCCGGGGTGGGATTTTCGTTCTTCTTGCTCGGAATGTTGTGGTGAAGATCAAGAGTTGTCATGACAGTGCCGCCTTTGCTGATTCTTCGGCCTCGGTGGTGCTTGCATCTGCCCAGACCTGTTCGGACGCGGGCTGATTTGCTTGAACAATTTGGTCCAGCCCTTGTTTGAGGTCTTGCCACAAATCGTCGACATCTTCGCGTCCAACTGCCAGTCGCACGGTGGTCTCGTTGATCTGTCCAGCGATGCGAAGCTCCTCCGAAAGGCGACAGTGTGTCGTGGTCAGCGGGTGGGTGATCAAGGAGCGAGAGTCGCCAAGATTGACCGCCAGGGTAAACAGCTGCAGTGAATTGAAAAACCGCTCAACACCGGCAGAATCAGTATTCAATTCGAAAGAGAATACCGCTCCCGTCCCCCGCGTGAAGTCTCGTTCCGCAATGTCCTTATTCGGGTGAGATTCCAGAGAGGGATGGCTCACCGAACGCACACCGGGGTGCTGTTCCAGTCGACGGGCGAGTTCCGTAGCGGTCTGGCTGTGGCGGGGCAAACGCAGGTCGAGCGTTTCAATACCCTCCAAAGCCTGCTGGGCGTTCAACGCTGATAGCACCGGTCCCACGTCGTTGAGCAACTGTGCTCGAAGCAGATGCAGCACAGAGCCTGCCTCCCCGTATTTCTCCACCAAGGACTGAGGACCAAAACGAGGGCGTGGTGTGGTCAGCTGTGGCCATAGCTCTGGACGTTGTGAGGGATGGAAATTGTCCGTGACAATGACCGCTCCTCCGAGAGAGGAACCGTTTCCGACCAAGTATTTGGTCACCGAGTGCACCACGAGGTCAGCACCCAGACGAGCAGGTTGGAGCAAATACGGTGTCGCCAGGGTATTGTCAACAATCAGTGCCACCCCGTGCCGGTGAGCAACTTCTGCCAGGGCCGGGATATCCGGCAGGTCTGCGTGAGGGTTGGCAATGGATTCGACCACAAAGACCCGCGTGCGTTCGGTGATCGCTTCCTCCCACTGCTGGGAATCGTGCGGATTGACCCAGGTGGTGGTGATCCCGGCTTCCGCCAGGCTGTCGTTGAGCAAGTCAGCGGTGCCACCATAGATACGGTTTGAAGCCACCACATGGCCGGCCGGAGCCTCCGGATGGGGCTGACCGTCAGGGCTTTGCGAGGACCGTCCTGCCAGGGCCAGCACACTCAGCGTGATGGCGGCCTGGCCCGACGCGGTGGCGACCGCCCCGACTCCGTCTTCCAGGCTGGCAAGTCGCCGTTCCAGCAATCCAACCGTGGGATTTCCAGTTCTGGAATAGGTCAGTCCAGGTTGACGTTGGGCGAAGACTTCACGGGCTTGGGCGAAAGAATCGAATCCGAAGGCAACTGAAACATAGACTGGTTCGCGTACAGGACGAATGGATTCATCCGGGATACGGCCCGCGTGAATTTGTTGGGTACTAAACCCGGATTGACATGGACCCTCAGAGTCTTCGGCAGAAAAGTGACTGGTAGTAGACATAACGTCCCCCTTGATACTAGGGCGTGTCTGCCAGTGCTGGGCACGCCGTGCTTGCCTCCAGCGGTGTGCTGAAGACCGGATCATCATCTGAGGCACCCCGTCACAGCGGAAAGGGTTGCCGACCGGCCAGTCAGAGCTTGTTGAACCGGTTCTCGTGATCCTTTGTCAAAGTATTCTACTTGTTTTCGAGGAGTGGATGGTCTAACGAATTTGGTCTCAACCTCCGCTACCGGCACCCACTCTGAAAGACACTTTAAAAATCGCCCTGATAGTGGTCAAAGCACCGGGTGGAGGACCCGTCATATTCTGTCGTCAAACCTTCATTACCGTGAATATCTCACATTATGACGACGCTGGCCGCGCCGGGTTCTTTCCCCACGCGACCAGCGTCGCGGTGTGTCTTCCGTGCCGTCGTTATTCGACGATCAGGTGACGCTTAATGCGCCCGGCGGTTGCGCACCGGGACGAAAATGGTTCCTCACACAATCGAACTCACAGCCAGGCCGGCAATGGCCAAGATGTTTCCGGCATCGGTAGTCGCCACGTCTGACGACGAACCAGAGCCAGTTGCACCAGACTGCTCATCCAAGCGGCGCTTGTCCGGTGCAGCACCCTCCGTTGCGGTTCCGGATCCACCGCTTTCGTCCTCGTCCACGGCGTTCTCAGGCGCACGGTACGTGCTGGTACCCGTGGTCTCATCAAGCAAGATCTCCCAGCCGTCTGGGACGGCAAATGACTCGTCGATTGCACACCGAGTCCCCTCTGGCAGTTGCGGCTCGACGGTTTGTGGGGCCGCAACCGTTCCACCCGGTGCAGTGGTGACCGCCTCATATCCCGGACCATACTGCTCGCTTGCAGACGTGACGGTAATCGCCACCGGCACGGTATAGACGAAGCCGTTGGGGTGGGTGCGACCGCAATGGAACCATCCTGTTGCAGTGCGGCCCACTGTGGCCACTCTCCGTCGACAGCGACGGTGGTGCCGTCGGGCAACGGGTTGCCATCGTTTCCGCGTGGCACCGCAACGGTCGCTTCCTCGTTCATCGCTACGGTGATGGGCTCGTAGACAGGGACTTGAGCCACGATAACCTTAACCTGAAGTTCATCAGGGTGACCATCACCAAAGGTGCGATGAATCGGAACGGCATAGGTGCCCGGCTCGACCGTGCTGTCTGCCGTTGCGGTCACATCTACCATTCTCCGGATTAACCGTCACGGTAACTCCTTCGGGGCATCCGGCGTGTACTTCACGGCGCTATTCGGGGCCGGTTTATCACCGATAGCGTTGGTCTTTGCATCGTCTCCGCCGGCTTTGACCGTCACCGGCTCCCCGTTATGCATCGGTGCTTCGCACTGATAGCGAACTTCTCCGAGGGATCCTGGGAGTAGTCGGGGGCCCACCACCCGTTCCCATCCGCAGGCGGGAATTCTGCCTCAACGTCTCCGACGAGGTCGCATCACGTTCATCAACCCAGTCATCTAAGATCGCGGTCAGAGTCTCGCCCGCGCGTGGCGCGCGGGTCATCATGTAGCCGGTATCGAGGTAGGGATTCTGGAAACGTTCCCGAACCGTGGCTGGGCTCGTGGTGTCCGTGTGTGACGTGCTGGGAACGCCAGGGGCTGAGATCCTGTGAATTCTTCGACGGGGATTCCCCGGCCAGGGTGATGCACCACGAGTCCGGATTGTGTCGCACCATCGGGTCGTGTCTGGCGCCAGTGCAACTCCTGGCTCGGTGTGGGCGCACTCGAGAATTGGTGAGCCACGTCGGCGGTGCCCACCCCATTGTGGTGTGCATCCTGCACGGGGGTGTTAGCCAGGGGCGGGATCGGGATTGCGGTCACCACGGGCACACCGGCACCCAGAAGCCCACAGGTCAACACGCTGGTACCGAGAATGATCGATGGACGCGTTTTCCGGTGCGCTGAGCAAACCCGGTGGCGCCTTTCCTGCAGGGTAGCAGGCATGTTGGTCTCGTTTCTGCGGTCACACTGATCTCAACCGCTGGAAAGATCGTCACGTGTCCGGACACCAGGTGTGATGGCAAGCAACGTCTCCACTCCAGCAATCAGGCTCTTACCATCGAGTAGAAATCTTCCGAAAAGCCCCTAGTCCAGTGAGCGTTCGGCGTGCTGCGCGGCACGCCAGCGGAAGAATACTGCTAGCAATCCGCCAGAAATATTGTGCCAAACACTGAATACGGCGGCCGGTAGCGCCGCGGTGGGGTTGAAGTGGGACGCGGCGAGCGTTGCGGCCAGTCCAGAGTTCTGCATCCCGACCTCGACCGAGGTCGTGCGGGCCACACGCGAGGGGTAGCCAAATAACCGCGCGGCGCCATAGCCCAGCAGGTAACCAATCCCGTTGTGCACGATGACCGCCAGTAGCACCAACCAGCCAGCGGTGACGATGGCATCAGCAGAACCGGACACCACAGCAATCACCACGTAGGCAATGCCGAGCACACTCACCCACGGTAAAAGTGGCAGAATCTTGTCGATCCACTGACGCAACAGCCACCGCACGAGCAGACCGGCCACAATCGGGATCAGCACCATCTGCACGATAGACCACGCCATGCTCCCGGCATCCACGGGCAAGAGTGCTCCGGCCAGCCACTGGGTCAACAGCGGGGTAATAATCGGAGCCAGCAGGGTCGAAACCGAGGTGATCGTCACCGACAGCGCCACATCCCCCTTGGCCAAATAGGTAATCACGTTCGAGGAGGTCCCGCCGGGGGCACAACCGACCAGAATCACCCCGACCGCCAACTCCGCAGGGAGCTGGAAAATCCACACCAGTCCCACCGCAAGCACCGGCATGATCACGTATTGAGCCATAATGCCCAACAGCACCGGCAGGGGACGTTTAACCACCAGCGCAAAGTCCGGCAGGGTTAACGTCAGTCCCATGGCGAACATGATGATCCCCAAGGCAATATTGGTGAACTCTCCCAGCCCGGCGGTCTGGTCGGGGAAGAAGAACCCCACGAGAAAAGCCACAATAATAATGGCTGGGAAAACCGTCACGGCCAGCCGGGCTGACCGGTCTTCTTTGACCTGTGCGGTGTGGGTGAGTTCTTGAGTGCTGGGGTCTTGTTCAGCCACAGTACCTGCCTTCGAGTCACGAGGTGTCTCCGGTCCGACACCACGCAGCGGGCGGTGCAGATCGGTCTATCTGTCGGTTCAGTAGAATCCCTGGTCTGGTGTCGTGTCAAAACCGATGACCACCGGTGACCACATAGTGAGCACCGGTAGTGCGAGCTCAGGTTCAGATGGGGTGAGTTGTAGGCTGGAGTCACGGTGGTCAATCGTGTGGAGGAGATGAACACAGATGACGCTCAACAGCAGAAAAGCCCTGATCATCGGCGCTCTCATCGGGCTCGTGGCGTCCTCGGTCGTCGAGGGCATCCGGTGGCTGACCGGCCAACGGATCATCGAGGATCTGCTGGGTACGCTGGTGACCATCGCACTGTTTACCCTGGCCGGAGCGGTCCTGGGTTTGTGGCTGTATCAGGTCCGTCGCCGTTCCGCCGAAACTGACTCCTCAGGCACGGGCTCGTCGAGCTCCTCGAGCTCGCACCGTTCTCAGCGGTGATCTAACCGTCAGCAGAGCCACGGTGTGCCAGTCGGCGCACCAGCTTCTCGCCCTCAACAATCAACAGCACCGTCGATCCGATCGCCGTGCACATCAGCCATTCGGTGACCGACAAGGCGGTCAGACCAATCAGATCCGCGATCGGCTCCCAACTGGATGCCAACCACTGCAACCCCAGAGCAGCCAGCGCTGAAATGAGCAGGAGCGGGTTCGAGAAGGGGTTGAGCCGGAACACCGATTGACGTTCTGCCCGGGCGGAGAACACCTGGAAGAAGTTAAACATCACCAGGGTGATCAATGCCAGGGTACGACAGTGGTCGAGCTCGAGACCAGCTTCGTGGGCCATCCGGTAAACCAGCAAGGTGCCCACACCCATCCAGGTACCGGTGATCACCGTGCGCAACCACATGGTGCGGTTCAGTACGCCCTCAGAACGTGGTCGGGGAGACTGGTCCAGTTCGTCTCCTTCACCTTTTTCGAAGGCCAGGGCAATGTCCTGAATACCGTTGGTCACCACGTTCATGAACAGCAACATCACCGGCAAGAAGATCAGTGGTAACTCGGTGAAGGTGTTGACGGCGACCGCGATCAACGCGGCAAGACCGTTGGAGAGCAGGAAGAAGGTGGCTTTACGAATCGAGGAGAACGTAACGCGCCCCTGGCGCACCGCCTCGACGATGGTCACGAAGTTGTCGTCGGTGAGTACGACATCGGAGGCTTCCCGGGCCACGTCGGTGCCGGACTCGCCCATCGCCACACCGATCGAGGCGGCTTTCAGCGCCGGCGCGTCATTGACGCCGTCACCGGTAATGGCCACGATTTTGTCCTGTTCTTGCAGAACTTTGACGACGCGCAGTTTGTCCTGCGGTGACATGCGGGCAGCGACGGTGATCTGTGGCAGTCGCTGGACCAGTTCAGGATCAGACAGTTCCGCCAGCTCGGTGCCGGTGATGACCGACTCCGCTTCGGAGTGGCGGGAGCTGGTGGTCTGTGTCGGAGCCAAACCCAACCGGTCGGCGATCGCCGCGGCGGTGGTGGGGTGATCACCGGTAATCATCATCACGTGCACGCCAGCCTCACGGCACTGGGCAATAGCGTCTTCCACGCCCTCACGCGGTGGGTCCATCATCGCTTGCAGACCGCTGAGTTTCATTCCGGTGGGTGTCGGAGCCTGAGAGTTTTCGAACTCTTCCACCAGCTCGTCGAGTTCGTCGTCGGCAATCTGGCGGTGAGCGGTGGCAATCACGCGCAGCCCGCGGTGAGCCATCTCCGAGACGGCTTTCCGGGCTTTATGGGCGGTCTCCTCGTCCACGGTGCAGAAATCCAAAATCGTTTCAGGAGCACCCTTGGCATGCAAGACCGCGGTACCATCCGGATCAGTGCGGATGGTTTGCGAGTAGGCCAGCTCGGGCTCATAGGGCATAGAGGCCATCGGCGTTTGACCCCGCTCCTGGCTCGTGACCTGTTCCGATTCGAGCCCAGACACCGCCATGGCCACATCCACCGCGTCACCGATCAGATCAAGCAGAGAACCTTCGCTGTCGGTTCCTTCACTATCGGCATCCGCACCGTCGCGGTCGCCCTCGGCTGCCGGAACGGCGTCGTTAGTCAGCGCCCCGGTGCGCAAGCACTGCGTCTGCGCTGCGGTGTAATCTTCCAGCTCTTCACGGTTCTCCCCGCTGATGGTCACGGTTCCCGCATCTGGAGTCCACAGTTGTTCGACGGTCATACGGTTGACCGTCAGCGTCCCGGTTTTATCGGATCCGATCACGGTGGTGGATCCCAAGGTTTCGACACTGTGGAGTTGGCGAACGACCGCACGGTGTTTGGCCATACGAGACACACCGACGCCCATGGCTACTGAGAGCACAATGGGTAGCGCTTCGGGCATCGCGGAGACCACCAAGGCGACAGTGATCAGGAAGGTATCGCCGATCGTGGTGCCCATGATCAGGCTAGAAATGAAGGTCAGGATCGCCACGCCCAGAATCACGTAGGCGATGTTGCGTTCCAGCTGGTCGGTGAGAATCTGCAACGGTGTTTTGGCCGATTCTGTGCTGACCAGTTCGGCAATGTGTCCCAGCTCGGTATCGGTACCGGTGGCGACCACCACACCGCGGGCCCGGCCTGAAATGACCAGGGTGCCCGAGTAGCCCATATTGATGCGGTCGCCCAGGGAGATATCGGCCTCAAGGACCTCGTCGTGTTTGCTCACCGCCATCGCTTCTCCCGTGAGCATGGATTCATCAACTTGGAGGCCGTTAGACTCCAGAATTCTCACATCGGCGGCAATCTGGTCCCCCGATTCCAGATACAGCACATCACCGGGAACGACATCACTGGCCGGAATCTGCGACTGTTCGCCTGCTCGAATCACCGTCGCGGTCGGGGCCGATAGTTCTTGCAGGGCTTTGACATCACGTTCTGCTTTGCGGGCCTGCCAGAAACCGATACTGGCGTTGAGCAACAACACCAAAACGATCACCAGGACATCGAACCATTCCTGCAGTACAGCGGTCACCACCGCGGCGACGGCCAAAAAGAGCACCATCGGTGAGCGGAACTGTTTGGCCAAGGTGACATACCACGCGTCGCTGTCGGAGGTGGGCAACCCGTTGGGGCCACATTCCTCTAAGCGTCGTTGGTGCTCCTGGGAGCTGAGTCCCTCAGCAGTGGTTTCCACCGCCTGAAAGGTCTGGTCAACACTGAGCTCATGCCATTGCTGGCCGTTAGGAGCTGAGAATAATGACGATGTCTTCTGGACGGTCGTGGTGGCCAACGCAGTCTCCTCATCCTGGCCTGTACTGCTCAGTCTCTCCGTGTCTTATTCTAGGCAATCAACCTGCTCAGAGGGATTGCGACGTTGCTAACGCCTCCGAACACAACGCCAGCTATTTCACGCCGGCGTCTTTGAGAATTTTGCGTACGCGGAACGCGAGCACCAAGGAAATAATCCCCGAGATGATGGCGAACAGGCCGAGTACCCACACCAGACTGATGATGGTGGCCCCAGGCTGGACGAGCAAAAGTACGCCGAGCACCAGACCAGCAATCATCACCAGCACGCCCAACAGGGTGCTCCAGCCACCGGTGTACCGAGAGGCGATGACGAAGATTCCGCGCAACAACACGGCGGCGACGATAATCCAGGACGCCACCAACAACAGCACGCTTCCGGAAATCAGCGGGAAAACGATGAACAGCAACCCCAGCAGCAACGAGATGATGCCGGTGGCCACGATCCAGCCCCAGCCAGGCTCATCGGCCTTACGCTCACGATGGGCATCAACGAATTCCGCCACACTGTAGACCACCAGTCCAACCCCGATAAAGACCGCTGCCAGTGTGCCGAGCGCGGGGGCGAGAATTGCTGGCGCCAGCACCATCAGCACACCGATGATCAACGCAAAAATCCCGCGGAAGAGTAAAGTCCCGAAACTCAGTTTCCGCAGGAAGCTGCGCACCTGGTCCTGTGCGACGAATTCGGGAGGGGTCTCGGAGGGTTGAGAGGCGTCGTGAGGGGTGGGCATAACCGGCTCCTTAAAGTGGTTGTGATCAGCGGTAATTATGAGCAATTGCTGAAATCCGTCCTGGGGTGTGTTTAGTTCTATCCTCGCCGTCACCCTCCAGTTTTTGCTAGTCGATGTCTTCGTGTTTCACTGTTACTGAAGTTGTGCCACAGTAGGGGTATGACTGATGCACAAACCACTCGACTCGTCCAGGGCGATGTTGCCCCCGATTTCACCTTGCCAGATGCCCGCGGACAGCAGGTCAGCCTCAGCGATTATTCCGGTGACAAGGTAATCGTCTATTTCTATCCTCGGGCGATGACTCCTGGGTGCACCACCGAGGCGTGCGATTTCCGAGATAACCTCAACCGCTTCGCACAGGATGGCTACCAGGTGGTGGGTATCTCGCCGGACCCGGTCGACAAGCTCGAAAAATTCACGGAGAAGGAAGATTTGAATTTCCCGGTGCTCTCCGATGCCGATCACGCCGTCGCCGAAACCTACGGAGCCTGGGGCGAGAAAAAGAATTACGGAAAAGTCACCGAAGGCTTGATTCGCTCGACCATTGTTGTTGGACCCGATGGCACCGTCGAACTGGCTCAATACAATGTTCGCGCCAAAGGGCACGTGTCGAAATTGCGTCGCGACCTCGGATTGGACTAACCAAACGAGACCCACCAGACGGTCCAGACTAGCCAGGGACCGACAAATGCGGTAAACGGAAGTCGTTTCAGCTACACTGGTCTACGGTCTTCGCCGACCGTTGCGGGCGTGGCGGAATTGGTAGACGCGCTGGATTTAGGTTCCAGTGTCTTTGACGTGGGGGTTCAAGTCCCCCCGCCCGCACTGTTGAGATTGAGTGAGCAGTTATCTACCGAGTCATCGCGTGATGGGGGCTAGCTATGGAACTCTCACGCCGCTCGTTGCTGAGTGCGGTTGTTGCCGGTGGGCTCGGTCTGGTCGGCGCCCGGCACCTTTCCCCGGCCGTGGCTTCCACCCCGAAACCACCCCGTTTGGCCCAGCCATCCTCCGGCACGCTCCGGTTAGGCATTCCCAGTCGGCCGATGTCCACCGATCCTTCGGTGGTCAGTGACCACGATTCGTTGCGGCTCACCCGACAGGTCTACGACACACTGGTGGCTATCACCCCGGACACCGGTGAACCCACCGCCCGACTGGCACTGGAATGGGACCGTTCTGCCGACCATTTGCGTTACGATTTCACGTTGCGTGACGACGTAGAGTTCCACGACGGAACACCGCTGACTGCCGAGATCGTGGCCCAAAATTTTCAGCGCTGGGCCACCCTTCCCGAGCGGTTAGACGAGGCGGGAATATCTACGCGCCCCCGACTGGCGTTCGCCATAGTCTTTGGCGGCTATACCGGTGAGACCGAGTGTCTGTATGACTCCAGTGCGGCCGTCGATGATACCCATTTCCGACTTCAGCTTCACCAACCGATCTCAGGTTTGGTCTCGGCGCTGACGGACCCGTCTTTTGCCATCACCTGCCCTGAGGACTGGCCGGCGTTCGATCAGGAACTATCCCGCCTGAATGCTGACCCCGAGGCGACCGAGATCATCTGGCCGATGGTTCCCCTATCGGGCACCGGTAGCTTTACCTGGCCCGAGAACATCGACTCGGAAGCAACCAGCGTGACGTTGACCCGCACCGAGACGGCCGTTTCCAATCCAGATATTCCCACCGAAGAACAGGTCACCGAAGTCCACGCGGTGGTGGTCACCAGTGTGCACCAGCGACTCTACGGCCTCGAGTCCGACCAGCTCGATGCATTCGATGGGGTGGCCCCAGCGGTCTTACGCCCGTTGGTGCAAAACGGTTTCCAAGTCATTCAGCGCGACCCGATGTCCACCGTGTATGTGGGCTTCAACCAGCAGCACCCGGTGGTGTCCTCGTTGCAAGTGCGCCAGGCGGTCGCCCACGCGATTGACAGCCAAGACCTGGTCAACGAAACCATGCTGTCCGGGTCGATGGTGGCCGATCATTTCCTCCCGCCAGCGATCATGCAGGCCCCGGAAGACATCCAGTCCTATCCTTTCGACGTAGCCAAAGCCCAGGAGCTGCTGGACTCATCGGCCTATCAAGGCCAGGAACTGGAGTTCTGGTATCCGATCGAGGTCGGTCGTCCATATCTACCCAATCCCGAGGCGGTCTACGCCAAAATCTCGGAGGATCTGGCAACCATTGGCCTGGTGCTCAAACCGGTGCCCGTCCCCTGGGAGGACTACTACCTGCAACAGGTCCTGTCCTCCAATTCCAACCGGGCCTTCCACCTACTCGGTGCCCACGCGGTCACCCGCGACCCGTTACGCATGCTGGCTCGACTGTTCGGACCCCCGAACCCCGAATTCGGGTGGGAAAACCCGGTGGTAGCCCAGACACTGCGCACCGCCCGCAGCGAATTGGATTCTTCCGCCCGTGACCGACAGCTCGCCCGTATTTCTCGCGCCGCCGCTCTGGATCTGCCGGCTTTTCCGCTGGCCTTTCCGATTTCCTCGCTGGCTTCGGGGTCTCGGGTGCAGTACTACCCGATTTCGCCGGTGCTCGATGAACATTTTGACCACCTGCGGCTCAGCCAGTAACCCATCTCTGTGACGCGGTGAGACTGAGCTGATCCGGCTGATCGGTAGTAGAGTGAACCTGTTAGATGATCCGCGGCCACGCGCCGGTCAGATAGTCGATCCGAAAATCAGGAGATAGACGTGCCGCACGAAAGCGACTCCCCCGTTTATGATGTTGTTCTGATCGGGGGCGGGATTATGTCCGCCACGCTCGGGACTTTCCTCAAGGTTCTCGAGCCGAACTGGTCAGTTGCCCTGTACGAAAACCTCAATCAGGCCGGTCAGGAGTCTTCTGACCCCTGGAACAACGCCGGTACCGGTCATGCCGCACTGTGCGAACTGAACTACTCGCCACAGCAAGCTGACGGATCCGTAGACATCACCAAGGCCGTCAACATCAACGAGCAGTACCACGTCTCCGAACAGTTCTGGTCCTACCTGGTGCGTAACGGCACCCTGACCGACCCGCAGAGCTTTATTCACCGTCTGCCACACATGAGCTTCGTGTGGGGTGATGATCATGCGAACTATCTGAAGACCCGCTACGAGGCGATGAAGGCTCACCCACTGTTTTCCAACATCGAATACAGCGAGGATCCCGAGACCATCGGCTCCTGGGCTCCGTTGCTCACCGAGGGACGCATTGGTTCCCAACGACTGGCTGCCTCCCGCGTGGAGACCGGTACCGATGTGGACTTCGGGGCGCTCTCTCGCCAGCTGGTTTCTCAGCTCGACGATTACGTTGATATCCGCTTCGGCCACCAGGTCAAGTCTCTAACACGTGGCTCGGATGGTCGCTGGGAGGTATCGGTCAAGGACAAGATCGGCGACCGGGAATTCACTGCCCGGTCACGCTTCGTCTTCATTGGTGCCGGCGGTGGCGCCCTGCCGTTGCTACAGTCCTCCGGTATCCCTGAGGCCAAAGGCTTCGGCGGTTTCCCGATTTCCGGGAAGTTCCTGCGGTGCCATAACCAGCAGGTCATCTCCCAGCACAACGCCAAAGTCTACGGTCAGGCCCAGGTCGGTGCTCCTCCGATGTCGGTCCCGCACCTCGATACCCGTTTTGTCGACGGGCGCCGTTCGCTGATGTTTGGCCCCTACGCTGGGTTCTCCACCAACTTCCTGAAGACCGGCTCCTTATTGGATCTTCCGCTGTCGGTGCGTGGACACAATATTCTGCCGATGCTCAACGTGGCCAAGGACAACCTGGATCTGGTCAAGTATTTGGTCTCGGAGTTGACCACCTCCACGTCCAAGAAATTCGCATCCCTGGAGGACTTCTATCCGGCCGGTGACCAGCAGGACTGGGAGATGATCACCGCCGGTCAGCGTGTCCAGGTGATGAAAAAGGACGCCAAGAAAGGCGGCGTGCTGCAGTTCGGTACCGAACTGGTCACCTCCGAGGATGGCACCATTTCGGCCCTGCTGGGTGCTTCCCCGGGTGCTTCCACCGCGGCACCGATCATGCTCAACCTGCTGAATACGTGCTTCCCGGCCCGGGCTGAGCAATGGCGTCCGACCTTGGAAGAAATCATCCCGTCCTTCGGCCAGAAGCTGGCCGATAATCCGGACCTGTACGAAGAAATTGTCGCCGAGAATGCTAAGACACTGAAACTGGCCTAAGCCAGGCCCCCAGTCATGGGGTTTACACCCCGGTGGTGTTTTGAACCAACTCGAGGTTGGAAACGCCCTGGGGTGTTTTTGTGACCCGGATACGGGTCGGAATTTGGTGTTTCATCGATTCCACGTGAGATACCAACCCGATGGTGCGGCCATCGTCGCCCAATCCGTTGAGGACCTCCATGACTTGCTCTAAGGTTTCGGAGTCCAGAGATCCAAACCCTTCATCAATGAACAACGTGTCCATCGTGATCCCGCCGGCCTCGGCTTGAACCGTGTCGGCCAACCCCAGCGCGAGAGCCAAGGAGGCCATGAAGCTTTCGCCACCGGACAGTGTCGCTGGGGCGCGGTAGGTGTCATTGAGGTGGTCGCGGACCTGAAGATCGAGCCCGGATTTCCCGCGGGATCGGCCAGCATCATCGTGTTCCAGGCTGTAGCGGCCCTGTGTCATCCGCTCCAAGCGTTCTGAAGCTGCCGCAGCGACTTTCTCCAAGCGCCCGGTCAGCACATAACTACCCAGTGACATCTTGTAGGAGTTCTCCCCCTGACCCCGCACCACCTTGAGCAGATCGTCAAGTTGCTGGTACTTCTCTGCGACCTCGGCGGTTTGACTGGAGCGTTGGTGTAGCTCGGTGGTTTCAGCGGTGACCTGTTGGTGGGCGTGTTCGACGGACCCGCGACGCGAATCGGCGGCCTGCCGGTTGCGAATGGTCTCCTCCAGTTGCTGCCGGTGGGTGCTCAACACTTGTTGACTCGGTAGCGGGTGTTCCTCCGGGTCGTTGTGGTGCTGGGCGAGTAAGTCCAGGCCATGGACGACGTGCTCATGCTCTGCCAACTCGGCTAATCGTGCCGACTCAGCGTCCCAGTCGGTCACTTGTTGTTCGGCTTCGGTCACCGAGCGATCCTGCATCACCGCTGCCGTGATGGCCTCCACGGAGCTGACATCGATGGTCAGTCGGTGAGTCTTCACGTGTTCTTGAGCTTGTTTCAGCGCAAGGTCTCGGCTGGTGATGGCCTGATCTCGTCGTGCCACCGCGACACCAAGTTGGTCGAGGCGCTGGCTGATGGCGGCGACGAGTCGATGCGCTTGGTCGGTGTGGTCCTGTAGCTCACTCACCGAGGCATAGGAACCCAGCGTCTTGTGCAGTTGCTCCTGGAGGTTCTCCTGTCGTTCTCGCTGCGCTTCGAGGGTTGTAGCGGTTGCGGTTCGTTGTGCTTCCAGATCGGGAAGCATGGTGGTGATCTTCTCGATGGCCTGTTCGGCACGCCGGTGGTCCTGAACCAGCTGACGATAGCGTTGTACGTCCTTTCGGAGCTGCACCACGTGTTCCTTCGCCTCATCTCTGGTTTGGCTGGCTTCCTCGGGGGTCACACCTGAACTCGCTGCCAGCAACCTTTCGTGCTCGTCGCGAGCCGCCTGAAGCACCTTGTCCTGTTGCACGCGGGCTGTGTGGAGCTCGTCAGCACGCTGACGGGCTTGTTCCACGCGGTGTTGCGAAATCTCTTCGAGCCCCTGCCCCTGGGCGGGGGCCGGGTGCTCGATGGAACCGCAGACCGCACAGGGCTGTCCCTGAACCAGATCTTCGGCCAACAGCTCGGCTGCAGCATCCAGGCGTGCCTGCACCAGCCGCTGATAGGTATCCACCGCCCGCTGTGCTTGATCTACCGCATCGTGATGCTTATGTTGCTCTTCGCTAAGTGTTTTCTTCGCGGTCTGCCTCGCTCGAGCGGCTGTTAGTGCTGTTTCGGTCTGCTGGAGGCGTTGTTCTGCGGCTTCCAATCGTTCCTCAGTGCCGTGTAATTCCTCCAGGTTTCCGGCCAGTTCCCTCAGGTGACCCGCCATCTCTTCACGCTTGTTTTTGCGAACCTGAAGGGTCTCGTCGAGCTCCTCGAGCTCGCGCTCACCTGTGGCAATGCTGTCTGCCAGTTCCCTGATCTCACGTGCTTGCTGGTGTCGGTCCGAGAGCCGGTCTACCGCCCGATCGGCTTGTCGCTGCACGTCATTCCATCCCTGCCTCAATGCCTGCAGGCCGGCATCCGACTCGCCGAGGTCATCCAGATGGTCTGCAAACTGTGCCACACCGAGCTCTGCCGCGCGCGCCCAGGTCTGGATCAGCGGATGATCTTGCCCAGCGGTGAAGGTCTCAGCGAGCGCCTTCGCTTGATCCTGAACCACCTGAGCGGTTCTGCAGACCGCTTGGACGGCACGCCACACCGGTTCGGCCACGCGATGAGCAGCCAGTTGCTGTGTGACAAGACTGATCTGTTCCCGCTGGTGCTCGTGTTGGTTGCGTCGCTGGTGATACGAGGTGGCTTGGTCCAAGCAGGTGAGATCACGGGTGATCGTCTCGACTCGCTGTCGAAGGGTGTTTTCTGTTGTAGAGAGTTCTTGTTGCCGGTGGTGGGCTGAGGCCACTAAACCCGCCATCGTCTCGGTCGCCCGTGTCGCCAGCGTCTCATCGTCCAATTCTTCAGCGCTTTCCGGAGCCTGGTTCTCAGCCCACCAAGCCTCCTGCGTCAAAGCCGAGATGGTAGTGATCACATCGTGACGCAACGATGTGATCCGATCGGTTTCAGACCCGAGGTGGTGTTCGAGTGCGTCGCGTTCGTCTTTGAGAGCGTCTTCAACTTGCTCGAACCGGGCAGTGTCGAACAGTTTGCGTAAGAGCGCCTGGCGTTCGCTCGAACTGGCGTGCAAAAACGCCGCAAATTCTCCCTGTGGGAGCAGGATCACGCGCATGAACTGTTCGGCGGTGAGCCCCAGCACCGCATTCATCAGCTGACCGGCTTCATCGGCTCGGGTGGTCACCTCACGCCAGGCGCCGTGCAACAGTTCTGACACACTGACAGTGGAGTTTTCTTTCACCACACCGTTCTTGGCCCGTTTCGAAGGGCGCTGATAACTCGGCGAGCGCGTGATAAGAAACCGCCGCTCAGCCACCGAGACGTCTAAGACCACTTCCGGCCGGGTCGAGGATCCGGCCAGGGTCGAGTGCAGTGAGTCGGTTTTCCGTTCGCCGGGTACGGTACCGTACAGCGCGAAGGTTAAGGTGGCTAGGATGGTGGATTTTCCCGACCCGGTGGGGCCATCCAGCAAAAACAATCCGGCCTGGTTGAGCCGGTCGAATTCGATCACCTCGCGCTGGGCAAAGGGACCGATGGCTTGAATTTCGAGGCGGTGGATTCTCATCGGAGATTAGCGTCCCTTCCCTCACGGCCTACCTGTTCCAAGGCTTGGCTGATCCAGTGTTTTTCTGCCTGGGAGGCTGGGCGACCCCGGACATGGTCGATAAAGTCGGTCACCACGTCCAGGTCGGTGGTGGCCGATGCCAACCGTTTGGCGTAGGTCAATTGCCGGGTCGGCGGGTTCCCGGAGGGGGCAAGTATGAAGTTCAACAGCTCCGGGAACCGTTGTTTCAGTCGCTGATAGGCCCGTGGCGGTCGTTGCTCATCGGTAACGGTGATTTGGCACCAGGCGTCTTCGGCCCAGGTGTGCTCGGGGTTGTCCAGCAGGTCGTCAATTTCACCGGTGAGCCGGGCCAGCTTCTTCCCGGCGCTGAGGTCAACGGGTTGAATATCGGTGACGCGGTTCTGCCCGGTGGTGATCACCCACGCTCCTTTGGTGTGATCCGCCTCGGAAAAGGAGTAGGCCACCGGGGAACCGCTATAGCGCACCGCGGGGGAGATCGTCTGTCGCCCGTGGAGGTGCCCGAGCGCAGCGTAGTCGAAGCCGTCGAAGATACTGGCCGGAACCTGGCCGAGGGTGCCCACAGTGGTTTCGTCATGATGGGCACCGATGTCGCGCTCAGAATCAGATCCGGTACCACCGGCGGCAAACAGGTGCGCCATCACCACGTGGGCGGCCTGATCGCGCCCGAGGTGCTGTTGGCTTTCTTGGGCCTGGCGGATGTCGTTGACGGCGGCCTGGATGACGGCGGTGTGCTGGGCTTCGACGCCCCAGTGCCCGGCGGAGGTCCCGGGGTCCAGATAGGGAATCCCCCAAATCGCCACGGTGCCACCGTCGGGATCCTCGAGCACCACCGGGTGGGTGATATCAGCAATTTGGGTGCGAAAGTGAACCCCGGAGGCCCGCATGAGCTCGCGGCCAAAGCCTAACCGAATGGAGGAATCGTGGTTGCCGGAGGTCAACACCAGTTCCGCTCCGGTCTCCCGTAGCGTGGCGAGGCCGGCATCCAGCGTGCGGACCGCATCGGCGGCCGGCAGGGCACGGTCATAGATATCACCTGAGACGACCACCGCCGCAATTCCGTGCTGAACCACAATCTCGGCCAGTTGCTCCAGAGCACGCTGTTGGACCGGTAACATGCCGGTGCCGTGAAAACTCCGACCAATGTGCCAATCCGAGGTATGAAGAATCCGCATGAGCCCAGCCTATGGTGCATGTCTGGACAAGATAAACTTTCCGATGTGTGTGCTTTATCCTCCACTGACCCCGGCCCCGATCCAAATATGCCTGATCATGGTGCCGTAACCGCGGCGGACAGGATCCGCGCGACGTTGCATTCCGGAGCTGTCGGGGATGCATTGGGGTACCGATGTAGCTGGGAACAGGGCACCAAGAGCTCATCGTCTCCGCTGGCGATCTCCGATGACACACAGATGAGCCTGTACGTCATGGACGGGCTATTGGAGGTCATGGAGTGGGCCGCTGAGGGATCGGCCGCCGACCCGCCCGCCACTGTCTGGCTGGCCATGTTGCGCTGGTACCGCAGCCAGCGCGGAGATTTTCCCGAAGACACTCCCCGACCACTGTTGCGCTGGATTGATGCAGACGATCAGCCATTGGGCCACGAACGGCACCCAGACCCGGTGTGTTTATCCGGACTGGAACATACCGAGATGCGGTTGATCAACCGGGTGGCGAATCCGGACGCGGTCACCGGCACCGCGGTGTCCCGGGCCACCGGGTATGCGATGTTGCCAGATATCGATCACCGTCTGCGGGTCTCCTTGGTTCGCCAAAGCGTAGTACTCACCCACGGGTCCACGACAGCCTGGGTATCGGCTGCGGTCTTCGCCCTGATACTGACCGAGCTACTGGCGGGATCCGATCTTGACCGTGCGGTGCACCAAGCACTGGAGTACCTGCGACAGGAGAACTCCGCGGAGGAACAACTGAGTGCGGTGTTAGCGCAGATCAGTCGCTACACCGAACAGCCCACGTTGAGCCCAGGTCGCGATGCTGACCATCCCCAGCGTGTTCCCGCCGATCGTGTGCTCGCCTGCGCACTCGGGATGGTGGCAACCAATCCGTCGGGTTCGCTCGGCGTACTGGCTGATCAGCTCTTCGACTGTCTCGGACAGACGCCACACGAGGATCTGTCCACCCTGGGGAGCATCGCCGGGCAACTACTCGGCGCCCGAGACGGGACCCTACCCCACCACCGCCGCGGCGATCTGGAGCCGGCGCTCGTGGCCGGTCAGGTTGCAGTCCTCGACGAGATGGCGACCCGCTGGTTGAAATTCACCGAGCCACTCCTGGGAGCGACAGGTTAGTGTCAAGCCCCTCGGGCCGGTCATCGCTCGAGGCGGGCACGACCGCTAGCTGGTGTGGGCCGGCCAGACGTAGTCCAGCATCTGGAGAAATTCGGGCTCGGTGACAATAGTGATCGACTGACCGGTCTCATTGCGGTGCAGCGCCTCACGCATTTTCTTATGGGTACGAGCCGGGTGCCGGGAAGGCGCCTGCAGATCATGGGAGCGGAACCCGTCGCCGACCACCAGCATGGTGGTCGACCCGTTGACGCGGCTAGCAGTGTGGGCCCCGTAGGTGGCCGCTCGGTTCTTGGCCTCCTGACGCGAGATCCCCAGATTGCCGGTGAAGACCACGTGTTGGTCGAAAAGCGGGTGATCTGGATCGGCGGCTGTATTGGGTTCGGGATTATTGCCCTCATCGGGCCAGTGCAACAGGTCCGGCATCTCATCAGCAGCGGTGATGACCCGGGAATCAAAGACCGACCCCATCCGCTGGGCGTGTCGGGTGGCCCGAGACAGCGGCTCGCCGGGCTGTTTAGCCGTCAGCTGGCGCAGTCCGACCCCGGCGCGTTCCATCAGGTCCGCGACGCTGTCGGCCTGTAGTCGGCGGGCACAATCGATCACGATCGCGGCACAGGCTTCGGCATCATCCAGGGCGTGGTGGTGGCCGGTGAGGTCGAAACCGGCTTCGGCCGAGGCCGAGGGTAAGGCGTGGGAGGCCAGCTGGTAAACCTTCCGCGACAGCATCAGCGTGCATCCGTAGGTGATGGCCGGCACCGGTCTCAAGGAGACTTCCATGCCGGACTCGATGACTCCCAGATCAAATCCGGCGTTGTGGGCGAACACCGTATCGGTGCCAATGAACTCCATCAGCCCCTCCATGGCATCACCGAACCGCGGGGCATGGGCCACATCCTGGGCGGTGAGCTGGTGAATGCGGGTGTTGCGCGGATCGAACCGGTCATAGCCTTCCGGTGGACGCAATAGCTGGTAGTTGCGGGCCACCACCTTCCCGTGGCGAACCCGCACCATCCCGATGGAGCAGGCTGAGCCCCGAAAACCGTTGGCCGTTTCGAAGTCGATGGCGGTGAAGTCGATCATGATTGGCTCAGCACCCGCAGGATATGGGGTAGCAAGGCCTCGAAAGCCCGGCCCCGGTGAGAAATCGCGTTTTTCTCCTCAGGGGAGAGTTCCGCGGCGGTGCACTGATAACCGTCCGGGATAAAAATTGGGTCGTAACCAAATCCACCGCGCCCCGTAGCAACGGTGGCCAGCTGGCCCTGCATGACGCCGTGTGCAACGTGGGTCTGTCCGGCCGGGGTGGCCAGTGAGGCCACGCACCGAAAGTGCGCGCCACGGTGCTCGGCCGGAATATCGCAGAGCTGAGCCAGCAAGAGATTCAGGTTGGCGGTGTCATCCCCGTGGGTTCCGGACCAACGGGCCGAAAAAATGCCCGGAGCACCGTTGAGCACGTCCACGCATAACCCGGAGTCATCAGCGATAGCAACCAGTCCGGTGGCCTGGGCGATCTCACGAGCCTTTTTCAGCGAGTTCTCGGCAAAGGTGACCCCATCTTCCACCACGTCTGGGGCGCCGGCGGTGGCAGCATCAATAATCTGGGTTTCGACATCGAGATCCAGCTCTGGGTGCGTGCTCAGCCCAGTGGCGATCAGCTGACGCAGTTCAGTGAGCTTCCCGAGATTATGAGAGGCCAACACGAGCACCGGATCACGGTTCGATCGCGCAGCTGTGGATGCGGAGGTGGCGCTCACTGGACTCCGGCCTCCTGCAGTGCCTGGCGCTGGATTTCTGCCAGCTCGGTGGTTCCGGCTACCGCCAGGTCCAGTAGCGTGTTCAGCTCGTCCCGGTTGAACGGCTGGTTTTCGGCGGTCCCTTGGATTTCCACAAAGTCACCGGATCCGGTGACCACCACGTTCATGTCGGTATCGGCCCGGGAGTCTTCCGGGTAGGGCAAATCCAACATGGCGACCCCGTCGACCACCCCAACCGAGATGGCGGAGATGGAATCTGTCAGCGGATGGTGTGCTGCGGGGATCAGTCCCTGGGATTTGCCCCAGGACACCGCTTGGGCCAGGGCCACATAGGCGCCGGTAATCGAGGCGGTGCGGGTGCCACCATCGGCCTGCAACACATCACAGTCCAGTACGATGGTGTTCTCGCCCAGCACATTCCGGTCGATGATGGCCCGCAGGCTCCGACCAATGAGTCGCGAGATTTCGTGGGTTCGGCCCCCAATCTTGCCTTTGACCGATTCGCGGGTGGAGCGCTGACTGGTGGCGCGCGGTAACATCGCGTACTCGGCGGTGACCCAGCCGGTGCCCTGGCCTTTCAGCCACGTCGGGACACCTTCGGTCAGCGAGGCGTTACACAACACGACGGTTTCACCGCACCGAATCAGCGCCGAGCCTTCGGCTTGGGTGGACCATCCGGTCTCAATGGTGATCGGGCGCAGTTGATCAACGCGACGACCATCGGCTCGCTGCTGAGTGCTCACAGCAACATCACGTCCTTTTCTTGCCTTATTTGGCCTTATTCGGGCCCCGCGCAGGGGGCTGTCTGTGTTCACGTCGGTCTCAGACGGTGTAGGTCACTCCCGAGACCGCCACCGCTAAGGGCCCGGCAAAGCTACGACGGGCTTCTTCGGCGACAGTCAGCGGATCGTTCCACACCGGCAGGTGGGTGAGCAATAGCCGGGACACGTCAGCGCGATGGGCCATCTCGCCCGCGCGCTGACCGGTCAGGTGCACCCCCTCAATCCCGTCATCACGACCTTCTTGAAAGGCTGCCTCGCACAGGAAAATATCGGCGTGATCGGCTGCTTCCACCAGCTCATCACAGGTGTCGGTATCGCCGGAATAGGTCAGCGCCGACCGCACGGTGTCGCCGCCAATGTGTTCTTCGGCCTCAATGCGAATGGCGTAGGCCTCATCAATTGGGTGACGCACCGGATAGGGGGTGATCGTCATCGGTCCCAGCTTCACCGGGACCCGACTCTGCCAGTGCTGAAAATCAAATTCTTCGTGCATCCCCGGGTCCAGGTCGAGCCCGTAGGCGATAGCCATCCGATCAGCAGTGGCAGCCGGCCCCCAGACGGGAACCCGTCCGGCCCGCCAGCCGGAGGGATCCCACCGGATCGCCACATGCATGCCACATAAGTCCATGCAGTGGTCCGGATGCAGATGCGAGAGACAAATCGCGTCCACCTCGTCCAACGAGATGTAGCGTTGCAAGGCACCTAAGGCGCCGTTGCCCAGATCCAGCAGGATGCGATATTTCTTCGGGTTGCCCTGTTCGTCGACACCTTGGGCCGAGACCAGGTAGCACGATGCTGGAGACCCGGGTCCCGGAAACGAACCGGACGACCCGATAATGGTCAACTTCATGAATAGTGCTCCTGCGCGGTCGTGGTGCTCGCCGAGGCAACCTGCTGGCGATTGTCTTCCTGACTACCATAACCCCGGACCCCGGTCGACACAGAGTCGGTGCCATCACGACCGAGAGATCTACCCCACGTTCACTACCGGGTCTGGCCAGTTCCGAACCCGAACAGTCGCGCGCCTGCTAGGCCCGTTCAGGCCCGCAGGTGCTCCGCCACCGCCTGGTCGATCACCCGCAACGTTCCGGTGGGATACTCTTCGGCCACGGTTCTGATTTCCTGCACCGAGGAGACCTCAGGACCTAAGAATCTCCTGGCCAGACGCTGAAACTGCTCCGGGTTGCCGGTGGCCATAAATCGGTATTTCTCTCGCTGACTACCGGGAACCCCGTCGGGACGAAGGGGTGGCGCTGAGTCAGTGGCACCGGCTGGATTTTCCAGCTGATATTCCACCAGCGCACGGTAGACGCTTTGGGCCGTGGCCTCCGAGGACGTAACCAAACTCACATCAGCTCCCATCACGTAGGAGATCACACCGGTGAGCAACGGGTAGTGGGTGCACCCCAGCACCAGCGTGTCAACACCTGCGGTCTTCAGCGGCGCTAAGTATTGCTCAGCCACCGAAATGAGCCGTTCCCCGGTGGTGATCCCGGCCTCCACAAAGTGAACAAATTCCGGGGCGGCCACGGAGGTGATCTCCAATTGCGGAGCAGCGGCGAACATATCGTGATAGGCCCCGGAACTGATCGTGGCCTCAGTACCGATGACCCCAACGCGCCCGTTACGGGTGGTAGCCACCGCCCGGCGCACGGCCGGTTGAATCACTTCCACCACCGGGATGCCGTACCCGGCGGTGTATCGCTCGCGGGCATCACGTAGCACCGCCGCGGAGGCCGAATTGCAGGCGATCACCAGCAGTTTCACCCCGGCATCTACCAGCTCATCCATGATCGCCAGGGCCAACTGACGCACCTGGGCAATCGGGCGTGGACCATAGGGTGAGTGAGCGGTATCGCCGACGTAGACAATGTTCTCATCGGGCAACTGATCGATGACGGAGCGGGCCACGGTCAGCCCGCCGACCCCGGAGTCGAAGATTCCAATCGGAGCCTGGGGTTGGGGTTCAGGGTGGGTACTCATCCGCGTTCTCCGTGCATTAGGGCCACCATCAGCGTGTCAAGCAGCCACGAACTAAAGTTGTACAGCAAAGCCATGTAGGACTCCACCGATTCGGCCCGATCCAATGAATTCACCCCAGCAATCTTACGAGCATCGTCTTCGGTGGTGATTTCTAAGCGCGTCGCTAGCACTAAGCGGACCTGGTTCAACGCACGAGCAAAGGCCTGCGCGGTGGGCGTATCCAGCACGAGGTGCCGGGGCTGTAGCGCGGCCCAGGCGAGCTGTAAGTCCTGAATCTTGTCGGCCCGAATGGCGTCCTCGGCCAAATCGCGGAACTCTTGAGAACCCGATTGCGCATCGTCGCCACTGCGCCCCGGCGGGAGCAGGGCCGCCACGGCCGGGTCGGATCGATCCGGAAGCGGCTCCAGCCCGGAGGATTGCCCGACCAGATCCCAAAACGTGGCGTCAATGTCCTGGCTTGACTCGCCGGTAGATGCAGTGTCGGCGGGGCCCTGCTGCGTGGATTCGTCGGGTTGCTCGGATTGTTCGGGTTGCTCGGAGTCTTCCGGCCGGTTCAGCACCGAGTCCCGGGTTTCCGCGCCCTCGGGCAGGGCTCCACCCAAGAGTTGAATAACATCGGCAAACAGCGAGCGCAATAAGCGGCGTTCTTCAGCTTCTAGGTGCGCGGTATATCCGCGAATCCCCGATTTAAAGGCACGTGCCATACGTGGCAGACATCTCCTGTGGTCTCGTGATGTGGCCCAGCTGTGTGGCCTACTGATGTGGCTCGTAGGTCGCCCACAGCCCAAAACCGTGCATGGCCTGAACGTGCCGTTCTGCTTCTTCTTTTGTCCCGTTGGCTACCACGGCTTTGCCTTCTTGGTGGACCTGGAGCATCAGTGAGTGTGCTTGAGCCTGGGAGTACCCGAAATAGGTCCGAAACACGTAGGCGACATAGCTCATCAAATTCACCGGGTCATTCCAGACAATCACTTTCCAGGGGCTGGCAGGTTGCTGAGAGCTCTCGGTGAGTATATCGCTGCGGGTGTCCTCATCGGGTACCGCCGTGGCATGCACCACTGGAGAAGAGAACGACAACTGTAGTCTGGCCATGAGTTTAGTCTAAAACACAACGAGAGTTGGTTCAGATCGTGCCACCGTGGAGGCTTGTCTGAGCTACCCCGATGCCGTGCGTGCAGTGGCGCGCTGCAGCGACGCTGCTGTTCTCACCGCTGGGGTCCGTAGTGCCTCATGTCAAACTGAGCGCGAAGGGTAAGTCGTGCCTCACAGATCGTGAGCGCGAGAGGTCGCGTGGCTGCAGTGTCGTGCCTCAGCTAGTTTGAGCGCGAAAACTTGGGT
>NZ_QHLP01000016.1:0-59506 GCF_003185985.1 Auritidibacter sp. NML100628
ATAACGCAGCGATCATGTGCCTAGCCCGGCGTCGACTAAACGTCATGTACGCGATGATGAAAACAGGCACCCTATACGAACCCCGCACCCCGACCGCGGCTTGACAAACACCATAGGGACACCCCCCCCACCCCACCCCGGCACCGCGACCGGCCGGCCAGGTGCGTGAGGTCAGTGCCGCGCGGCTGGCGGCGTGGGTCGCCAGCCGGACTGAGGGTGAGCGGAATCGTGGCCTGTTCTGGGCGGCGTGCCCCCTCGCCGAGAACGACACCCCGCCCACCGACACGTACGCCGTCCTGGCTTCGGCTGCCGAGCATGCGGGGCTCACGGCACGGGAGGTGTCGGCGACGATCCGTTCGGCCTACCGCACCACCCACCCAGCCACGCGGCGATCTGGCCATCCATCTGAGGAGCCGCGCCGGGTGCCGGAACAGGCGACAGGGCAGGTGTTGTCATGACGTCGACGAGTGTGCCGGTGGTGCGGCGTCGCGGTGGACGCCTCGCCGTCGTCACTGCGGTGGCCGGGACAGTGCTGATCGCGCTCGGTGCGTTCTGGTTGTCCTTCACCGCGCTGGCCGACCTCGCCCGTCGTTCGGGTATCGATCAGGGGCAGGCGTGGGCGTGGCCGCTGATCGTGGACGGCATCATCGTCGTGGCCACCGTCTCCGTCGTCGCCCTCGCAGGCCAGCGATCGGCCTGGTATCCGTGGGCGCTGCTGGCGGCCGGGGCGATCGTGTCGGTGACCGCGAATGCCCTGCACGCCGTGGGCGCGGCCGATGCCGATGTGCCCGGTGTGCTGGCCGTGTCGGTGGCGGCGGTGCCGCCGCTGGTGCTGCTGGCAATCACCCACCTGACCGTCATCCTAACCTGCCCACTCCCGGAGCGGACACCGGATGCGGCACGGCAGGAGCTGCCACGACGCAGCGGCGCCATCCTGAGCGCTCCGGCGGGTCACGCGTCCGGGGGGTCGGCGCGAGGTCACGGCTGAGCTGAGGGGTCAGGGGTGGTCGAACAAGCGCATCGCCCGAGACCTCGGGGTCCATCCCTCCACGGTGGGCCGCTGGTTCACCGCCGCGCACCTTCCCGACAAGCAGACCGTCGAGGACACCGCCAGGGAGGCGAGGACACCATGAGCACCACCACCGACCCCGGCCACGACCAGCACGCCCGTGACTATCCCCGCGATCGTCAGCGCCAGCCCGGTGACCACGACACGCACCGCCGGGGCCCCGATCCGACGGAAGGGCCTTCGGCGCCGGAGGCAATACGGGCGTCCAGGGTCACCCACCGCCACCGCGACGACAAGATGATGGCGGCGGATGCCGCGCGGCGGGCGCGGGGTGTGGAGTGGGTGAGACCCACCGATCTGCTCGCCCGCCAGTCGGCGACCCTCGCGGGGCGGGGTATCGACTTCGAGGTCGAACTCGCCCGCCGCACCCGCCAGCTCACCCGAACAGGCGGGCGCGGTCTCGGCGAGGTCGCGCGAACCGTGAGTGATCGGGCTCGGCGGCTGCCGGATGTCTCGGAGTTCGGCCGCGGGAGCCGGCACTCCTGGTGGGTGTCCCGTACGGGGATCGGGCTCGGGTGACCTGACATGCGCACCCCCACCAACACGTCGCCGGCGGAGCCGGCCGTGGTGTGGGGGCGCGCGTGCACCTGTCTGTCAGGAGGTGCCTAACCATGACCACGACAACACCCACCCACTCGCACACCGCTGAGGGCGAGGGTGGTGAGGACTTCACCACCAGCGACGGGCTCCGCGCCCTGCTGCATCGACTCCACGCCGCTGGGCTGGGAGCATGGAGCCATGATCCGGTGGCCGCGGAGCTGATGGCCTACACCGCGACCAAGTACGAGCCGCTGGCCCGCAAGCACGGCTTGGGCCCGTGGGAGGCCGCCAGTGCGGCGTTCAAGGTGATGATCACCCGCGCTGCCCGCGAGGTCCGAGATCCGTAGGCGGTGATCACGCACGCGGTGCGGATCACGTGCCTCTTCGAGGAACGATCCCATGGCCTGCTGTGCTCGGTCCACCAAGCCACGCGTCCGCATGTCTCGCCGTTCCACGACCCCGAAAGGTTCTCCGACCGGGAGAACTCGCTGACCAACTACCACCCGGCCTTCCACATCACCGACCCCCACAGCCACGACAACGACACGGACGCGGAGACGGATTCTTCTGGTGGGGACTCCGACGGTTGTGGGTGCGGTTCGGACCAGGCGTGCATGTCCGCCCGGTTGGCGGCCGAGGACGCCATCGCCTTGTTCACGCTGCTGGGCTGGGACCCCGCGACCGCAAGGGCCGGGGTGGAGCATGTCCGCGAGGCGCTGACCAAGACCGGGGCCCGCCAGACAGCCTACGAGAGCTTGCGGCGGGACAAGAACACCCGCGCCCTGCTGGACATCCCACGTTCCTCGTGGACGGCACTGCTGCGGGCATTATTGGGAAACCCGCACCCCGCCTATGCCGCCACGACCGCAGGGCGGGGTGTGCTGCTGCGCCTGCTGATCGGCGAGGCCCTGCCGGTGCTGCTGCGCGACGACGATCTCATCTTGGCCATCTCCCTCGCCGCACCCGGCACCCACGACGACCCCGGTGGTGACCGGTCGTGACCGCGCCGGCCGGGTATATCGAGCTGGAGCGCGCCGTCGAATCCCTCCACGTCGGGCGCCGGCATCGCACCGAGCTGGGCGACATCGACGAACTCGCTGTCTCGATCACGCGCGACGGACTGTTGCAACCGATCACGATCACCCCCGACGGGGTGCTGGTGTGCGGGGCACGGCGGTTGGCGGCGATCAAGAAGCTCGGCTGGCGCAAGGTCAACGTCTGGGTCCGCTCCGGAATCTCCGACCGCCTCGGGCACCTGCTGGCCGAGCAGAACGACAACGTGCTGCACAAGCCGCTCACCCAGACGGAGGCCGCCACGCTCTACCGCGAACTGAGAGCGCTGGCGGCCGAGGACGCCGACCGCAGGAAGGCGGCGACCCAGTTCACCACCGATAACCAGCCTTGCGCTGACGGTCCCTCCCAGTCGGCCGAGCTACGGGCACGGGTCGTGGCGGAAGTGGAACGCATCGATGATGGCGCGGCAGTGCACCCGATCTACGAAGCAAGCCGCACTGCGGCCGAGACCGCACAGGAGCACCGGGAGGCCGACCTGCATCAGCTCGCTGCCGAGGCCCTCGCCCGCGTCAAGGCTGCGAAGGGAAAGAAGCGCACACCCCGACCCGCGCCGGTGACCGATGACGACGGCGAGCCCGCCCGGTATCCGGTGCAGGCGTTCGTGCTCACCTGGGGCGAGCTGGAGCAGTTGTGGACCCATTACGACGCCGAACACCTCGCCGCCGAGCTGAGCGATGAGCAGATCGAGTCGTTCCTGACCATCGTCGAGGGCACCAGCAGGTTCGCCGAAGAACTCCGTATCCTGCGCGACCGCGACACCGCTGACGAGCCGGTAACAGCTCGCGCCCACTTGCGCGCCCTCTGACGGCCACCTTCGCCCTTCCCGTTCGTCCTGCGTCGGTTGGGTGCGGGAACGCATCTGGAGGGCATGAAGACTCCCGACCTCTCCGAGCCCCGCGTTCGCCGCCGACTCATCGCCGTGCTGGTCGTGGTAGTGCTGGCCAGTGTCGGCATCTATGGCCTCCTTGTCGGCCCACCCGACCAGAGCCGTGGTGATGGCGACTGCGAGACTCCTGGCCCAGTGCTCACCGCGCCGTCCGATCCGGTCCCCACCACGACACCGCGGCTACCAGTCGTGCGGGCCTCGGATGATCCGGAGACCTTCGCCCGCAACGTCGCCATCGCCTTGTTCGAGTGGGACACGGGTAGCGGGTTCATGCCCCTGGACTACACCAGCGTGGTCCTCGACGTCGGCAACCTCACGGGTGCCGAGCAGGCCGGGCTAGCCTACGATATCGCCGCCTACCTCCCGTCCCGAGATGCCTGGCTGGAGCTACGGCAGTACGCCACCACCCAGCACCTCAACATCGACAACACGTTCATTCCCGACGCGTGGGGCACAGCGGTCGAGCAGGCCCAGCCCGGGCAGCTCGCCGACGGCACTGTCGCGGTCACGATCGAAGGCACCCTCCACCGCGCCACCTTCGAACGTCACGGCGAACTCGGCCAATCCCTCGCCACGGCCGGCCCGGTCGCGGTCAACGAGTCGTGGAGTCGCCTGCGCACCGACTCGGCCCACCATGCGGTGCTGCGGGTCTCCGAATGGCCCCGCTCGATGGTGTATCCCGGCTTCTTGTCGCCGGTGCTCTTGTCGACCGGGATTCAGCGGTCGTTCTCGCTGATCTGCACCCCGCTGCGCTCCGATCAGGCCGCCCGCGACATTCGCAAGAAGAAGGTCGGGCACATCTCCGATGCCGCGCAGCGAGCGAAGATCGGGCAGATCGAGGACGCCGCCCAGACCGCGGAATATCACGACGTGCTCCAGCAGGAAGCCGACCTGACCGCCGGCCATGGGGTGTTGCGCTACACCGGCCTCATCTCCGTCTCCGCCCCCACCGTCGAGGAACTCGAGGCCGGGGTGGCAACGATCGAACAAGCCGCCATCCAAGCCTCCTGCGAGACCCGGCTGTTGGTCGAGCAGCAGGCCGCGGCGTTCACCGCCGCCGCACTGCCGCTGTGCCGCAGCGTCTGACTGTCACTCTGAGTCGGTTGGCTTGACGAGGATGGTTCCGGCCGGGTCGACGTCTGAGGCCCAGGCCAGCGTCGGGAGTTCGGCGCCATCGAGGCCGTCCAGTTCGAGACGAACCTTTCCGGCCAGGTGGGCCGAGTTGACGGACTGGCCGTTGGCGATAGAGGCATAGAACTGAGCTGCGTAGTTGATCGCGTCAGCGTCGTCGATCTCATCGGCCATCCCGATGGCGAAGGGCACCACTTGCTCCACGAGGGCATCGATTTGTGATGCGGAGTTGCAGGAGTTCAGCAAGACCAGCAGGGGCGGGTCGTCGGTGGCTCGGACGGAGTTCGCGAAAGCAGTCGCGGTGACGATCACGCCTTCGTGGGGTTCGTCCTGCTCGTCCTCGAACACGATGAGGTCGTCGTCGCTGTGACCGGAGAAGTGCACCACGTGCGGTCGGAACTTCGTGATCCCGTCGAGAAGGTCGGCCGTCGTGGCGGCAGGACGAACATCGAGATCGATCTGATCACGATGCAGCGCGGATTCGACCGCTGACCGGATGCGCTTCTGCTCGCGCCCCACGCGCAGGTCCCCCTCGGACGACGCGCCGAGGATGAGGACCCGGAGCTTCTCGGGCTTCGGTGCGGGCAGTTGGCGCAGAACGTGATGCACCGCTGATTCGGTCTGGCTGATGCGGGAGTCGAGCGCGGCTTTTTCGGCGGTAGCACGCCGGTCGGCCTGCTGTTGCTCGCGCTGACGCCGTCGTTCGGCGGCATCGGCTTCGGACCGCTCCGCTTTCGAGAGCTTGGTCTGCAGCGACGATTCCTCTTTCGCGTAACCGGCGGCCTTGGTCTGCCAGCGACCCGCTTCCTTCCCCGCGGTCTCAGCCTCCTTGTCCTTCCGCTCTGCCTCGCGAAGCTTGCTCTTCATCGTGGACTCGCTCTTGGTCTTCGCCGCGGCCTGGCGGGCCTTGGCGGACTCAGCCCGTTTCTTGGACTCCTTCGATCGGTAGTCCCCGGCCTTCTTTTCCGCCTCGACCCGCTGCTTGCGCTTGCGTTCGAGCTGTCCTCGGTACTGGCTCGCGCTCATCTGATTCCTCCTCGCCCCATCGCGTTTCGGTTCTCACTCTACGCCAGACCACGGACATCTCCGGGGAGATCGTCCTGCACCTGGCTGACACATGCCAGGTCAGAAAGGCGCTCCCCTGCCCACGTTCCACGACCCGGCCGACACCTACCGGGTGTTCGGTGACCTCGTGGCCGGGGTGCGGTCGCTGCGTCAAGTCTTCGACCAGCTCGCCAACGCTCACCTGAACGCGCGGGATCGGGCATTCGACGACAACGGCAACCTCCACTGCGGGTGCGGCGTCCGCGCTGGCAGCCGCCGATGAGCTGCACCAGGCCGGCACCCTGCTCAATCAGGTCTACGACCGGCTCGACGCAGCGTTCACCCACTCGGGCAGGATCGCCTGGCACCAAGCGCCGGTCGCGGATCGAGAAGCCGCGCGGGAGCGGCTGGCCGCACGCCTCGGCCTGGGCCCGGCGCCCGCGACCACGGCCGTGGAGGCGGGGACGCTGACGTTGGCGGTGTGGCCTGATGCGCCGGTGGGTGAGCATCAGCGTTACGCTTACCGGATCACCGACGCCACCATCGGCCAAGCGGTGGAGGGCCGGGACCTGTTCACCGGCGCCGGAAGCCCCGTCGAGCCCGACCGGGCACTCCGTGACCTCGCGACCTTCCTGAGCACGGCGGGCGACGCTCGCCAGCGTGCGCCCGATCATCCCGGTAGCAACCGGGGGAACGCGGGACTGTTCCCGGTCTGGGTACCCGAGGCCGCCCACACCAGCGCTGACGCCCTGGCCGAGCTGAGCGAGCACGGCCCCATCCGACCCGAGGAGGTCTCACAGCGGTGGATCAACACGGTATTCCTCCAAGGCGACGAAACCGACCAGGTGCTCGACGTGATCGACCGCGACGGCCAGGACGTGGAGGCCGAGGAGTTCGTCGCCAAGAAGATCGGCCAGGATCTTGCCCGCACCACCTACGACGTCGACCGCACCCGTCGAACCGAAGAGACAGCCGCGCGAGAGACCCCCGCCCGCGGGACCGTCGGCCGGCCGGCGCCCGAGCTGACCGGCGAACGCCGGGCGACGCCCAGCACGTCGCCGTCCTTGGGTCCCTGAAAGGCACGACCATGTCCATCATCAACGAGGCACCCGAGTTCGACGAGCCAGAATCCGACCAGCTCGACGAGGACGACTACGACGAGCTCGACGACCGGCCCGAGGTTGGGCCTGATCTGGTGGCCGAGCCGCCGCATCCGGTGAACTGGAACCTGCTGTCGGCCCATGACCTGGGGCAGGAATGGATGGAGCTGAACCGATGGGTCGACTGGCTCCGGCACGCCTACGGGCTGCCCGCCTCGGTGATACCGCCGTTCTGGCACCACCACCCCGAACTGGTGTGGGCACTCTCCGCCCTGCACCTGCACTGGCTGTGCGCCTACGACCTGGACCAGAACGTGTCCGCGCCCCTGGTCTGGCACCGCGACTTGGCCGACGCTCGCCATCGTCAGCGGGACTGGGTCGCGACCTCGGGCACCCGCCTGGACCGTGACCGTCCCACCCCCAGACCTCCTGGCCCGGCGAAGACCCCGCCCCTGCCGTCGAGGACATCGTGATCACCGACCAGGACGCCGAGTTCGTGCAGTTCGTCCAGGACCAAGTCCGCGAACGACAAGAGGCCGAAAACGCGTTCTACGCTAATCTCGACCAGACCACCGGCGAACTCCGAGATCGCGACCGCGGTCAGGGCCGGTGATCGACTGTGGTGCGGGTATCAGCGGAAGACGGACCGGTCGGCCGCGAGCCGGTCGGTCCGCGTCCGCTACCACCGCCGCGATGAGATCGACGCGGAGAAGGTCGCTGAGGTCCTCATCCGCATCGCGCTGCGTCAGACCGACGGTCCGACGCAGACCGGTCGCACCGGCAACTACCTCCGCGGCCTGCTGACCAGCACCCGGTAGAATCGGCCATGCACCACGATGATTCGCGTCGATGGCACCGATCCATTAAGCCCCTACCTGTGGGGTGTTCTTTCCGCATTCTGACGTGACCGCCACTCGGCGCACCAGTCGCCCAGCCCGTGGCGCTGGGCTCCGGAAAGGCGGTCACACCATGACGCTCCTCGATCTCCCGGCAAGGCTCGACCTCGCGTCCCTCCGGGCCCTCGCCGCAGGCACGAACCACAAGGCGAAGCAGACCACCGAGACCGGTACTGCTGAGATTGGTACCGGTGATCTCCTACCTGCGGGTCTCTACGAAAGACCAGGCCAGCCGCTACGGGCAAGAAGAAGGCCTGTCCATCCCCGCTCAACGGGAGGCCGCGCAGCGCAAGGCTGAACAGCTCGGCGCGGTCATCGTCAGAGAATTCATCGAACCCGGTGAATCCGCCAAGTCCGCCAGGCGGCGCGCCCTGCAGGAAATGCTCGACTACATCGCCACGAACTCTGTCCGCTACTGCATCATCAACAAGGTCGACCGGATCGTCCGCAACCGCCTCGACGACGCGATCATCCACGCCACCCTCCGCGGCACGAACACCACCCTCGTGTCGGTGACTGAGAACATCGACGAGACCCCGTCGGGCATGCTCATGCACGGCATCCTCGCCTCGATGGCCGAGTTCTACTCCCTCAACCTCGCCCAAGAGGTCATCAGGGGAATGACCCAGAAGGCCATCATCGGCGGCACCCCCACCAAGGCGCCACTCGGGTACCTGAACGTGCGTACCACCGACGCCAAGCGCCGGGAGATCCGCGACATCGCCGTCGAGCCCGACCGGGCCGACCTGATCCGTTTCGCGTTCACCGCCTTCGCCACAGGGGACTGGTCACTGTCCTCGCTGGCCAAGGAACTCAACGCGCGAGGTCTCACCACGCGGCCTACACCGGCACAGCCGGCCCGGCCGATCACGACCACCACGCTTCACAAGGAGCTGACCAACCCGTACTACCAAGGCACAGTCACTTTCCGCGGCCTCACCTATGACGGCGCTGCTCACACCCCGGTCGTCGACCCCGAGACCTGGCTGCGAGTCCAGGCCCAGCTCGACGCAAAGAACGCCGTCGGCGAACGTCCCCATAAGTACGACCACTACTTCAAAGGCTCCCTTTACTGCTCATGCGGAGCCAAGCTCATGATCGAACGGCCCCGCGACAAGAACGGCAACCGGTACGAGTACTTCACCTGCTCCGGACGACGCCGCAAGCGCACCCCCTGCACCCGCTCCGCGATCCTCGCAGAGCGGATCGAACAGCGCATCGAAGCCACCTACAACACCAACGGCCTGACCAAGAACGAAGCCGAACGGGTACACGGCGTGCTACACCGGGTGTTCGACCAGCTCGAAGCCACCAGCGACGACGAACTCAAGCTCCTCGAAGCCCAGAAGGACAAGCTCGAAGCAGAACGATTCAAGTTCGTCCAGGCTCACTACGCCGACACGCGATCTCACTCGGCCATTTCTCCGACCTCGGTGACCTCTACAACAAGTGCGAACCAGCCGAACGACGCATCTTCAACCGCGCCCTGTTTACCCGCATCACCATCGACGCCCCGGGCAAAGTCACTGCAGAAACAAAACTGCCCCGCCATCAGGCGGGGCGAGTTCCGATTTTCCCATCTTACGTGGAGGTAAGGGGACTCGAACCCCTGACCTTCTCCATGCCATGGAGACGCGCTACCAGCTGCGCCATACCCCCGTAGTGAGTAGTTGGAACCTCTCGGAAGCAACTTCTCTACTATACAACCGCATCTTTTAATTGTGCAAATCGGCGGTTAAACGTTCGCATCGATGAGCTGAAATTCTCGGGACGCCCCGGGTGTATAGGTCAAGATGTGGGCTCGACAGTTCTCGAGCCGGGGGACACTACCATAGTGAGAATCCGGTTGTCCCAACAGTACATGAGTCGCGGCCCGTAAGGTGTTGCCATGCGCGACAAACAGCACAGTGGCCGATGCTCCATTATGGCCCAGCTTCGGTAAGACCCCACTCAGCGTTTCCCGGATTGCTTGGGCGCTACGAGTGCCGGATTCTTTGGGTGTTTCGCCCTGGACCGGCCCGCAATTGATATCGGGCCTGCGCCATTGAGCAAATTCTTCTGGCCACTGGGTAGCAATCTCGGAGAAGTAGAGTGATTCCCACTGTCCCCCGGCCGTTTCGGCCAGACGCGCGTCCACGGTGACAATCTGCGAGACTGGACGACGTACTTCACGAGCCTGCAACACATACTCCGCCGTGGTCCGTGCCCGCATGAGTGGAGAACTCCGCACGGCCAGGAAATCGGTCCCGAGCCACCGTTCGGCTGCTTCTTTCGCCTGGACGACTCCGGTCTCATTGAGAGGCACGTCGGTTTGCCCTTGATATCGTTCACGAGCATTCCATTCCGTTTGACCATGTCGTAGCAAAACAACGCGGAATGTCATGGGACGTGCTCTTCTCCGGTCTAGTCCAGCTCGTTGTCGTGTTCGGGGCGTGCCACATCTAGCTCGATCTGCGGTGCTTCTGCCCATAAGCGGTCCAGGGCAAACAGTTCACGTTCTTCACGGTGTTGGATGTGAACGACAAAATGGCCATAGTCCAGCAGTATCCAGCGGGCTTCTTCAGTGCCTTCACGCCGGATTGGTTTCAGATCTTCCTGCTGCCGCAGGGCATCTTCAATCTCTTCGGTGAGTGCTTTTACCTGGCGTTCTGAGCTGGCACTGACGAATAAGAAGGCATCGGTAATTCCCAGGCGCGCGGCCACGTCAACAGCGGAGATATGCTCCCCCTGTTTGCTATCGGCCGCCTGGGCGGCAACGTTGAGTGCTGTCAGGGTGGTCTCGGGAACGCTCACTAAGCTCCTTAGCAGGTTGAGATCGTCGTTACTTAGAAAAACAGCAGAACCAGGCCGATAATCAAGGTGGCCACACCGATTATTAATACCACGGTAGACCACATCATCATTCTCCGCTCAGCAGCAGCGGAATCGCGGGTATCCAGGGGGTCCAGCCCGTGGGCAGAGCCAGCACCGACGGGGTTCTTCTTGACTTTCGCCGGCGCTGGCACCGGTTCGCTCGCCGACGTGGCGGTGGTACGGGAACGGGGTGCTGGACGGTCCTGAGTGGCAGGTTCCACCACCGATTGGGTTGCTGTGGCCTTGGCCTGGAGCTCATCGTTTATTTTCGGCGGTGCGGTGTCCTCGGTGACAGCTGGCAACCCGGTATGTGACGTCCACTCTTCATCGGAGATCACCTGACTCTGGGCGCGCTGATTAATCTCGCCCATTCGTTTGGCCAGATCTTGTTGCCGTTGTAACAGGCGCGGATCAATCCGGTTGGGGTTCGTTTCACCGATCCGGGCGATCTCCTCAGAGACATGCTGAATTTCGCGCTGAAGTTCGGCACGCTCATCCTCGATCGGTTGGGTCAACCCAATTCCGGTGATCTCGGTGGTGGCAGTGGAGGAATACTCGTGAAACGACTGCACTGCTTGAGGTTCTGCCGGGTGGTCTTCGACGGTTTGTGGTGCCTCAGCCCGGCGCGGATGCTGTTGCGGGCGTTCTTGGGCGGCCACATCGTCAGCGTCGGGACTGAAAATATTCGAAGACTCTGCCTCGGCGTAGGCTTGGACACGCTCTGCTCGCGCCTGTCGTCGGGACCGTGGGGTGGTGTCCTGCGATGGTGCGGGGCTTGGCTGAGGTTGCTGAGAGATGACCGGGATACCACCGGTGGCGGTGGCGTCTGCATCGGCACGACGGTGACGCCGGGGAGTCGCCGGCGGGGTGCGTTCGGCACTGGGCGCACGACGAACTGGCTCGGGTTGTCCCGTCACGTCAGTTCGCCGGAAACTCTCGGTGACCTGATCAACAGGAGCTGACCGCGCTGAGTGCGCTGCGGTTCGGTGGTGCTGTGGAACGGTGGTGTGCCTCGGCGCATCGGGTACCGCTTGCGGATCAGCGTGTTGTCCGGGATGGCCCGGAACACTTCCGCGCTGAGTATCGGCGACGCGGTGTCCTGCGGATCGATATTCCTGCTGGATCCGAGGAACCCGACCAGAGACCATCGACGGAGCATCCGTGGGTGAATCCGCAGCCCGACGCGCGCGACGGGGCTGGTTGTTTTGTTCGCTTCGTCCGGTCTGCTCAACCGCAGTGCCCTCGAAGATGGCCCGTTCACGGCGACGACGTAGCTCACGACGGGACAGCGGGCGTGATGACTCGTTGCTCACGAGATCACCTCCTGATCAGTCGCGTTGGTCGGGTCCATGTGTCTGACGACCGCTGGGCGAAGCGGGTCTGTAGCGGCCTCTTCGGTGTCTTCGCTCAGGTATAAACCGTACTTGGCGATATATTGTACGACTCCGTCTGGAACCAGGTACCACACCGGCTTGCCGGCTCTGACCCGGGCCCGACAGTCCGTGGAGGAAATAGCCATGGCCGGAATGGACATCAGCGAAATGTCATCGCGCCCAAAGTCATCGAGGGCATGACCGGGCCGGGAGACACCGACAAAATGCGCTTTACCCCACAAATTCTCCACGTTTTTCCAGGACATGATGCTTTCCATCGCATCCGCACCGGTGATGAAATAGAGCTCGGCATCGGGCCGCAAGGCGTGGAGGTCATCGAGGGTATCGGCGGTGTAGGTCGGCCCGGGACGGTCAATATCCACCCGTGAGACGGAGAACCGCGGGTTGGCCGCGGTAGCAATAACGGTCATGAGATACCGGTGTTCGGCGGCGGTGACGTCTTTATCGGCCTTCTGCCAGGGACGTCCGGTCGGCACGAAGACGACCTCGTCCAACTCGAATTCGGAGGCAACTTCCGAGGCTGCGACCAAGTGGCCGTGGTGGATGGGGTCGAAGGTACCGCCCATAATGCCCAGACGGGGCCGGCGCTGGGCACCGTTACCTGCCATCTGGGACTGATCAGAGTGAGTCACGACTTAAACTACTTTCACATCCCGGTCCCACCCTGCAACGATCGTGGGTCCGAGACCGGGATGGCGACGGAGAGGTTTCCAGAACGGTCTTTAGTGTCCAGACTGCTCGTCGAAACGCTGGTGTGCGCGATCGCGGGTGACGACCTCGCTGCCCGGGGCCTGGTGACGACGCCGAACGGAGCGTAGGGACATGGTGGCAAACAGCAAGCACATCAGGATCACGAAGACTGCAACCCCGTAAGCCCAGGGTTCAACCGGTAATTCGTTGACAATCTCCGGACCGGAGCCAAGGGTGGTGAGATGTGAGAGCATGGGCGTTCTCTTTCTTATCGCTCAGCGGTGTGCAAAATCATCACCTAGTCTACTCACATTGTTTCCACTACGTTCTGATTTGTCCTTGACCGCGCAGAATCCACTTGGTACTGGTCAGCTCTTCCAGCCCCATGGGCCCGCGGGCGTGGGTCTTTTGGGTGGAGATTCCAATTTCTGCGCCCAGCCCAAATTGCCCACCATCGGTGAACCGTGAGGAGGCGTTGACCATGACCACGGCAGCATCAATGCCAGCGATGAACGTGTCGGCATGGGAGAGGTCGTTGGTGATAATCACTTCGGTGTGGCCGGTCGTGTGAGCTTGGATGTGCTCCATGGCGGTCTGAAGATCATCGACGACGCCCACCGCCATCTCCATGTCAAGGTATTCGGTATCCCAGTCCTGTTCGGTGACCTCCAGCAACATCCCGGCGCTCGGTGAGTCGGTGGCGGCAATGAGTTGCCGAGCTGCATCGTCCAGGTGCAAACGCACCCCGGCTTGGGCCAGGGCGCGCAGCGCCTCACGGCCGGCCTGGACCGCCTCGCGGTGGATCAGCAGGGTTTCGGCCGCATTGCACACGGAGGTGCGGTGGGTTTTCGAATTCAGCACGATGTCGGCGGCCATCTGTGGGTCAGCACTAGCATCCACATAAACGTGCACGTTACCCGCCCCGGTCTCAATGACCGGGACCCGGGCGTTGTCCACCACCGAGCGAATCAGCCCCGCTCCCCCGCGCGGGATCAGCAGATCGACTCCCCCGCGCAATTCCATCATGGCCCTCGCCCCAGCGCGACCGTGCTCGTCCACGGATTGAATGACATCGGGGTCAAAGCCTTGATCAGCCAGGGCAGAGCGCAAGATGGCGATGGTAGCCCGGTTGGTGTGTTCAGCCGCCGATCCACCCCGTAGTAGCACCGCGCTACCGGCTTTGAGCCCAATACCGGAAATATCGACAGTGACGTTCGGCCGGGCCTCATAGATGGCGCCGACCACGCCGATGGGCACCCGGACTTGTTGCATCCGGATCCCGTTGGGAAGGTTACGTCCGCGGACCACCTCACCGACGGGGTCGGGTAACGTGGCCAGCTCGTTGAGCGCGGAGCGCAGTCCGGCCATACGCTGTTCGGTGAGCGTGAGCCGGTCGAGTAGCGCCACCGAGAGACCGTTGTCGGCTCCGGCGCTCAGATCCGCTTGATTGTGGTCCAAAATGTAGCGACGTTGGTCCCAGATTGCCTCACCGAGTGCCTGCAGGGTACGATCTTTGCGAGCTCGTGATGCCGAGGCCAATGTCTGCTGGGCGCGACGGGCCCGCTGAGTCATCTCCCAAACTGCCGCGCGTACCGTGGAGTCCTGCTGTGTGGTCATACAGGCCAGTCTAGCGTCGATGGGATACATCTCACGGGCGGATAGTGAGACCGAAGGAATCGCGGGTGACGGTATCGTCGGTGTGGACCACTGCCCGATCGTATTCAGGCCCGAGTGCCTCCCGTAGCTCCGCGGTGGACTTGCCCAACATCTCGGGTAGCTCATGGGAGGAATAATTGATCAAGCCTCGGGCAACGATGGTGCCGTGCACATCGCAGATTTCGACCGCGTCTCCAGGCTCAAATTCTCCGCGGACGTCGACCACTCCGGCAGGGAGCAAGGAGCGATGCCGCTGGGTGACCGCAATGACCGCCCCGTCGTCGATGAGAATTGATCCTCGAGTCTCGGCCATCAACCCCAACCAGGCCGAGCGAGCGGTTTTGCGTTCACCGCGCACATCAAACCAGGTGCCCACATCCTCGCCGTCCAGTGCCGGGGCTGCCAGTGACGCCGCGGTCAGCAGTGCTGGAATCCCGGACCCAGTGGCGATCGAGGCGGCTTCGACTTTGGTCACCATCCCTCCGGTGCCCACACCGGCAGTGCCGGTGGTGCCAATCGTGACGTCGTGGAGGTCCTCGGCAGAGCGGACACGGGCGATGCGGGTGCTGCCGGGTCGGGTGGGTGGTCCGTCGTAGAGGGCATCCACGTCGGTCAGGAGCACCAGCAGGTCGGCTTTGACCACATTGGCGACCAGTGCAGCCAGGCGGTCGTTATCGCCAAACCGAATTTCTTGAGTGGCCACCGCGTCGTTTTCGTTAACCACCGGGATCACGCCCAGATGCAAAAGCCGTTGAAGCGAACGGAAAGCATTGTTGTACTGGGTGCGGCGCATCAATTCATCGGCGGTCAGTAACACCTGGGCAACGGTATATCCGTGGCAGTGGCAGGACTGCGCATAGTAGGCCATCAGTTGGCTCTGCCCCACCGCGGCAGTGGCCTGTAGCGTTGCCAGATCCTTGGGTCGTTTATCGAAGTCCAAGACCGGTAACCCGGCAGCGATCGCGCCAGAGGAGACCAGCACCACCTGGGTGCCAGCATTCCGCAGGGAGGCGATCAACGCGGTGAGCCGGTCTATAGCCTCCAGCGACACACCGGAGGGAGTGGTCAACGATGACGACCCAATTTTGATCACGATCCGACGCGCCTGGGAAATGGTCGAACGGTCAGTGACCGGGTTGTGCGAGACAGGGGTTCGGGTACTCACGCGGGTATCGCCTTCGGTGCTGGATGGATGTGATCTGTGCGGGGCAAGGACCGGATCAGAACTGGTCGTCGTCTTCGTCGGTATGATGCCAGTCGGTCCACAGACCGCAGCGACGTTCCTGTTCCATTTCGGCCTGGGTGGCGGCCCGGGCAGCTTTGCGTTCTGCCCAGTCCTGACGTTTTTCTTCACGGGTCGGACGATGTCGCTCGTCCATGCGATAGTCGGAACCCCGCGGACCGGTGAGGTGTTCCGACCCGGTCGAAATCGTCGGCTCCCAATCGAAGACGACACCGGTGTCGTCATCACCGATCACCACAGTAGCCCCAGGCACAGCGCCGGCTTTGAACAGTTCTTCTTCAATACCAATTCGCTCCAAGCGGTCGGCCAGATAACCCACCGCCTCATCGTTGGCGAAGTTGGTTTGAGCCACCCAGCGTTCCGGCTTGTCCCCACGGATACGGAACAGTGGTTTCGCGCTCCGTTCCTCGGCGGTAATCGTAAAGTCATGGGTACGATCACCCCGACGGCGCCGGGGAGTGATCTGCACAACGGGAGCAGGCTCGGGTTCGGGGGCAGTGGCCCGGGCCTGGTTGACTAACTCAGCCATGGCGAATTTCAAGGCATCCAGGCCTTGGTGGGCAATCGCTGAAATGTCAAAGACCCGCAGTCCGCGGCTTTCCAGGTTATCTCGAACCATCTCAGCCATCTCCTGGCCGTCGGGAAGATCCGTCTTATTCAGGGCGACCAACTGCGGACGTTCGTTCAGCGGTTTCATTTGCTCGCCACTGCTACCCTGGACTGGTTTGACCGAATATGCGGCCAGTTCGTGTTCCAGGGCTTCGAAGTCCGAAATCGGGTCGCGGTCGGATTCCAAGCTCGCACAATCCAGCACATGGACCAACGCCGCGCAACGTTCGACGTGACGCAAAAATTCTAGCCCTAAGCCCTTACCCTGACTGGCACCGGGGATCAGACCGGGCACATCGGCGACGGTGAACCGGGTTTCACCGGCTTGAACCACTCCCAGGTTAGGAACCAGTGTGGTGAAAGGATAATCGGCGATTTTCGGTCGTGCGGCCGACAGCGCAGCGATCAGAGAGGATTTCCCTGCCGAGGGGAAACCGACCAGGGCAATATCGGCCACGGATTTCAGCTCCAGCACAACACTACGTTCTTCGCCTGGAATACCGAGCAATGAGAATCCGGGTGCTTTACGTTTTGGTGATGCTAACGCCGCATTGCCCAGTCCCCCGGTGCCACCGGCGGCCACGACGTATTCCATGCCGGGATGCACGAGATCTGCCAACACGTTGCCTTCTTGGTCTTTAACCACCGTGCCAACTGGGACCGGTAGATACAGTGATTCACCGTCTCGACCATCTTTATTCCCTCCCTTACCGGGCTCCCCGTTGGTGGCTGAGCGGTGGGGACCGTGGTGATAGTCGAGCAATGTGGTTTCTTGGGAGTCGGCGACGACCACCACGTCTCCACCGTTACCGCCGTTGCCTCCGTCGGGTCCGCCAAGTGGTTTGTATTTCTCCCGGCGCACCGAGGTTTCCCCGTGGCCACCGTTGCCACCGGTGGCGTGCAAGGTGACATGATCAACGAACTGTGGCATTGGTTTCTCCCTCACGAGTCAGGTGGTCTCAGTCGGTGGCGGTTCGGGGGTTTAGATAGCGCAAGCGGGGGCGGACCCAGGCCGGCCCGCCCCCGCTGGAGCGTTGGTCTATAGTGACAGCTATGCTGTCACGGTGCGCAACGGCTATTCTGTCGTTGCCGGTACCACGTTGATCACGCGGCGACCACGGCGCTGACCGAACTCGACGGAGCCGGATGCCAGAGCGAACAGAGTGTGGTCTTTGCCCAGGCCGACGTTGTTGCCGGGGTGGTACTGGGTACCGCGCTGGCGAACGAGAATCTCACCAGCGGAGACTGCCTGGCCACCGAAACGCTTGATTCCGAGGTACTGCGGGTTGGAGTCACGACCGTTTTTGGTCGAGCTTGCACCTTTTTTCGTTGACATCTGCTAAATCCTTTTCTTTGACGTCTCGATCGACCTAGGCGATAGAGGTGATCTTGACCTTAGTCTGGTTCTGACGGTGACCCTGACGCTTCTTATAGCCGGTCTTATTCTTGAATTTCTGGATGACGACCTTCTTACCACGGAGGTGTTCCAGAACTTCGGCAGACACCTTAACGTTGTCTAGTTCCTTCTTCTCCGAGGTGACCTTGTCCCCATCCACCACCATCAGTGCGGGCAACTCGATGGAGCTACCGGCCTCAGCGGGAACGCGGTCAAGGGTAACGAGGTCTCCAACGGAAACCTTTTCCTGGCGGCCGCCAGCGCGGACAATCGCGTACACCACTTGGGACTCACTTCTCTCGACGTTAGAAAATTATTCTCTTGCTGTGGCTGAGGCCCGATACGCCACACGGAGGTATTTTGACCTTCTCAGCCTCGACTCGGTGGGTGGACCGGCATGTTTTACGCACACTTAACGCGTAACTTCACAGCACCAGAGCTATACCTTACCTTGTCTGTTACGTGAATTTCAAATGACACACCGGGAAAGATGCGCCACATTTTCACGTCTGCTGACCGTTATTGCGGTGAGGAAATATCCTCTGCACTCACGCCAACACCCAGCATCACCGCAGCAGCCTCTTTGGTCTCGGTCGATTCCTTCGGGGCCTTGACACTCGAGGTCGTTGACCGGGCGGTGAACTGCGCACCGGAATCTGGGGTGGACTCTACCGGGGCGGTCTGGACAGTTTCTGCCCCCACATCCGAGGTCGCCCGCCGCCGGCGTGGTTTCGCGCGCTGAGCCGTGTCGGTTGTTCTCACTGAGCCGAAGGGAGTCGAAGCGTGCTGGCTCTCCTGGGACTCGTGGGCGCGCTGCACATCATCCAGTGCGGAATTGATGTCGTCCAAGATGGACTGTTGTGACTGGACAACACCGTCCGAGTCTGCCCGACGGGGCTTTCGCCCACGGCGACCTCGAGAGGAATCCTGCTCGCCCTTGCCGGACTGGCCTTCATCCTGTTGGTCGTTCGAGCCCTTCTGTTGCGAGGACCCATTGCTGGCTGCGGCAATGGAGTTCATCGCATTGCGAGTCTGCTCGGCTTTCGCATCCCGCTCGGCCTGTTCTTCACGATGGTGTTGCTCCTGGTTCGAGGTGTCGTGCTCGTGTGAGGAGTTGTGGTGGTGATGGTCCGAACGGTTCTTGTCGTTCTTGCGGTTCTTGCGTCGCGACCGCGAATTCGACGCCGAGGAAGAATGGTTGCGGTGTTTGCGAGGTTGCCCGTGGGAGTCGTAGGACACCGATTTCTCCACCGGTTCGTCGTGGACGATAATGCCACGACCGGCGCAGGCCTCACAGGTTTCGGAAAAGACTTCAACCAGGCCAGTCCCCATCCGCTTCCGTGTCATCTGCACCAGACCCAGCGACGTCACTTCAGCGACTTGGTGCCGGGTCCGGTCACGGCCCAGGCACTCCACCAAACGACGCAACACCAAGTCTCGGTTGGATTCCAAGACCATGTCGATGAAGTCGATGACGATAATGCCCCCGATATCGCGCAACCGAAGCTGGCGCACAATCTCTTCGGCCGCTTCCAGGTTGTTCTTGGTCACCGTTTCTTCCAGGTTGCCGCCAGAACCGGTGAATTTGCCGGTATTGACGTCGACGACAGTCATCGCTTCGGTGCGGTCAAAGATCAGGGAACCGCCCGACGGCAAATTGACTTTACGATCCAAGGCTTTGTGGAGCTGTTCATCCAGACGGTGTGAGGCGAACAGGTCCTCACCGTCGTGGTCGTCCGGGTCCCACTTGCTGAGCCGATCCACCAGGTGCGGTGCCACATAGGTCACGTAGGCTTCCACGTTGTCCCAGACCTCATCACCCTGAACCACCATGGCGGTAAAGTCCTCATTGAACACGTCACGGACCACTTTGATCGTCAGGTCCGGTTCAGCATGCAACTGCTCGGGGGCCAGCACCTTCGTGGAAGTGGAGGCGGATTCAATCTCTTCCCACTGCGCCCGCAACCGGTTGATGTCGTTCATCAATTCCTGTTCCGAGGTGCCCTCGGCGGCCGTGCGGACAATCACCCCGGCGTTGTCCGGCATGTGATCTTTCAGGATCTTCTTGAGCCGGGAACGTTCCGTATCGGGGAGCTTACGGGAAATACCGGTCATCGACCCACCCGGAACGTAGACCAAATAGCGACCGGGCAACGAAATCTGGGAGGTCAGTCGGGCGCCCTTATGGCCCACCGGGTCCTTGGTGACCTGCACCAGCACTGAGTCACCAGACTTCAGCGCATTCTCGATCTTCTTGGGCTTGCCCTCCAACTGTGCCATATCCCAGTTGACTTCACCGGCATACAGCACCGCATTGCGACCACGCCCGATATCAATAAAGGCCGCTTCCATCGAGGGCAACACGTTCTGGACCTTGCCCAGATAGATATTGCCGATCAACGAGTCTTGGGTGGTGTTGGATACGAAGTGTTCAGCCAGCACACCGTCTTCCAGCACGGCAATTTGGGTCCGGTGCTCCCGCTGGCGCACCATCATTGTCCGCTCCACGGACTCCCGACGGGCCAAGAACTCAGCTTCGGTCAACACATTGCCACGACGGCGACGTCCCCGGGCCTGCCGGCGACGCTGACGCTTTGCTTCCAGGCGGGTGGAGCCACGCACCGAGGTGACCCGATCCGAGCCGGTCCCCGATCCCCCGGCCGGACGCGGTGCACGCACTTTGGTGACGGTGTTCTCCGGGTCATCACCGGTGCCACCGTCAACTTCCAGGTCGGTGGTACCCCGACGACGCTTCCGACGGCGGCGGGCTACCGGCTGATCACCGCCCTGGTCTGCTGGACCCGATGGGCCGGTCTTCTCCGAACCATCTTCAGCACCCGAGCGGTCACCCTGTCCGCGATTCGAACCATCATCACCCTGAGATGACGATTGCTGCTCAGCGTTATTGCGACGACGACCGCGGCGCTTACGGCGTGAGCGACCGGATTTTTCTCCGTGAGAGTCCTTACCATGTCCGGACCGCTCAGAATCAGAGGACTCTGCATGGCCCCCGTCGTCCTCAGAGTCATCCGCCCGGCGGGTACGAGTCGGAATATCGGAGAGATCAGGGGCGTGAAAGAGCACATCCATCGGGTCGTCGGGAACCTGCAACGACGCCACCTGGTCGTCGGTTCCCTCGTTGCCCTCCGTCTGATTCTCGGTGTTCAGTTGTGGTTCGTTGTCAGCTGCCACTGCAGCTCCTTCATTCCTCGGCATCAGCCACACACTGACCGCGAGGCGGTTCGGGTGCCGTGACGGGCGCGTTTCCCCCGATCGTCCGGGGTGCGCCGTGGATGGCACACAAAAAGCTTGGTCTGAACCGGCTCCACCGGGTGAGGTGCCACGGTGAGGCACGGAACCTGTGGCGTCTGGGCGGCGACCGATCTCGTGCTAGCTCAGTCTGTTCTCATCTCCGACGGTCTCCGCGGGATGCCGGTCGGGAACGTCACCCGGGACCGATCCACTTCGCACGATTGAGCTCGTTTCCTCACGTACACTCAACGCGGTTGCGGTTCATCATCGGTGGTCGCGCAAACTATCGCCACAGGACAGCGGTGAGATGGTGTGGACATCTTCCGTGTCGTCTCCCATTGTGGCACAGATTCACCCAGCACGGGGACATTTCCTGGTCGTGATGGCTGAGAGCATAGACTACATAGTGACCGCGCGTGCCCGCTCTGATGCGATGCCGCCGGTGATCTTCCGATCCAAGGAGTCCCTGGCATGCCCCATGATATCTCCCATCACACCGCAGACCAGACCGCGGTGACCCTCGACGACCGCCTCGATCTGGACCCTGACACCCGTGCCGAGGATCTACCCTGGTTTGCCACCCGCGTCGGGTCAGGCCTGGTGATGCTCATTACCGGGCTGATCGCGATGGGCGCGGCCGCCATCCTGATGTATGAGCGGGTCCAGATCTGGAAGGACCCGGAATATGTCACCAGTTGCGATTTAAGCCCCTGGGTCTCGTGTGGCACCGTGATGCAGTCGTGGCAGGCCCAACTTTTCGGGTTCCCGAATCATTTCATCGGCCTGGTGGGCTTCACCATTGTCATCACCCTGGCCACGGTGTTGGTGATGGGCATGCAGTTCACGCGCACCTATTGGATCTGCATTAATATCGGCGTCGTCTTAGCCCTGGTGTTCTGCCTGTGGCTCTGGACCCAAGCCGTCTATGACATCAATGTTCTGTGTTTATACTGCATGGTGATTTGGGCGGCCGTGATTCCTCTGGCAGTGCTGGTGACCGCTCGCAATATTGCGACGGGAGTGATTCCAACCTCGGCTACGGCCCGCACCTACCTGCTGGCCATGACGTGGCCGATGGTGGTCTTGCTCTACGCGGTGATTGCCGGGTCCATCCTGATTCGCTTCGGCGAGTCATTATTCTCGTGATCCCTATCACTTATTGTCTAAGCTAGGGGGCATGGCAGACAGTCCCTATCACTATGTCCCCGAGGCCCGGAACAATCCAGATCATCCGGCCCACCACGTTCCGGTGCGCCCAGCCGCTTCGGTGGTGCTATTGCGTGACCAAGGCGTCGGAGTTGAGGTTTTCGTGCAATTTCGTGCCAAGACCATGGATTTCGCCGCCGGTGTTGCGGTGTTTCCCGGTGGTCGGAGCGAACCGGGCGATCACCAAGCCGGTGACGGTTTATTGAGTCCCGAAGCGATCGCTGAGCATGCCCAGATTTGGTCGCGGACCAAGCTGGTCTTGGATGACGCGACTCCCGGCGTGGCGGCAATGGCAGCCACCGCGGTGCGTGAGGTGTGGGAAGAAACGGCGGTACGACTCAGTGGTGAGCAGCTGGTGCCGTGGGCGAATATCACCACCCCGTTGGGGGCACCCAAACGCTTTGATACGTATTTCTATGTCGCCGCAGTCACTGATGAGCAACAACATCAGGTCCGTAATGTCACCACCGAAGCTACCGAGGCGCGGTGGTTGAGCACCACCGATCTGCTCCAGGCTTTTGCCGCTGAGCAGATCGCGCTGATGCGTCCAACACTGTATCTGGTTAAAACTGTCCACGCGCTGAAAACGATTCCGGAGATTGTGGCCGGGCATCAGCCGGTGGTGACCCCGCTGTCTGGACTGCGCGGAGTCACCCTCGACTCCGATGACTCGCACTTCACCGCTGAGACAAACCACTAACCGCCGTTGCGGCGACGATTAGTCAGCGCGGTTCCAGCCGAACCAGATCTCCATCTCGCGCTCGGCCGACAGGGTTGAATCCGAGGCGTGGATGAGGTTCTGTTGCACACCAGGGCCCCAATCACGACCGAAGTCTCCGCGAATGGTGCCCGGCAGTGCCACAGTGGGGTCGGTCTTGCCGGTCAGCGCGCGGATGCCTTCGATCACGCGATCGCCTTCCACGATGGCGGCCACCAGCGGACCGGAGGACATGAACTCGACCAGGGCGGGGAAGAATTCTTTGCCCTGGTGCTCTTCGTAGTGATCGGCCAACATCTCCGGGTTGGCGGTCATCATTTCCAATTCGACGATACGGTAACCCTTGCGCTCGATGCGGGTCAGGATCTCACCGACCAAGCCTCGTTTGACTCCATCTGGCTTAATCAGAACCAGCGAACGTTCTGGGGTGGCCATCGGGACTGCACCTCTTTCTGTCGTCTTGCTGTTGTGGGTCGGTGACCGGTGACGGTATCTAGCTGAGAGTATACCGAAGCGGTCTGGTGGGCCGGTTAGCTCTTTGTGTCGGGATGGTCCGTAACACAACGGTACCCGTGGGCAATCTCCCATGCGCGTTGCTGTCGGTCGCGGACGATGTTCTCTTCATCCATCTGCCCTCCCCGGACCACGGCCCACCACCAGGCAGCCAGAAATCCGGCTCCCAAGATCAAGGCAAAGTATTCGAGAAATCCCCCCAGTACAAACAGCACTTGAATCCCCCACCCGATCCAGTATCCCACGGGCTTAGTGAGCAGTCGCGTGGTGACCAGTGCCAGTACAGCCAGGGCGATCGAGGCCCAGAAGACCGGGACCGCCCAGGATTCCTCGCGGTTGAGGTTCAACACGGTCATGCCGTAGAAAACCAGTACCAGGGATTCCAGGCCCAGTAGCGAAGCGCAGAACATCACCCGCAGGGAACGGCGTTTCTGTGGTTGGCCCGGGCGCCAGTCTTTTTGGCGTTGTGTTTCGCGCTGGGGCCGCCAGGACTCTCGGCCGGTGGTTCCGGCGGGCGGTTCTGATGGTTGGTGTTGATCAGTCATCGGTATCACCCTGCTGACCGTGGCCACCACGGTCCACGTCGTCATCCGTGTCGTCTTCCTCGGTGGCGAAAAAGGCTGCCAGGTCGTCGTGATCTTCGACCACCGCGGCTGCAGCCGCCGCGTGGGCGGCTGCGGTATCGGTGGTCTCGGTCTCCCCGGGGCCGAGCAGGCCACGGACTTGGCCTACCAAAGTGATTGACCCGGTGACCAATACACCGGGGCCACCGGTGCCATCAGTAATGTTGGCGGTGCCGGATTCGTGCAGTTCTTCATCCTCGTCCACCACGGCCTCGACGGCCCATCGAATCGCATCGGTCGGGGCCGGTTCGGGATGTAGCGTGTCGGCATCCCATCCGGCATCCAGGGCGTATTCCACCAGAGTGTCGGGATCAATGGCGCGTGGTGAGGCAGAGGCTGTCAGGGCCACGTGCTCGACCGTGTCCCCAAAAGCGTCATAGAGACTGGTTAACACGCCGCGGGCATCCTTTTCTTCCAGAATGCCAACGACCAGCGCCAGCTTGGTGAAGTTGAAGGCCTCTGTGACACTGACGGCGGTGGCTTCCATACCGGCGGGGTTGTGCGCCGCGTCAATCACTAAGGTTGGGTTGGTACGAAGCACTTCCAGCCTTCCCGGGCTGGTGACCTGCAGTAGCCCCTGTTGCAGTAGCTGCTGGTTCAAGGTGTGACCGCCGTGGCCGAGGAAGGCTTCCATCGTGGCGATGGCTACCGCGAGATTTTCTGCCTGATGGGGGCCGTGGAGTGGCAGGAAGAGTTCGGGGTATGTTCCGCTGAGTCCCTGCACCGAGACTTGCTGCCCGCCGACCGCCACCCGTCGGTCGGTGACCCCAAACTCCAGGTTTTCAAACGCGAAGCTGGCACCAACCTCACGCGCCTTATCCAGGAGCACCTGGGCAGCCGCCGGTTCCTGCGCAGCGGAGACGACGTACCCGTCGGGTTTGATAATGCCGGCCTTCTCCTCGGCAATCTCTTCGACGGTCTCGCCCAGCAGGTCGGTGTGATCCAGGGAAATGGGAGTGATCACGGAAACTTGGGCATCGGCAACGTTGGTGGCATCGGTGATCCCCCCGAGTCCCACCTCAAGCACCATCACGTCGACCGGCGCGTCAGCGAAAATCGCGAACGCCAGCACCGTCATGGCTTCAAAATAGGTCAGTGGCGTCTCGTCCTCAACCAGCAGCTCCTGATCCACCAAGCGCACGACCGGCAGGATCTCCGACCACACCCGCAGCACAGTCTCATCATCCACCGGCTCGGAGTTCAACTTAATCCGTTCGGTGAATTTCACCAGGTGCGGTGAGGTATAGCGCCCGGTGGAGAGCCCGTAGCTGTTGAGCATGGTCTCGATCATGCCAGCGGTGGAGGTTTTGCCATTGGTACCGGTCAGATGAATGACCGGTGCGCAGTGTTGGGGATCCCCGAGCAACTCCATGGCACGATACATCGGCTCCATCCGTGGCTCCATCTTGTTTTCTGGGGCGCGGGCGAGCAGATCGCCATAGAGCTCCTCCAGGCTCTGGGGGCCGGTCTGGGGATCTGGTGACAGCTCTGACACGAGGCACTACGCTTTCTGGATTGATGCGAGGGAATCGGTGGAAGCCGGCGAAACCACCTCTACGCTAACACTGACCAGCTTGGAGGCGTCATCGGCCATCGAACCACGCGGGTCGTCTCGGTTTTCATCCGCCACAAGCTCCAGCTGCGTGGTCAGCGTCTCTTGGCTGATCAGCTCCCGGTGGGCGTCAATGGCTGTGATCAGTCCGGTGGGCCCGGTGATCTCGGTCCGAATCCGGTCGGAGACGTCCAGACCGGATTCACGACGTGCTGCCTGGACCGCGCGGATCACGTCGCGGGCCGAGCCTTCGGCGGCCAACTCGTCATCGACACTGGTGTCCAACACTAGGAACCCGTCGGAGATCACCGCCACCGCAGTCTCGTCGGATCCTTCGGACTGATCCACGGTGGTCGCGAGCTCGTATTCGCCGTCGACCAGCTCGACACCGCCGGCGGTGACCACGCCGTCGGCGACCGACCAATCCCCAGCCTTGGAGGCTTTGATCACCTGTTGGACCTGCTTGCCCAGGCGCGGACCGGCGGCCCGGGCGTTGACGACAAGTTGCTGGGTGATGCCGAAATCGGTGGCTGAGGCTTCACTGGTGTCTTTGACGTTGATGGTGTTGATGTTGAGCTCATCGGAGATGATCTCGGAGACGGTCTGATCAACGCGTCCGGCATTTTCAATGACCACCGAGAGCTTGCGCAGCGGCAAGCGGACGCGCCGGCCCGCGCCCTTACGCAGCGCAGAACCGGCCGAGGAAATCTCCCGGGCCAGGTTCATGCTGTGCTGGACGGCCTCGGCATCCTCGCCTTGCGGGAACAGGCTGGCGTCCGGGTAGTCGGTCAGGTGCACCGAACGTCCCCCGGTCAGGCCCCGCCAGATTTCCTCGGTCACCATCGGCAACAACGGTGCTGCCACCCGGCAGAAGGCTTCCAGGCACGTGAACAACACGTCCAGGGATTGTTCATTCTCATCGAAGAACCGCTGCCGGGAGCGACGAATATACCAGTTGGTCATGGTGTCCATGTACCGGCGCAGTTCCTCGGTGGCCTGGGGCACGTGGTAGCGGTCCATGTACTCTTTGACCTGGGTGATCATGGTGCCGGTGGTGGCCAGAATGTAGCGGTCCAGCGGGTCGGTGGCCTCATAACGGTACTGGGCCCGATATCCCTGCGGTCGGGTGCCACCGGCGGTGGCAGAGTTGGCGTAGAGCGTGAAGAAGTGCCACACGTTCCAGGCCGGAAGGAGCACCTGTCGGGCGGCTTCGCGAATGCCGTCTTCGCTGACGATCAGAGTGCCACCGCGCAGAATGGGCGAGGCCATCAGGAACCAGCGCATCGCATCCGAGCCGTCCCGGTCCAGCACCTCGGAGACGTCCGGGTAGTTGCGTAGCGACTTGGACATCTTCTGCCCGTCCGAGCCCAGCACAATACCGTGGGAGATCACGTTTTTGAACGCCGGGCGGTGGAACAGGGCGGTGGCTAGCACGTGCATGGTGTAGAACCAGCCACGGGTTTGGCCGATGTATTCCACGATGAAGTCGGCCGGGTTGTGGGTGTCGAACCAGTCCTTGTGCTCCATGGGATAATGCACCTGGGCATAGGGCATCGACCCAGAGTCGAACCACACATCGAGCACATCGGGGACGCGACGCATCATCGACGTGCCGGTGGGGTCATCCGGGTTGGGGCGGACCAGCTGATCAATCCAGGGCCGGTGCAGATCCACCTCGCCGTGGGCATTGCGGGGTAGTTCGCCGAAGGCTTCTTCGAGTTCAGCTAGGGAACCGTAGATTTCTTGGCGCGGGTAGTTGGGGTCATCGGATTCCCACACCGGGATCGGGGAGCCCCAGTACCGGTTGCGCGAAATCGACCAGTCGCGGGCGTTTTCCAGCCATTTACCAAACTGGCCGTCCTTGACGTTATCGGGAATCCAGTTGATCTGCTGGTTCAGTTCCAGCATCGAGTCTTTGAACTCGGTAACTTTCACGTACCAGGAGGTGATCGCCCGGTAGATCAGTGGGGTCCGGCACCGCCAGCAGTGCGGGTAGGAGTGTTCATAAGAGGCTTCTTTCACCAGCTCGCCGGCAGCGCGCAACGAGCGAATAATCGGACGGTTGGCCTCAAACACCTGCAACCCAGCAATGTCTTTGAGCTTGCCCTCGCCCAGGGACTCATCGCCGAACAGTGGCAGAAATTTCGCGCCCTCATCGACGGAGAGCACCACGGGGATGTCGTGGGCTTCATTGATCGTCTGGTCGTCTTCACCATAGGCAGATGACTGGTGGACCACACCGGTACCGTCGTCAGTGGAGACGTAGTCAGCAACCAGCATGCGGAAGGCGTGCTGGTTGCCCCACTTCTCGTCTTCGGAGAAGTAGGTGAAAATCGGCTGGTAGGTCAATCCGCCCAGGTCCGTTCCGGCATAGGTGGCGGTGATCGCTTCGGTGGCAGCTTCCACGGACTCATAGCCTAGATCGGTGGCATAGGCGGCCAGCCGTTCGGTGGCCAGCAGGAAACGTTCACCGTCCAGCGAGTCCACCGTAGTGGCCTTTGGGCCACGGGGTACCACCACGTAGGAGACCTCCGGTCCCACCGCCAGCGACCCATTGGTGGGTAGCGTCCACGGCGTGGTCGTCCAGGCCAGCACGCGCACCCCGGCCAGGTCCTGGGCGGTTTGTGAGCTGGCGATGTACGAGGCATCCAGCAGGTGATCGTCGATCCCTCCGGTGAGTCGGAAGGTTACCGTCACCGAGGGATCTTGACGTTGCTGGTAGACGTCATCGTCCATACGCAGCTCATGGTTGGACAGCGGAGTTTCATCTTTCCAGCAGTAGGGCAGAACGCGGAAGCCACGGTAGGTGAGCCCTTTCTCGGACAGGTCTTTAAACGCCCACAGCACCGATTCCATATAGGAGGGATACAGTGTCTTGTAGTCATTATCGAAATCGACCCAGCGCCCCTGCCGATTGACGTAGTTTTTCCACTCTTCGGTGTATTTGAGCACCGAAGACCGGCAGGCGTCGTTGAACTTATCGATACCCATGGCCTCAATTTCGGCCTTATCGGTCATGCCCAGCTGCTTCATGGCTTCCAGCTCGGCGGGCAAGCCATGGGTATCCCAGCCGAACCGACGCTCGACGCGCTTACCCTGCTGGGTTTGGTAACGGGCCACAAGGTCTTTGACGTACCCGGTGAGCAGGTGGCCGTAGTGAGGCAGGCCGTTGGCGAAGGGCGGCCCGTCGTAGAAAACGAACTCATTATTGGTTCCGTCCTCAGCGATGGCCGGACGTTGGTCAATGGAGGCTTGGAAGGTGCCATCGGATTCCCAGTACGCGAGAATGGCCTCCTCAATGGCGGGCATATTCGGCGATGACGGAGTGGAGCCGTTGCGCACGGACTCAGAATCTGAGCTGGCCTGAGGGTACACGGTGGAGTTACCTTCCTTGCTGACGATCAATCACGGGTCGGTGTGAATCTCTGGTGTGCAAGGACGCACAACCTGTGGCGCACCCTGGCTAGCCACAGCGGTGTACGCGGTACCACCCTGCTTATCTGAGTTGAAGCTCAGATCGCTCATCGCAACGCTGTAACGGGCTGACCCGTCCGGTTCTACTAGGTACTCGCCTCAATGTTGATGCCAGTGACACGAGGACTGTTCTTCCGGAAGCTCGCCGGTGATTGCCGGGTCATCGCTGGTGAAGTATGCGGTTATTCTGGGTTCATCCTAAACCACGTGCTGGGCAAAATCGAATTAACCCGAGGTCGCTCAGGCGTCTCGAATCAGCTTGTGTTGGGCGGCTTGTTTAACCGGTCGCATCACGATCTGGTCGAGGTTGATGTGGTGTGGCAAGGTGACGGCGTACACGCACACCTCAGCGACATCTTCTGCGGTGAGCGGCTCGGCGACACCTTCATAGACTTTTGCGGCGGCGTCGGCATCTCCGCCCATGCGGTTGAGAGCGAACTCATCGGTCTTGACCAGGCCGGGGAGCACTTCAACCACCCGTAGATTATGTTCGGCTTCCTCAAGCCGTAGTGCGGCGGTGAGCGCGTGTTCGCCGAATTTGGCAGCGTTGTAACCGGCCCCGCCCTCATAGGCGACGATGCCGGCGGTGGAGGTCAGATTCAGCACGGTGCCGGCACCGGATTCTCGAAGCATCGGAAGGAAGCCCCGGATCACGCGCAACGCCCCCATGACGTTGGTCTGCAACATCCAGTCCCAGTCCTCGTCTTTGCCCTGGGCAATGGGGTCGGTGCCGTGCGCCCCGCCGGCGATGTTGATCACCGTGTCGACTCCTCCGGCTTCGGTCACGGCCACAACGAAGCGGTCCACCGAGTCTTGGTCGGTGACGTCTAGTTCTAGGGGAATAATTTCCCCGGTGGGTTGGGCGACTTGTGCCGCCAGCTCTTCAAGCCGGTCGAGGCGACGTGCTCCGGCGAATACCTTCCAGCCTTGGTCGGAGAGCTGAAGCGCGGTGGCGTGGCCGATACCGGAGGAGGCTCCGGTGACCACGGCCGAACGGGTTGCGTGAAAATCCGTCATCTCTGAGGTCATAGCTTTACAGTACCCGGCTGATGCGGCCCCGGGAGGTAACGCAACGGGTGCCCACCTGGTCCGTCAGGTCTGGGACATACTGCTCAGCACGTGCTGTCGGAGTGGTGGTCTGTGAAAGAATATGTGGCATGGCAGAAGATCTTCAGGGCTCGAACTCGCCCAAAAACAACACCATCCCTGATCGTCCAGGCCTCGAAGGGCTCGAAGAGAAATTTACCGCCCGGTGGGAAGCCGACCGGGTCTATGTCTTCGACCCTGACACGGATCGTGACCAGGTCTACTCCATCGATACTCCCCCACCGACCGCTTCGGGGTCGTTGCACGTCGGTCACGTATTCTCCTATACCCAGACCGACGTGTTGGCCCGCTATCAGCGGATGAACGGGAAGAACGTGTTCTACCCGATGGGCTGGGACGATAACGGTTTGCCCACCGAGCGTCGCGTGCAGAACTACTACGGAGTGCGCACCGACCCGGCCACGCCGTATGACCCCGATTATCGTCCACCGGACAAGCCGGCAAAGAACCAGCGCGACTGGGATGTGATCTCCCGCCAAAACTTCATCGAGCTGTGTCTGGAGTTGTCCACCGACGATGAGAAGGTCTACGAGGATCTGTTCACCCGTCTGGGCCTGTCGGTGGATTGGAATCTGTCCTACCGCACTATCGATGACCACTCCCGAGAAGTCTCCCAGCGGGCCTTCCTGCAGAACCTCGCCGATGGCGATGCCTATATGGCCGAGGCTCCCACGCTGTGGGACGTCACCTTCCGCACCGCGGTCGCCCAGGCCGAGCTGGAAGACCGCGAGATGGAAGGCGCCTACCACCGGTACGCTTTCACCACCGAGCAGGGTGAGAAGATCTTTATTGAAACCACCCGCCCCGAACTGCTACCGGCTTGTACCGCGTTGGTGGCTCATCCCGACGATGAACGGTACAAGCCCTACTTCGGCACCACCGTGACGTCCCCACTGTTTGAGGTTCCCGTCGAGGTCAAGGCCCACCCGCTGGCTCAGCCGGATAAGGGGTCGGGTATCGCGATGATCTGTACCTTCGGTGACCTCACCGACGTGACCTGGTGGCGTGAGCTAGAGCTGGATACCCGCACGGTGATCGGTCGTGACGGCCGATTCCAGTCCGAGACCCCAGAATGGATCACCTCCGAGTTCGGTCGTGCTAACTATGAACGACTGGCCGGCAAGACCGTGTTTTCCGCCAAGAAGGCCGTCGTGGAGATGCTGCAAGAACATGATTTGCTCGATGGACAGCCGAAGAAGATCATGCACGCGGTGAACTTCTACGAAAAGGGCGAAAAGCCCTTGGAGATTGTCACCTCCCGTCAGTGGTATTTGCGCAATGGTGGCCGGGACGCCGACCGCCGGGATGCACTAATTGCTCGCGGTGACCAGTTGCAGTGGCACCCGGAATTCATGCAGTCTCGCTACACCAACTGGGTGGAGAACCTCAACGGTGACTGGCTGGTCTCCCGCCAGCGGTTTTTTGGGGTCCCGGTACCGATCTGGTACCGGCTGGATGACCAGGGTGAGCCCGACTATGAGTCCCCGCTGATTCCAGAGGACGCCCAGCTCCCGGTTGATCCGTTGCAGGATGTTCCCGCCGGCTACACTGCTGAGCAGCGCGATCGGCCCGGCGGGTTCACTGGTGATCCGGACGTGCTGGACACCTGGGCGACCTCGTCACTGACTCCACAGATTATTGGCGAATGGTCGACCAATGATGAGCTATTCGACAAGGTCTTTCCTTTCGATCTGCGTCCGCAGGGCCACGACATTATTCGAACCTGGCTGTTCTCCACGGTGGTGCGGGCCGATGCGCTCCACGATTCCGTGCCGTGGCAGCACACTGCCCTGTCTGGCTGGATTCTCGACCCGGACCGGAAGAAGATGTCAAAGTCCAAGGGCAACGTTGTGGTGCCGATGGATATCCTGGACAAATTCGGGGCGGACGCGGTTCGGTATTGGGCGGCGTCAGCCAAGTTGGGCGCCGACACCGCCTATGAGGTCAATCAGATGAAGATTGGTCGTCGTCTGGCGATCAAGCTACTCAACGCCACCAAGTTCGTGTTGCAACTGGGGGCCAACCGCTCCTGGGTTGCGACCACAGCTGACCAGGCCGCACAGATCACCCATCCGCTGGACCGGTCGTTGTTGGCCCAGCTGTCCGACACTATCCAGCAAGCCACTGTTGGCTTTGAGCGCTATGACTACGCCCGGGCATTGACCGTTGTGGAGACCTTCTTCTGGAACTTCACCGACAACTACGTCGAGCTGGTCAAGGACCGCGCCTATGGCGGGCGGGGCGACGACCAGCAACGCTCTGCCGTGGTCACCCTGGCCACCGCACTGGACGCACTGCAACGATTGTTGGCACCTTTCCAGCCCTTCGCTACCGATGAGACCTGGAGCTGGTGGCAACAGGGCTCAGTACACTCAGCACCGTGGCCGGGGCGTGAGGGCGAATCTGCCGGTATTGACGCCGTTGGCCGTGACAGCGATTCCGAGGTGCTCACCGCCGTGGCACGTGCACTGTCCGGGGTTCGTAAGGCCAAGTCCGATGCGAAGGTGTCGCAACGCACCGAGGTCTCAACCGCCACTATTCAGGCGACCTCCGCGCGTGCTGACCAAATCCGGCAGGCCCAAGACGACCTGTACGCTGCCGGGCGCATCCAGCACCTGGAGTTCACCGACCTCACGAATACCGATGAAGAACACGATATCTCCGTGATCAACACCGAGCTCGTGGAGTCCGAGAGCTAAGCTCCTGCCCCGAGTGGTCGGGACCGGATTAGTTAGTCCCGGTGCGACCACAAACGGCGGGGGTGGCCACCAAGACAGTGGCCACCCCCGCCGTTTGTGTCTCAGCGCAGATTAGTCGAAGCGTGGTGTGGAGTCGCGACTGCGCTTGAGCTCATAGAAGTAGGGGTAGCCCGCCAGCGCTACAGCACCATCAAAGATCTTGCCGGCTTCTTCACCGCGCGGAATCTTGGACAGCACCGGGCCGAAGAAGGCAGTGTCACCGAACTGCACCACCGGAGTGCCGACCTCGTTACCGACCAAATCAATTGCCTGCTGGTGGGAGCTGGCCAGTGCCTTGTCGTTCACGTCGGTCCGTGCATCAGCGATGACCTGATCGGCCTGTTCGCTGGCTCCGATCTCCTCCAGAGCGGTCCGGACGGCTGCCTCGCGATCAGAGACGTCATTGTTGTGAATCTGGGTGCCCACTGCAGTGTAGAACTCGCCTAAACGATCATGCCCCAGACGTTGTTCGACGGCGACAGCGGCCCGGGCAGGCAACCACACGTTGGGGTCTTTCTCTTTGCCCTCGGCATCATTGAGGATGCCCAACGACATCACATGCCAATCGACGGTGATATCACGGACCTGCTCGACTTCACGGATCCAGCGCGAGGTCACCCAGGCGAAGGGGCAGATCGGGTCAAACCAGAAATTGACGACGTTATTTTCGGCCATCGGAGCGTATCTCCTTCTGTCGGGTTCCGGAATCTACTGCAATGCAGTCTGTTGGGCCTAGCGACACGCTTCGCGGATTTATTCCGTACACTTCCGATACCGGTCAAAAACGTAAAATTAGGCCGATTTGGTGCGACGTTTGTGGGTCACCTCGCGAGTGACCATCAGCGGTTCGGCCTCACCTCGCACGACGTCGCCGGTGATCGTCACCGAGGCAATGTCGTTTCGTGAGGGCAGATCAAACATCACCGGCTGCAGCACGTTTTCCAGAATGGAGCGTAGCCCACGGGCTCCTGCACCTCGTTCTTCCGCCTGGTCCACGACAGCATCAAGAGCGGACTGGTCAAATTCAAGCTCGACACCATCTAAGGCAAACATCTTTTGGTACTGCTTCAGCACAGCGTTCCTCGGCTCGGTCAGCACCCGAATGAGTGCCTCCCGATCCAGTGGGTCTACTGCGGTAATGACCGGCAGGCGCCCAATGAATTCAGGAATCAAACCAAATTTCAGCAGATCTTCAGGACGCACATCAGAGTAGGAGGGCAACTCCCCTTCACCGAAACTCGACAAGGCTGCGCCGAAGCCGATCCCCTTACGTCCAGCCCGGGACTCGATAATGCCATCGAGTCCGGCAAATGCACCGGCCACAATGAACAGGACATTCGAGGTATCAATTTGCAGGAATTCCTGGTGCGGGTGCTTGCGACCGCCCTGTGGCGGCACCGAGGCAACGGTGCCCTCCAGGATCTTCAGCAGGGCCTGTTGCACCCCTTCACCGGAGACGTCGCGGGTAATCGAAGGATTCTCGGATTTCCGTGAGATCTTATCGATCTCGTCAATATAGATAATGCCCTGTTCGGCCTTCTTGACGTCAAAATCTGCGGCCTGAATCAGCTTAAGCAGAATGTTCTCGACATCTTCGCCCACGTAGCCGGCTTCGGTCAGTGCGGTTGCGTCCGCGACGATAAACGGCACGTCGAGTTTCTTGGCCAGGGTCTGTGCCAAGTAGGTTTTGCCCGAACCGGTAGGGCCGACCAAGAGGATATTCGATTTTCCGACCTCCACATCGGCCAGCGCATCTAGAATCGAGTCATCTCCGAACGTGTCGGTAACAGCCTGGCGGATGGTGTCATTGCCCCGGACACGTTTGTAATGGTTGTAGACCGCGACTGACAAGGCTTTTTTGGCTCGTTGCTGGCCAATGACGTACTGGTCCAAGTGGTCGAAAATCTCGCGAGGAGTCGGCAAGTCGACGTCGTTGGTCTCGGCAACTTCGGTGAGTTCTTCCTCAATGATTTCGTTGCACAGTTCAATGCACTCATCACAGATGTAGACGCCGGGACCGGCGATGAGCTTACGAACCTGCTTCTGGGATTTGCCACAGAAGGAACATTTCAGCAGGTCCGCACTTTCTCCGATTCGTGCCAAGGTGACTCCTCACAACTTTGTTTCGATCCAAGCATAGTAGCTGGCCGGAACTTTTCTGCCCCGTTACACCCGTGTGCCTTGCTCGCTCAGGGGATCTCCCGCCCAAAATTACCCCGAACGTCCCGGGCGATGGAAATCTCGTCTCCACGCTGGGGATAACCACACAGAAAGGCACCGGTGGCGTGAACATCTCATCGCAGAGTGTCCACCCCACCGGTGCTACTGTCAGGCTTAGCTACGTTTGATCTTGCGCGACTCCAGCACCTCGTCGACGAGACCGTATTCTTTGGCCTCTTCGGAGGACAAGAACTTATCGCGGTCAATATCAGCGCGAACCTGATCGACGCTACGGTTGGTGTGCTGGGCGAGGACTTCTTCCATCCAGGTACGAATCCGCAACAATTCGTCAGCGTGAATCTGTAGATCCGTTGCCGTACCACGGTCACCGCCCATGGATGGCTGGTGGATCAGCACGCGCGCGTTGGGAAGCGCCAGGCGCTTGCCCGGAGTGCCGGCGGCCAGCAAGACAGCGGCAGCCGAGGCTGCCTGTCCCAGGCACACGGTTTGGACCTCGGGGCGGATGAACTGGAGGGTGTCGTAGATCGCTGTCATCGCGGTGAAGGATCCACCCGGGGAGTTGATGTACAGAGTGATGTCACGTTCCGAATCCATGGCTTCTAGCACCAAAAGCTGAGCCATAATGTCATCGGCGGAGGCGTCATCGACCTGGGTTCCCAGGAAGATAATCCGGTCCTCAAACAACCGAGCGTACGGGTCCTGTCGTTTGAAACCGTAGGGAGTGCGTTCCTCAAATTGCGGGAGAATGTAGCGTGCCGAAGGCATCATCGGCGCCTGCGCGGCGGGCATGTCCTGACCAGAGTGTTTGTGCTGTGTCATCGAAGAGCTCCTGAAAAGATGTGGTTAGTCCGCTGAGTGTGGTGGTGACACCAGGATGGTTACTGCTCGACACCGCCACCACCGGATACGGAACCGGCACGTTCGGCGATGTGGTCGAAGAAACCGTATTCCAGGCCCTGCTCGGCGGTAAACCACATGTCGCGTTCATTATCTTTGAGGATCCGTTCCACACTCTGGCCGGTCTGTTCTGCAGTCAGCTCGGCCATGACTTTCTTCATGTGCATGATCAGCTGGGCCTGAATGCGGATGTCAGACTCGGTACCACCGATACCGCCGGAGGGTTGGTGCATCAGAATGCGGGCGTGGGGGGTGGCGTAGCGCTTGCCCTTGGTCCCGGAAGAGAGCAGGAACTGTCCCATAGAGGCAGCCAAACCGGTTGCTACAGTCACCACGTCGTTGGGAATGTACTGCATGGTGTCGTAGATGGCCATCCCGGCCGTCACCGAGCCACCCGGGGAGTTAATGTAGAGGTAGATGTCGCTCCGGGGATCCTCTGCGGAGAGCAACAGCATTTGCGAGCAGATTGCGTTGGCGTTGTCATCGCGAACTTCAGACCCCAACCAGATGATGCGCTCTTTCAGCAAACGGTTGTAGATGTAGTCTTCACGTTCGGCCGGATCGACAGTGGCCATCCGTGGTGCGGGGGACGAATCTGTCATGGACGTCCTACCTTCCTTCAATGCTGACAGCTACCTCCACGGCAGCCTGGTTGAATCATCTTCGGGAAAAACACTACTGATGATCGGCTCGTTCTGGGGCCACAGCACACGGTATTTCGCTGTTGGCACGAGTCCGTCACATGCCACGGGCCCGCCGGGGAGCAATTCTGCTCCTCAACGGGCCCGTTCAGTATGGCTAAGTTTTATTTCTGCTCGTCGTCGGCTTCCTCGGTGGATTCACTTGTTTCGTCCTCTTCGGTGGGCTCAGCGACCTCGTCCGCGTCGTCGTCCTGTGGCTTAACGAAGGACGACAGGTCCACGGCGTTGCCATTGGTGTCGGTCACCTCGGCGTATTCGAGGACCTTGGCCAGAGCCTTGCGACGACGCACCTCACCCATGATCATCGGCACCTGGTTGCCCTGATCCAGCATCTGCGCGAACTGGTTGGGGTCCATGCCGTATTGCTGAGCGGTGGTGATAATGTATTCGATCAGCTCAGCCTGTTCGACGCCGATTTCTTCCTGATCGGCGACCTCATCGAGCACGATCTCGTTGACGAAGGCTTCGCGGAAGTTGTTCTCGACTTCTTCGCGGTGCTCCTCCGTGTCATGGTCATCTCCGGCAGAGTGACCGCCATCGTTGAAGTGCTGTTCCAGCTGTTCGGTAATGACCGACTCGGGCACGGGCACCTCGACCAGCTCCAGCAGTTCCTCCAGGACCTTGTCGCGGGCTTCAATCCCCTGGTTGGTCACGGCTTCGTCAGCAGCCTGCTTCTTGAGATCTTCCTTGAGTTCATCGAGAGTATCAAACTCGGAGGCCAGCTGTGCGAAGTCATCGTCAGCCTCGGGCAACTCGCGCTCCTTGACGGCGTTAAGCACCACCTTGACGGTGGCAGCCTCACCGGAGTGCTCGCCGCCGGCCAGGGTGGTCTCGAACACGGCATCTTCTCCGGCTGATAGACCGTCGAGTGCCTCGTCCATACCCTCGAGCATGGTGCCAGAACCGATCTGGTAGGACAGGTCTTCGGCCTCATCAACCGTTTCACCGTCAATGCTGGCGGTCAAAGAGATCGTCACGAAATCGTCCTGCCCTGCCGGGCGATCGATGTCTTTCAGGGTGGCAAACCGTGCACGCAGGTCGTCCAGAGCCTTTTGCTCATCTTCTGCGCTGGGCTCAGCCGGGTCAACGGTGACCTTCAAGCCCTTATAGTCTGGCAGTTCAACCTTGGGACGAATGTCCATTTCAGCGGTAAACTTCAGGGGCGCTTCCTCATCGCCCTCAGCTCCGGGAACGCCGTGGATATCCACCTCGGGGCGAGACAGTGGCACGACCTCAGCCTCGCGCAGACCCTGCTGGAAGAATGAGTCCAGGTTGTCGTTGACGGCCTGTTCGATCACCAGACCACGACCGAAACGCTGGTCGATCAAACGCGGAGGAACCTTACCCTTGCGGAAACCAGGGATCTGCACCTGATTGGCAATGCTCTTATACGCAGCGTCAATACGGGGCTTGAGCTCTTCGTAAGGAACCTCAATCTCCAGCTTGACCCGAGTGGGGCTGAGGTTCTCTGTTGTGGACTTGACCACGTAGGACTCCTGATATCGATCGTGGATAAATGGAATTGTGTAGCGGTTAACGACGAACCGAAACTGTCGGGACGACAGGATTTGAACCTGCGACCTCACGCTCCCAAAGCGCGCGCTCTACCAAGCTGAGCTACGTCCCGAAATGCCCGGGCACAACACACCGTGTTGGCTCCGAGTACAGTGGCACCCCGACGGTGAAACGATCCTTCACCGCACGTGGCTCACTCCGCAGGACCGTTGACTGAATAACCATCACGCAGGCCTGGAGGCCACTAGGCACCCACGATATCTTAGTCTGTTTCGCGTCCAAAACGGAAATTTGGACTGAACACTTTTTTGCACTACACTCAAATTCGCTGTGCATTGCAGTGGTGATAACCACCCTGATGTGCACTGCGGGGATGTAGCTCAATGGTAGAGCCTCTGCCTTCCAAGCAGATAGTGCGGGTTCGATTCCCGTCATCCCCTCCACAACGGCTTCGATCCACCCAGCCCCAGTAGTTCATTGAGGTATACGCACAGAGGGCTCGAGGCCTTTTTCACCTGGGTTCCTCGCCCTCGTCCTCCGTTGAATAAGCAACGGTTGGCAACCCGGTTAGCAATGGTTGTGGGGCCCGTCTGCCCCTAGTTTGTGAGCCAAGTTGTACGCATGCTCATAGGCATCAATGATCGCCTCGTCCTTCATCGGCTTAGAGGCTACCCGGAGCTTGTGTGCCGTGTACAACGCGTGCCTAAACGCGGTCTCATCCCGCGCAGCGCGCCCCTCGGCGATCCAGAGCACTTTGACACCATCGACACGTTCGGCATCCAACCTGTCGAGATCAGCCATGCCCCCTTGTAGCTCTTTGGCGATCTTCCAATAAGCTTGGGCTTCCTCCCGGGTGGTTTTCACCGCATTGATCAGCTCCCGGCCGCTGGTAAAGGATTGCTTCGGGGCAGGGTGCGGCGCCGCATCCGTGGTGCCGTACATGCGTCGTACCTCCTGAATCAATGCGACCAGCTGGAAGATATCTGAGTGCTAATAGTGCCAATGGTAGGCAGTGGGATCATCCCCGGTATAAAACGGCGAGCGGGAAAACCCATGCGAGAAGTGCGCATCCGCGCCTAGCAGCTCACACAGCTGATTCGTTGTGGCCCGCAGCAGGCGCATGTTCGAGGAATCGCCCGAGGAATCGGCATAGACCGGGTCGATCAGCCAGATCAACTGTGCTTTGCCGTTGATCGGGTAAACTCCGATCCAGGGGGCGCAGCTGGCGTCTTTCATGGCCACCACGGCGTTGATGACCTCAGGGGCCATATCGGTGACATTGCCACCGGCGGAGCCCAGCATGTCCACGTCCAAGACAATGACGGTGGCTCGTTGCTTATGGACAAGTTTGACGTACTGCAACCTCCCCAAAGCGGAGGATTCCACGCGGTAAAGCCTGGGCTTGCGCTTGCCGTCTTTGGTCTTCGTCCACGCGCCCGAGAACTTCCGTGTGGGGCAACCGTGCAGGGTCTCCCGGTCAAGGTGCTTGAGTAGCTTGTAGCGCTCGTAGTCCGTGGCTCCCCGGGACGGCAGTGGCACAGTGCGAGGGGAGAGAAAATCCGCTGTTCGCGCTGCATCGGTGCTGTTGAGCGGAAAAAGTGGGGACACATTCTCGGTCCCATGGGGTATAGTCATAGACAGGCTTTCTCCCCACTTGGGATGGGGCGATAAGCGAGCGTCATGCGGGTGGTAGCCTGCGTGGCGCTCATTTTTGTTCGTCAGGTAACTACAGACCTGTAATTCTCCTACCGAAGCTTAGCATTTTTGACCTTTCAAGCAGTGCACAAACGCTCAATGGCCTGCGTCTATTCATTTACCTATCCCCTAGATCTTCCAAGAAGATCAGCAAACAGTAGATAAGCCTATGCGCAAAGGCGTATCTACGCATAAACGGATAGGCGCGTAGGCGCATGTCGATCCCAAGTGTGCATCCTTAGTGCCCTAACCTGACCTCACGCCTCATGTCATCTCAATAATCCAATCCAAGGGCGGCACAGGAAAAACCACTACCGCGCAATGTTCCTTGCGGCAGCTCTCGAGCGTAAAGGTCGCAAAGTAGTCGTCATTGATATGGATCCTCAGTTATCTGCCTTTCAATGGGCAGAACAAACGGCGGATACCGCTTTCCGGTTGTTAAGGCAACCTCCGAAAGGGAGTTGAATACGTGGCTCAGTAGAACAACAGAAGCAGACTATTTGATAGTTGATACTCCTCCGGGCGCTGGCAATCTCATTGATGCAGCAGCTTCAATCGCCTCTCTCATTCTCGTTCCCACCGGTGTATCCCCTATGGAGATTTCTCGGACTCAGATCACACTTAACGCTTTAGCTGAGGCCGATCCACCAGTAGCTGTTGTACTTGTGAACCTCGACCGCCGTGAACGTCTACTCGATGAGGTGCATTCCGAACTTGTAGGCAATGAAACCGCTACGTTAGCCGACGTTATCGTTCCTACCAGAGCAACAACTCGCCACGCTTTCGGAACTAACCCTGAGCTTTCCGAGCCGTGGAAAGCTCTCGCAGATGAACTTGAACAGGCTTTCGACTAAAGAGGAGGAACAATATGGCAATCGGAGACAAGAAGAAAATCTCTAAAGATCCGACACCGGGGGAGAAGGTCACCCCATCAAAAAAGATGTTTGCAGATGCATCACCCAAAACATCGAAGGTCAATCTATACGTGCGCGACGCAGAGCTTTTGAAAGCCATAAAAATCGCAGCTCTAGAAGACGACACGAGCCTCTCGCTCTTATTCGAAGAGTGGGGACTGCAATGGCTGAAGAAGAGAAACGGCACTAGTGGACAATTTTTTTATGTAGATGTGCGCCTATGCGCATATCTACATAGACGCATAGGCGCCTCAAGCATCTTGCGCTACTTGTCTCTACTTTGTGCGGAAGATTTTCTTACGGTGACACAAGCACCCTTTCCCCAGGGGTGGCACCCTTTCGTAGTCCCCGTTGCCGCGTTGAGCCCCTGTGACGCTCCGCCGCAGCGGGGGCTACTCATATCCCCGCATCACACCGGCCTTAGAAGTCCATTCCCGGATTCGCACCATGATCTGGACTCCACGACTGCCCGCCTAAATCAGCTTCACGGGAGGGGAGGGGCGCTCCATGTGCTCGCCGCGAATGTATGACTGCGTCGAGATCAAACGACGGCATGTACGGCATGCCAGGGGAGACATAGCCGTCCACGTGCTTCTCGTCGTCCTGCCACACGGCATCGGCGCGCAGTCCCGCGAACTCGACTGCCGCCTCCGCCCGCTCGGCCTGCTGTTGTACCACCGGTAGTCGTGCCCGATCCTGCTGTTGAGCGCGAATCACCTCTGGTGTGGCCAGCGCGTCCAACAGGTCCACCCGCTCGGCGGTAACCGCATCGTCCTGATAGTCCGGGCGGGTGACATACCGGCACGCTGCACGCTGCTGACGGATCTGTACCAACTGCTCATCCAACTCAGCCTTGGCCTGCTCCAACGCCTCGCACTCACTACGGGCCTGGATGATCTGTCCTTCAAAGGATTCAGCGCGAAACTTCGCCCACCTGCTCCGCGACTGCTGCGCCGACTCCGCCTGAGGCACACGGCCACGCGCCTCCACCAACCGGTGCCCCACACTCTGCGACTGCTCGGACACCGCCTGCTTACGCTCGTCGAGGTGCTCGATCAGCGCGGCGATCTCGTTATGTTCGACCACCTCCCCGTGTTCTGCTCGCGCTGCCTTGCACCGGGCCGCAACCACCTCTGGCTGCTCGGTCGCCCACTGCAAGACATTCTCCGGCACTGCCCACAAGGGGCGCTGCACGCGATCCCGCACCGGAGGCTGATCCTGACGACGAGCACACCTAACCATCCGCTGCTGACGTGCCGCCAGTCGAGCCTGCATCACCTCAGCCATGCTTGTGCCCACAAACGGGTCACCATCGACCGGATATGCCGAGGGCAACCGCTCCAACGACCACTCCCGGTAGGCATCCCGCCACAACTGATGCGGGGTCTCATCCCGACGATCCCTAGCACGCGTCGCGACCAACAACTCCTCGGCATATCCCACCGACTCCCGCCGCTCCGACGATGTGGTCACTCTGGTGTGCGCGGTGCCCACATCCCCCGGGAGTCGACTCCGTCAAATACAGCACGTTGGACACCCGGCCATGAGTCATCGGCACGTACACACCAGCCCGATCCACCTTTGAGGCATCGGCTACCACGCGCGCCACATCCACCGTCATGCCCTGGGCAGAATGCCCTACATGATGGTCATAGATCACGCCTCAGACTGAGGTGATGCGATGCACAAAACCGCGAACCAGAGCCTACTTCTTTAAGACTACGGGAAAAATACTTCACCCGAGGCAAAAATCTCCACTTACAGCAAAAAGATGCCCGCCGCAACCAACTCAACTGTGGTTGCGACGAGCATCGACAGCAATGCCTCACTACATCTCGTGTCCTTAGAACACCTATTGCGGGGCACTCGGTCGATGTGCCCACTTATGCGCACCTAGGCACCCTGCGGGTCATGGGCCAATTGCACGGGGTAGACATTCACGATGTCCGCGTCATCAAACGGCCACGGGTGTGGGCTCTGGACGTCGGGGGTCATCGGCTTCACCTCCCCCCAACTCCGTCGTGGTAGTGGAGGTACCACCCCACACGCTCGGCCCGATCAGCGTCAAGATCGACGGCAACAGCAGTGGACGGACAATCAGCGCGTCCATCGCGACGGCCATGGCCAAGCCCAGACCGATCTCGCGCACAATGCTGATTTCCGCGACTATGAACGACAGGAATACTCCGATCATGATGATCGCCGCGAAGATCACCAACCGTGACGTCTTGGCGATTCCCAACGCAATGGCACGACTATGGGCCGCACCGTTAACGAATTCTTCTTTCATGCGGGAGGCCATGAGGACCATGTAGTCCATCGATAGGCCAAAGACGATGGCGAAGATAACGATCGGGGTGACCGAGTTGATGGAATCACCCATCACGGCTTTCCATATAAAGGACAACAGTCCCATCGCCGCAGAGACCACCAGTCCGTTGAGGGCAACCGCGAGGACGGGCAGGCGCCACGAGCGGAATGCCCAGCCCAGCAGGGCCAACGAGATGAGCACCACGGCTGCGATGATCCAGGGAATGGAGCTTTCGACCAAGCGATCGAAATCATCCCCCTGGGCGGTGGCTCCCGAAACGTAGACATCAGCCTGGTCGCCTGTGAGATCTTTAATATCTCGGATCATCTCGTGGGCGTCATCAGAATCCGGCAGTCCCGTCGAGGTGACGAGCATGCGAGAGTAATTCACTGACTGTTGCGATCCCGATAGTGGGTAGGGGGAGAACTTTTCCTCTGGCGTCCCCGGGACAAGCACCTGATCGACGTTGCTGACGCCACCAAGTTGGTCGGCGAATGCTGTGGCTTTCGCCTGCACGTCTTCAGCTGATTCGCCCGGTGCCCCTTCGAAGGTCACGCTCGTGGGGAACAAGGCGCGGGCATCGAGTTCGGACTGGATCGCTTCGATGCCCTCACGGGAATCCTTGCCCTCTGGGAGGATCGACGCGCTGGCGACTGGGACCTGCAGCTTGATTCCCGCCAACGGTGCGGCACATACGAGCAGTGGCACCACGACCGCGAGAGCCACGATGGCTGGTTTGGTCAGCGCGGTGCGGAGCATCGGTGAATCTTTTTCCTCCTCGATAACCAGCGCGTCGTGGAAGCCCGGCAGTTTGCCGAAGAAGAGTCGGTCGCCGAGCACGGTGATGATGGCCGGCACCAGGGTGGACAGAGCAAGCAGCGCAATCGTCGTCACAATGATTCCTGCCAACGCAATAGAAGAGAAGACCATATTCCGAGCGATAAACAGGGCGCACAAGGCGGCGATGACGCTCAGGCCACCAAAGCGGATGGCATGCCCCGCGGTATGCGTCGCCAGGCGCAATGCCTCCGGTTTGTCCACCCCAGCGTGGATGTTCTCTTTGTAACGAGCAATGAGGAAGAGACAATAGTCCACGCTCACAGCCAAGCCGATCAATGATGCACCCGTGACGTACATGTTCGACACATCCATGAACTGAGCCAAGACCGTCCCGGCACCTTGTGTTCCCGCCAGGCAGATGCCTGCCGTGATCAGCGTGACTGCGGTCGGACCGACGGCGCGGTAGACGAACAGCAGCACGAGGATGAGTAGCGGGAAGGCGATCATTTCCGCGTGCAGGGCATCTTGCTGGGACTGAATATTCAGGTCATAGTCCAGTGCTGCAGCGCCCGTAACGTGAATGTCTACCGCGGTGCCGTCGACAGCCTCGGCGACTTTGTCACGGAGTGTGGGCACCATGTTCTGTGTCGTCGTGTTGTCGGCGTCGAAGCCGACTTGGACGATCTGCGTCTGCCCGGAGTCAGAGCCGAGCTGCGCGACTTGTCGTCCATCCGTCACATACTCAACGTGTGGCAGCTCGTGGATGGCAGTTTCCACGGCATCCAGTGTTGAAGAATCAACGGTCTCGTCGGAGGTGAGCACGACGGAGAGTTCATTGTCGGCATCGCCGAAGGCCTCGCGGTTGACGTCTTGGCCGGCGAACGATTGACCGTGTTGGTCATTGAAGCCGCCGGCTTTGACGGCGTCGTTAAGATGCCATGCGCCGACCGCGCTGAGGACGAACACTACTGCCCACAGGAGAATCACGAGCTTGGCGTGACGCTGAACAAACGTAAGAATCATGAGTTATGGCCTCCCGTGTGCTGCGCCGGAGAGCTGGGCTACGGCACCAGAGATCTTCTCTTTGCGCGCGACTCCTCGGGGATCAGCAGCATCAATGTTGTGTAGTGCGTGTTCGTAGGCGTCGACGGCGCCGGAGGTGTCACCGGCGGCAGCCAGAGACTCCTCAAGCCCCACATAGGCCTGTGATGTCATCTGCCCTTCGCGGGCGACGGCACGCTTGAAGTGCGTGCTCGCTTTGCCTGTGCCGCCTCCCATCCATGGCGGCAGGACCAGAGAGCTACGACCAGCGAGGTAGGCCGCGAAGTCGTAGGACGAATGCAGGTCGGAAAGTCGATCGGCTTTTTGATTCACGACAGCGGCACGCACCATCGTGCCCACGGGAGTCAGTGAGTTTAAGGCGCGGAAGCCGTCGATGCGTGTTTTCTGTACCTGAAAGTCCAAGCGCCGTCGGGACGTTTTATCTGCAATTCTCAGCAGAAGCTGAATCCGGGAGATGACCTCGGCGGGCAGGTTTCCGTCCACCGTGAGGTTCTCAGCCACCATGGTGTGGGAGAGCGTAACCATCCCGTCGAGCGCCTGGCCGGAATTTTTCGCGGTGACGTGACTTGAGCGGTACTTCAGACCAGAGATCTTGTCGAAAGCGTGATCGCGCATGGCGCGCGCTCGGGCACGTTCATCACCACTGGTCGGCACCGTCAACGGTTGACCAGTCGCGACAGAGAGCAACCGGTGGCGGGGAATGGACGCACCCTTCGGAAGCACCTCGGCCAGGCCGGTCATCCCGACGGGAATGACGGGCGTCTTGTTGGCCAATGCCATCCGGAACGCTCCGGACTTAAACGGGAGGAGCCCATCTCCCGTGTTGCGGGGGCCTTCGGGGTAGAGAACGAGTGTGTCGTCACGATCCAGGACGTCGCGGGCACGTTGGAAGATTTCTTCGCTGGGCGCGTTGCGGTCCACGGGGTAGCAGTCCATGGATTCGTGCCAGACGCGCGACAAGAAGGTGTCGAAGGCTTCCGCCTTTGTCGGGAACCAGACGCGGCCGGGGCGAACAGACTCGGCGAGGGTTTTCGTCACGAAGTGGTCCATGTAGGACGACTGGTTGGCGACGAGGATGACCGGTCCTGTGCGCGGGATATTATCTAGTCCTTCGACATAACCGACATGTCGGAGGACGAGGTCGTGGATGCGAGGGGTCGATATTTTGCGGGTGGATGGCCCGATGCGGTTGGTGTTGTGGTTGACCATGGTGGCACTTACTTCACGCTCGTCAGGGGGGTGGCCAGTGGGGAGCCGTCGGGACGTTGGGTGATCGCGACACCGGCGGCGACCTGTTCTTGGCGGTAGGTGCGCAAGACTTCGATGGTGGATAGTGCGATGCCGCGTTCGGCGCACCATTCCACGAGCTGTGGGAGGCGCAGCATTTCGCCGTCGTCGCCGATGATTTCGACGATGGCTCCCACGGGAGCGAACCCAGCCATGGCGGCGAGGTCACTGCCTGCTTCGGTGTGGCCGATGCGGGTGAGCACGCCGCCCTCGCGTGCCATGAGTGGGAAGCCGTGGCCGGGGCGGTGGAAGTTGCTGGCTACTCTCCCGGAGGCCAACAGGGTGATCGTTGCGGCGCGGTCGGAGGCGGAAATGCCAGTGGTGATGCCGAAGTCAGTGGCGGCATCGCAAGAGACGGTAAAGGAGATGCCGAAGTCGTCTTCGTTGCGTTCGACCATGGGAGCGAGGTTAAGGGTGCGGGCGTGCTCAGCGGTCATGGGAACGCACAGCAGTCCCTTGCTTTGGGTGATCATGAAGTTGACAGTCTCGGGAGTGATCGCTTCGGCGGCCATGATGAGGTCGCCTTCGTTGTCTCGATCTTCATCGTCGACGAGAACGACCATCTTGCCGGCGGTAATATCCGCGACGATGTCTTCAATGGGAGCCAGGTGGGTTTCTGCACCGAGGCGAGCGGTGGTCTTGGTGTCGTCGGTCTGTGGAATGTCGGTCAGCATGCGGGTCATGGTCAGATCCTTTCAAGAAATACCCGTGACGCAACATCAATGTTGTGTCACGGGTATTTATACCACAGGCCACAAATGCGCCCCACACGAGCGGTAAAGTACCCAAGATTGGGGGTAGTTTGTTATATAATTCCAGCGTAATGAGTAACAACTTCCTTTTTACTGGGCGATCACCTATCATTCATGCCATGTCATTAAAGACTCAGAATTCCGCGGTTATTACTCTTGAGCATGATCCGTCTATGATCAGAAAATCCTGCTCGACATCAGCAATCTCTCCACATGGAACCCTGCCTTCAGCAATATCGAGCCAGAAGATTCCGACGGTGCGCATTCCGTGACCGTCCGTAGCCTCCTGAAAGGAAAGTTAACCTACACGCAACCCTCCCCTGACGTCATCACGTTTCATATCGAGATCCCGGGCCTCACCGAAGAATCCACCTTCACCCTCACCCCAGATCCTCGCGGCACGACGGTCGCCCACACCATCAACCAGCACGGTGTCCTCACCGCCATCATCGGTGACCACGAAGCCTCTCTCGTCCCCCACAAGCGCCTGACCCGCCTCGCCCAGACCCTCAACAACCCCTCCCCACACGACATCCCCTCATGAACAAGACCATTGCCGACCACCCTGAAGAGTTCCGCTACCTGATCCTCGCCCTCCAACGGCAAGGAAACCGACAACTCAACAATCTCTTTGCACAGCTGGACCTGACCAATTCCCAAGCCGAAGCCATCGAAGTCATCGGCACCTACGGCCCGATGAGCACTCGAGAAGTCGGCGATTACCTCGTGTGCGAATCCGGCAGTCCCAGTCGCCTGCTCACCACTCTCGCATCCAAAGGGCTGACAATGACCTCCCAGTCCACCACAGATAAACGGGCAACCCTCCACGCTCTCACGCCGGCCGGTCGTGAAATGGTTGCCGCGATCACCAATCTCAAGAAGAACTTCGACGACAGTATCGGTGATGCCCTCACCCATGCGCTCAGCGCTCACCCGGAGGACATCCTCACCCAACTGACCTGTCTACTGACTGACCCCTCCCTAAGCGCAGCCATGAAGAAGCGCTACCCACACCTGTTCGACAAGCTCTAGGTTCCAGTCCCATCGCGACCGGATCGAATCAACACTCGCATCCAGAACATGCCCCTATGCGCATAGGGGCATGTGCGTATTTATTCACATCCGAAGAGCTATCGATGCGCTCGTGCACCACGCAGTGACCCCACCGGTGATAATCAACCTATCGCGCCAACATTCCGCTCCCACCACCATCACCACTGACCATCAGGTGCCCACCTCACACCAACCGGGATGGCACCTCTTCTCCACGGACAATCATCATGCAGACCCGACGACTACGCAGCCTCACCGTCTCTACCCTCGGCCTGGGATATATGGGGTGAGCGCCCTCTATGGCCGACCAGACAAAACAGAAGCTATCGCCACCCTAAATCTCGCACTTAGTCAGGGCGTCACCTTCTTCGACACCGCCGAGTCCTACGGCAACGGGCACAACGAGACTCTGCTCGGCGAACACTTATCCCACCGCGACGACATCATCACCCCGAAGTTCGCAATCACGACAAACCCACTATCCTTCCCCACCGGACAAGACGGGCGACCAGAGAATTGCCTCGCCGCCGTCATCGGATCCCTCACACGCCTCCGCCGTGACTACATCGACCTCTACCACCTCCATCAACCAGACCCCCAGGTCCCTATCGAAGAATCCATCGGCGTCATGGCCGACCTCGTCCACGAAGGCCTCATCCGACACATCGGCGTCAGCGAACTGACTGCCGAACTACTCCGCGCCGCCGACGAGACCTACCGCATCACCGCCCTGCAATCCGAATGGTCGCTCCTCTCCCGCGACATTGAGAACGGACCAGTTCCCGAAACCCGCAAACGCAATATCGGAATCGTGGTCTATTCCCCCCTGAGCAGAGGACTACTGACAGGCGATCAGAAGGCCACCACTCAGCTTCCTCTCCTGGACTACAGGCGTGCACTCCCCCGATGGAGGCGAAAAAACCTGGAGCAGGTCGAGATCGTCGACCCCATCGCCCGCAACCACAACGCCACACCTGCTCAAATATCGCTGGCCTGGCTACTCACCCAAGGCGATGACATCGTTCCCATTCCTGGCACAAAGCAACGGGGAAACTCCTGGACATATCGACGCGTTGAAGATCTCACTCACCGACAAGGAACTGGAGTCGCTCAACCACCTGTACGCTCATGGCGGACGCTACCCAGGAATGTCCGACTGATAATCCTTACTCAGCAGAGGTCTTCTCCCCTGCGAGAGATTCGATGAAGCACAAGAGAATCGGACGGTACTCGGCATACCGCCGTTGCAGATCTTCACTCGCGGTCATTTCATCGAGAGTCGCCTCCAGCATTCCCACCACAAGGACTGTCGCCGCCTCCACGTTGACATCGTCGCGAATCTTTCCCTGCTCCTCTAACAGACCAAAAATCTTCAACACCAAAGGCACGCGGATGCGGTTATCCAATTCGCGTCAATCGGCCGCCGGCAATACTCCAACAGCTTGTTGTCGCAGTGCGCAGTAGCGATCATCGGTTTGGATTGATTCCATGGCCACGTCCAACGCGGGGGGCACAAGAGCATCGGACCTGATCTGCACATCCAACGTGTGTTCAATCTTGCGCGCCGCATCGTCACACGCCTGGCCATCGTCTGGCGGTCTCTCATTGGTGGCATCTCCGTCTGACACCTCATCGGAGCGGAAGCTGTGGTGTCCCGTGCCAAACATCAGGACACTCTCTCGCTTGTCCGTTGCGGGTCTAAGCCACCGGCAACTGGGTGCGGTCACCGGGCTGGTGTGCCGGCAAAGCCGGTTCGTCCGGGTTGTCGTCGACGGCACCGCGGGCCTTGAGACGTTGCACCACAGTGGCAGCTTCCTGACGGGTCGAGCCCTCAGCTGCTTCCTTCAGGTGAGCGAACTCGGCAGGGATCTGCCGGCCCAGCGCGTTCATGGCCTCAACGTAGAGCTTGCCGGAACGGTAGGAAGACCGCACCAACGGCCCTGACATGCAGGCCTTGACACCACGCTCGTAGGCGAAGTCACGCAACCGGAGGAACTCTTGGGGCTTGACCCAGCGGTCCACCGGCTGGTGCAACGGCGAGGGTCGCATGTACTGGGTGATGGTCAAAATGTGGGTTCCGGCATCGACCAGATCGCCAATGGTTTCTTCAATTTCTTTGGTGGTCTCTCCCATGCCGAGAATCAGGTTGGATTTGGTGACCAGTCCTGAGTCGCGGGCTTTACTGAGTGCACCCAAGGATTTCTCATACCGAAAGGCGGGACGAATAATCTTCATCAACCGCGGAACAGTCTCGATGTTGTGGGCAAAGACCTGGGGCTGAGCATCGAAGACCATCTGCAACGGGCGGTCTCCCCCGCGGAAGTCATCGACCAGCAGCTCCACCCCGGTGCCTTCGCCACGACGATGAATGGCACGGCAGGTTTCAGCATACAGCCAGGCGGCACCGTCTTCGAGGTCGTCGCGGGCCACACCGGTCACCGTCACATAGCGTAGTCCGAGTTCCGACACCGAGTCAGCCACACGTTCGGGCTCTTCTTGGTCGTACTCCCCCGGCTTACCGGTGGCGATGTCGCAGAAGCTACACCGGCGAGTGCACACCGCCCCACCGATTAAGAACGAGGCTTCCCGGTCTTCCCAGCACTCGTAAATGTTGGGGCAGTTGGCTTCCGCGCAGACAGTGTTCAGAGACTGCTTGCGGACTTGCTCACGCATGTTCCGGTATTCCGGCCCAACTGTGGCTTGGGTTTTCAACCAGTCGGGTCGATCCTCGCGAGGTACTTGAGCGTTTCGCGCCTCGATGCGCAATAGCTTGCGTCCTTCTGCTTTCGGCAAGGTCGACATGTCAGGTGTTCCTCTCCTTGTGAAACGAGATCGGATCAGCTGTGGTGTGGCTGAAGACTCTGTTGCGTTTCTGCGGTGGCGGCGTAGACCGGATCAATCAGTGGGGTCAATCGTTCGGTGAGCTCCGCAACCAGCGGATCAACCAGATCAGCGACCGCAAGGTCGGTGACGCCTTCTTCTGCCATCGAGGTCACCGCAGCGTCATTGATGCCACACGGGATAATCCCAGTGAACGATGTATTGGGGTCGGTCGTGACGTTGAGCGAAATACCGTGCATGGTCGCCCCGCGCGAAATCTTCAGGCCAATGGCCGAGATCTTCCGGTCGGGGTTGCGCAACCAGACTCCGGCCCGGTCCTGGATGCGTTCTACCGGCAAGTCGTAGTGTTCACCCAGCACGGTGAGCACGGAGGCTTCCACACTGCGGATGTAGCGCAATGTGTCGATGGGCTCGGCAAGCTTGACGATCGGGTACACAATGAGCTGTCCGGGCCCGTGCCAGGTCACCGATCCGGCACGGTCCGTCTCAATCACCGGAATCTCATCGGAGATAATGTCGACAGCCTTGGTGTTCCGTCCGGCCGTGTAGGTGGATTCGGCCTGCCAGATCAGTAGCGTTGATTCTTCTCGGCCTTCAGAGACAGCCCGGTGAATTTCACGTTGGCGCTGGTCCATGGTCGCATAGCTCTGTAGACCGTTGTCGAGTTCGTTGAGAATGCGCATGCAATCCCCTCAATCCTGCGCGATGAAAGTACATCCATTAAACCAGATGACTTCGGTTGATGACGCAAATTATCTTATCCCTGACAGCGGGTACACCAGTACAGTTTTCGTTGGTGCATCGATTCCACGACAATGTTCTGTGTGCCACAGACCCGGCATGGCTCGTTCTGTCGTTGATAGACGTAATAGGCGTGCTCGGGCCAGGCATCGTTCAGAGCGGTTCCGGGACGGTCTTCGGCCCGGGTGGTGATAATCTTTCCGGTCGCGACACCACGACGCATCAGGCGTACTTCGTCCTCCCACAGCTGGTGCAGCTGTTCCGCGCCCAGTTGTCGCGACGGGGTGTGCGGGTTGATGCCGGTGCGAAAGAGCCCTTCGGCCCGGTAGATATTGCCTATTCCGCCAATGATTTTCTGGTCCATCAGCACCTCCCCGATGGGACGTCGGGTGGCCAGCGCTCGGTCGATAAACCGTTGCGGGTCGGCATCACGACGCAAGGGGTCGGGTCCAATACTGGCCACCACGTCGCCAGCTTCATCCACGGTGAGCACCCGGACCACAGAGGCACCGATGAGATCAGCCCACCCGTGGTCGGAGACGATCCTGACCCGTGTGGTGGGTTTGGGCTCGGGCGGATCGGCCGGGTTGGTGCTCAGCTGCCAGGCGTGCTGCTCACGTTCGCCGATCTTGCGTGGCGCTCCGATCGAGGACACGGTGGCCACATGCTCGTCACCACCGAAGGTCCAGGCCCCGTACATGCCCAAATGCACGTTGAGGATCAGCTCGTGGTCAAAGACGAGGAAAAAATGTTTCCCGTAGGCTTCAGCCCGTCTAGCCCGCCGCCCGTCTAGCCGGGCGGCGCCGGCACTGAACCGTCCCTGCGGAGAGGTGATGCGTAACGGTTGGTCGGTAAAGACCTCGGAGAAATACCGGGCCAACCGGTGGATGGAGTGTCCTTCAGGCATCAGCTACGTCGCTACGCGTCCAACCCGTCGGTGCCCAGTTCGAAACCTTCGATCTCACCGCGCTGTTCGAACTCGGTAACCTGGTTAATGCGGCGCTGGTGACGTTCTTCACCGCTAAACGGTGTCTCTAAGAATGCGGTCACAATTTCCAAGGCTTCCTCGGCTGCGTGCTGGCGCCCCCCGATAGCGATGAGCTGAGCGTCATTGTGTTCACGGGCCAGGTGGGCGGTGGCTACTGACCAGGCCAGGGCAGCTCGGATACCGGGGACTTTATTAGCAGCAATTTGTTCGCCATTGCCGGACCCACCCAGCACAATACCCAAGGAGTCCATTCCGGCTGCACGTTCCCGGGCGACTGCGAGCGCGGCGTTGATGCAAAATGACGGGTAATCATCGTCGGGGTCATAGGCCTGAGGCCCATGGTCCAACACGTCGTATCCGGAATCGGTCAGGTGATCAATGAAGTAGTGGGCCAAATCCAGCCCGGCATGATCGGTGGCAATGTGCACACGCATGGCGTTGGTCTCCCCTTGGTGTTGTTGCGATCGGTGACGGTGTGAGCCTCACCTTCACCCTACCGCGAACCCTCTCACCGCGGAGCAGCGGCTGACGAGCCAGCTATCCAACGGTGAGTCTGCTGTGGCGGACAAGAAACGGACAGAAAGTGACAGAATGGGGAACAGACCAAGAGACGACCGGACTTCGAATCCGATCAACCCGAGACGTCCAGCGAGGTGTTTTGTAGAGGATGACCACATCACAGTTGCTCAATATCACGGCCACCGAAGCACAAGCGCGGGCCACCGCGTTCGATGTCGAGTCGTACCAGGTTGAGCTGGATCTCTCGTGGGACGGTGAAGTGTTCGGGTCCCGTACCGAGGTGCACTTTACCGCTGCGGACCGCGCCAGTATCGCCCCGGAATACAGTTTCATCGACTTTGTTGGGGACTCGTTGCGCGAGGTGAGCCTGAACGGCATCAACCTACCCACCGACGAGTATCACGGCGCTCGTATTGCCCTGCCGGTCGAGCATCTCGCCGATACCAACGTGCTGGTCGTCGATGCTGTGGCCCGCTATACCAATACCGGTGAGGGACTACACCGCTTTGTGGATCCGGTCGATAACGAGACCTACCTGTATTCGCAGTTCGAGGTGCCCGACTCGCGCCGGGTGTTCACGGTCTTTGAACAACCCGATCTGAAAGCCACCTTCCAGTTCACGGTCATCGCCCCGGACCACTGGACCGTGATCTCTAACCAACCCACCCCGGATCCGATTCCTCTGGAATTATTAGCCGGAGCCGGTGTGACCGGTCGCCGGGACGACACAGCACACCACACCCGGGGGCATCTGGCTCGCTGGGAATTCACACCCACGCCACGATTGTCTTCATATGTGACCGCGCTGATTGCCGGCCCCTACTATTCGGTCCACTCCACAGCCACTTCCACCACCGGCCGGGAGATTCCGCTGGGGCTGTACTGCCGGGCTTCGATTGCCGAGTATTTGGACGGTGACAACCTCTTTGAGATCACCCGGCAGGGTTTCGACTTCTTTGAGCACGAATTCAATACGCCCTACCCGTTTGAAAAATATGATCAGCTATTTGTCCCGGAGTTCAATGCCGGGGCGATGGAAAATGCCGGCGCCGTGACGTTCTTGGAGGACTATGTCTTCCGTGGCCCGGTGGCCGAACAGCTGGTCGAACGACGGGCCATCACGATCCTGCACGAGATGGCCCACATGTGGTTCGGCGACCTGGTGACCATGCGCTGGTGGAATGATCTGTGGCTGAATGAGTCCTTCGCCGAGTTCGTCTCCCACGTCGCAGCGGTGCAGAACACCCGGTTTGATCAAGCCTGGACGACCTTTTCCGCGGTCGAGAAAACCTGGGCCTACCGCCAGGACCAGCTCAGCACCACGCATCCGATTGTGGCCGATATCAGGGATCTGAATGACGTGCTGGTGAATTTTGATGGCATCACCTATGCCAAGGGTGCCTCGGTGCTCCGGCAACTGGTGGCCTATGTAGGTCACGACGCGTTTGTGGAAGGTGTGCGGCGTTATTTCCATACCCATGCCTACGGCAATACGGAGCTGAAAGATCTCCTCGGTGAACTGCAGCTGGCCTCGGGCCGTGACCTGGCCGAGTGGTCCGAGCTGTGGCTGAGGAGCTCTGGGATCAACACGCTCGAGCCACAGCTACAGCTTGCCGAGGACGGTGAGACGATCTCCTCTTTGCAGATCCTGCAGTCGTCTCAGCACAGTGAAACGCCATTGCGCCCCCACCGGGCGGTGGTGGGCTGCTACCGGAACGACCCGGCCCACCCCGAACGGCTGATTCGGGCAGAACGGATCGAGCTCGACATCACCGGTGAGACCACCGAGGTCCACGTACCAGCCGGCACGAAGGTCCCGGACATTCTGCTGGTCAATGATGAAGACCTGACCTATGCGAAGGTGGTGCTGGACCCGGACTCCGCGCGCACTACTATCGACCGGCTGTCGGATGTGGCAGATTCCGGAGCTCGTGCGGTGCTCTGGGGTGCACTGTGGCACATGACCCGCGATGGAGTGCTCTCGGCATCGGCGTTTATTAGTACCTTGCTGAAGCATCTGGGTGCAGAGACCCACTCGAGTTTGATCTTCACTCTGATCCGTCAGCTCAATACCGCCCTGAATCGATATGTTCCGGCCAGCCATCAGCCCCAGATCCGGCACACAGTCGCCGAGAAGCTCTGGGAGCTGGCCACCGCGGCACCGGCCGGCAGTGATACCCAGCTCCAGTTCTTCAAGGCGTTCATTCTCCATGCCCGCCACCACCAGCTCGAGATCCTCTCCGAGGTGCTCAGCTATGGTGCTCATGGTCAGGATCCGCGGTTGCCCGGGCTGGTGCTCTCCGACGAACTGCGCTGGGATGCGCTGACCTCGCTGGTAGCCGGTGGCTACGCCGGGGTGACCGAGATCGAGGCAGCGGCTCAGGCCGATACCACGGCCACGGGAGCGTTGTCTCGTCATAAGGCCATGGCAGCCCGGCCCGAAGCACAAGCCAAGGCTGACACCTGGAGCCGGCTGGTGGAGGCTGATATGTCCAATACCACCCAGCGCCAAACCATTATTGGTTTCAACCGGGTCCACGACCGTGCAGTGCTGGAACCGTTCATTGACCAGTACTTCGAGGTCATCGACACCGTCTGGGGCCAGCGCTCGCACGAGATGGCCGAAACGTTCGCCGAAGGCCTCTTCCCCGGCTGGGATGTCTCCGAATCCACTCTCGAGAAGGCCTCGACCGTCCTGGCATCTACCAACCATTCTGCGCTGCAACGAGTTCTGGCAGAAAACCGCGATGATCTGATCCGGTCCCTGAGGGCCCAACGAGCCTTTGAAACGACACCGTCTGGCAATCACCGCAGCACCGGTAGCACGAACGAGACGAACGACGCATGATGGAACACACCTTTCAGTTACGCGCCGAATGGTCGAGCCGTGACACCCCGCACCCGAAGCGGGGGTTCACCCGAGATATCCTCATCCAGGCCGATGGGCCCGGTGAACTGCAGGGCTCAGCGGCCAGAGCGTTTCATGGTGACACCTCCCGGTGGAATCCGGAGCAGTTATTGCTGGCGGCTCTGGCCGAGTGCCATATTCTGTCGTACTTATTCGTGGCAGGCCAAGAAAAATTGGCGGTCTCCCACATCGAGGTCGGTGGCGAGCTACTGCTCTCGCACGACCTGAAAGAGGGCGGACAAGTCGCCAGTGCGGTGTTACGCCCCCAGGTGTGGCTGGATGAGGCGACTCATGACCAGGACCCCCAGGCCTACCAGCGGGCCGGAGAGTTGCACGAGACAGCTCATCAACAGTGTTTCGTCGCCCGGTCGGTGAATTTTCCGGTGGCCATCAAGCCGGTGACCACCGGAGAACCTAAGCGAAAGTCACCTCAGTTCACCACCCGCCTGGGTGCTCCGATTACACTGCGACCGCCCCGACCGGCCAAAAAACCCGTGTCGGTCACCGGTGCCACCGGTTCCCCGGCAGTGGAACAGCGTAGCTTCTACGACCAGGTGGGCGGACACGAAACCTTCGCGAAACTGGCGCGGGTGTTCTACGAGCAGGTCGCCACGGACCCGGAGTTCCGAGCCCTGTATCCCGAGGAAGACCTGGGTCCTGCAGAAGCTCGACTGCGCATGTTTCTGGAACAGTACTGGGGTGGGCCCACCACTTATTCCCAGCAACGTGGCCACCCGCGGTTGCGGAAGCGCCACATGCCCTTCGAGATCGGACCCCAAGAACGGGACACCTGGTTGAAATACATGAAGGTCGCGGTGAAGTCCTTAGACCTTGCTCCCCTGCAGGAAGAGACCCTGTGGGATTACCTCGAGCGCGCCGCCCACGCGATGCAGAACCGGTCTTAGCCCTGAATATGTCGTCAGACCAGGCATACCCTTTTGCACGCGCATCTATCAATCTTGGTCAGTTCCAGCATTCTACGTGGTGCATTTGGGTAGCAAGAGGTCCAGTGACGGAGCCGCCACATGAAGCTGAGAAACACCGCCAAGCGAGGTTAACAATCACAGAAGCATATAGGTATTAGCGTCCAGGGCCATACATTTCAAAGTGTTTGATAATTGTTTTTATTCACCAACCGAGAGTTCGTCATCAAGCCGGGTTCCTGATAAGGCACACATTGAACCAGCTTGGTTCATAACGTCGTTAATGAGTTCAACAGCGCTATCTAACAGTTGCCTCCTGCCGAGATTCGTTATGATCGTTCCTTCAACAGGATAAAAGTCTTGGACCTTATCACCCGAACAAGGCGGCAAGTACCCTTCTGACACTGAATCTCTGCGACGGAACGCTGTTGGGACAGGGACGACTCCGAACCGCACATCATAGTCACTTTGAGGTCCACCAGCTTTGCGAAACTCAAGCAAAATCGCGGTTAGATCTAACCCAATCTTTTCAATGTCATCCAAACGTAAATGCGATGGGTTGATATCGTTTTCACCGATGAACCCATCTCGGGTGATTCCCACTGCGATTGAACCATCACTGTGGAGTTCAATCCTGGCTCGAAAGGTTCTCTCCCGGAAATTTCGGGACATGGTCCAATAAAATTTTCGTAATCCTCGACAGGTGCGGAAGTTACTATCACCAATGATCTCTGTTATCGCTGTGGATTCTTTCTTCATCCACGGGTAATCAGCGGCACGGCGCAAGATCCCCTCTGCGGAGAGGTTGCCCATCGAATTTGAATTCATAAGTGGCTGCGCAGGACGAGCAATGGCATATGACCATATTGGCGAATTCTCCTGTTTCGTGCCAATGGATTTCAGGAAACGGCTTTCTGATTCCTCTAACAATACGATTTGCTGACGGCGGCCTTGTTCTCGCCGAAGATACGCCTGAGCAAGTTCTCTTTCCGCCATGAAGACTGTGTCTGGACCGTTACGCCATGGTGCCTGGAAAAACCCGCCATCACCGTTTTTTACAACAAGATGAGGTGCATCCATACTTTCCGGGATTATCATGGCCAACACAGAATCTTGTCCATCGTCCGTAGAAGAAAGTGGCTTTAATTCTAAGCCTACGACTGGCGGGTGTACTGTCGAAAATGCCGCTTGGCGGATACGTTTACAATCGTCTGTGGTAACTCGTAATCCTGGCGTAATACTTCCAGCAGCGGTGCGTTGGTTAACCGCAGTTTCTCCAACGCCGTAGACGATCATTCCCCCACCGGTATTAGCCATTGCGGCAATATCTTTAGCTAGTTCATAACGCTCTTTTTCTTTCTGATCCCTGGGGATGCTCATGTCAACTGTCAAGGGCATCTGGCTCTTCCAGTCCAGATCTGCTGTTTCCTCGATCTGCTGCTCAACAGCTTGCTCAACCATGGAGTAAGTCAAGTCTAAAGAGGTCTCCCCAAGTGCTCGGTGAAGTGGTGTCCAAGTCATAGATCTGACACTACACCCAATGAGATCTTCAAAGATGGAAAGCCGCTGGTTACTGGAGCCGTTGCTCAATTAGTGGGCATACCTTCTTTGACGATCCAAGCCTTCAAGGCTGAGCGCGATGCCCGCGTGCCAATCATCGAACTGGATCTTTTGCGACCAGAGGACCTTTTTGAGTAAGCGGTGGAGTTTAGCTGCCGTGGATCCCTGAAACATCTGACGTGGTTCAGGCCTACTGTGAAGACGCCTTAGGAAATCCCCCAGACGTCTCGGTTACTGCGCCATCACTTGGGCGATTGTTATGATTTCTACGTGGCTGTGAGTTGGCATGTTCATGAGTTGAATGCGGAGTTCAGTGAACCACTCCCGAAAAATGAGGCCCAACAGATTGCCAACAGCATCCACAGATGGACCACTACCCAGTCCCGGATGTGGACCAATGGGGTAGCAGTCTATGAGGCAACATTCAGCACTATCCAAGTGGCACGAGGACGGGAAAGTGGTCAATAAAGACGGAACGGATTAAGCGCCCAAGATTTATTGGAGGCCTCAAATGTCAGCTGAACATGCTGTACGTCACAAACGTACTGCCTTTAAGGTTGCTGAACAGCTAGGCGTTTCTCCTAGAACCGTGCGTGATTTCGTTGCTGAACCCCGGAACGATTATCTCAACCGCGGTGAACAGCGCCGTAGAGAGATCCGCAAACTGCAGGGGCAGAGTTTATCGATGCGGGCCATTGCTGAGCAAGTTGGGTGTTCAGTCAGCACCGTCCACAACGCACTCAATCACCAAGACCACGACCAGGGACCAGATTCGGATCATGTCGAAGCGTCCTGGGTTCACCATCGCCCAAATCACCGAACAGTTCGACGTCTCGCGGTCTACCGTGCGCAGAGGCCTGAATAATAGTCGTTTTTTCATTGACAAGCCTGAGCGGCAGTGAATACCTCGATGGGTATAGATTTCACCTGCAATCGTTAGGAGCGCCCTATGAAAAGCTCAGCAGCTATCAAACCATTTGGTGTCTTTGGAGTGCCCTAGGTTTTTAGGTCCAGGTGACTTGAGTGTTGTCCATTGATGCCCGGCCTGTGGGTGGGGAGAATGGATGAATGGTGAAGAAGTTCAGTAAGCATACTCCCGAGCAGATTGTTCGTA